>JBIOIA010000086.1:0-10555 GCA_044449445.1 Gemmatimonadales bacterium
CGTCGAAATCGGGCGCACCGTCGCCTCGGGCCGCTGCGGCGCCAGCAGGTCCTGCTGCACCCCCTCGTGCTTCTCGTGCATCCACTTCTCGATCGCGATGCCGATGCCGTCCGGCACGCTCATCACCTTGTTCGGGCCCAGGCCGATCGCCTTGTCGGAGCTGATGCCGCGCAGCTGGCGGTGGATCTCCGCCATCGGGATACCGGAGCGCAGGGCCAGTGAAATCAGCCGGCCGATCGCTTCGACGTCCGCCATCAGCGGCGCGCCCGCCTTGCCCAGCGAGATGAAGATCTCGAACGGCTGGCCGCGGTCGTCCTCGGTGATCGTGATGTAGGCGGTGCCGAGCGGCGTGTCCATGCGCCGCGTCATGCCCTTGAGGAGGTCGGGCCGCGAGCGCTTCTGGCGCCGCTGCGCGTTCTCGGCCTCGGCTTGGTGCAGGTCGCGCCGCACCCGCTCCATTTCCGCGTCCTTCTCCGCGATCTGGCCCTTCAGTTCCGCCAGCTCGCGCTCCAGCTCGGTCGCCGGTCGGCCGCCGCGCACGTCGCTCTTCTGGTCGGCGCCCTTCTCTTCCACCTTCTTCGCCGTCGCGCCGGTCGAGAGCACCTGCATCGGGCGGCTGTTGTCGCGGTACACCGTGACGCCCTTGCAGTTGAGCTGGTAGGCCAGCTCGTAGATCTCCCGCACGTCCGCTTCGGTCGCCGACTCCGAGAAGTTGCACGTCTTGCTGATCGCCGAGTCGGTGTACTCCTGGAACGCGCCCTGCATGCGGATGTGCCACTCGGGCGTGACGTCGTGCGCGGTGACGTACACGCGCTGCACCGCGGCGGGCACCTCGTCGAAGTGGATGTTGCCCGCCTCGGCGATCCGCTTCATCAGGCCTTCCGAGTACCAGCCGCCGGCCCTCGCGGCCGCGATGAAGTCCTCGTTCACGTCGGGCATCAGGCTGCCGGCCTGATTGCGCAGGAACGCCACGGCGAACAGCGGCTCGATGCCGGAGGAGCAGCCCGCCAGGATCGAGATCGTTCCGGTCGGCGCCACGGTCGTGAGGTTGCAGTTGCGCAGCTTGCGCATCGGACGGACCCGGTTGCCCTTCGCGTCGCGCGCGCAGGTCCTGTCGGGGCCCCAGATGCTCTTCTCCCACTCCTTGAACGTGCCGCGCTGCTGCGCGAGGCGCTCGCTCTCGACCTTCGACTCCTCGTCCACGAACTTCATCAGCTCGCGGCCGAACGCCACGCCCTCTTTCGAATTGTACGGAATGCCGAGCCGCACCAGCGCGTCGGCGAAGCCCATGATGCCGAGCCCGATGCGCCGGATCCGCTTGGCGAGGTCGTCGATCTCGGGGAGCGGGTACCTGTTCGCGTCGATGACGTTGTCGAGGAAGTGCGTGCACAGGTGGATGGTCTGGCGCAGGCCGTCCCAGTCCATCTTCCCGCTCTGCACGTACGCGCCGACGTTGATCGAGCCGAGGTTGCACACGTCGTAGGCCAGCAGCGGCTGCTCGCCGCACGGGTTCGTCGCCTCGTACTCGCCGAGGGCCGGCACCGGGTTGTAGTGGTTCGCCTTGTCGATGAAGAACACGCCCGGCTCGCCCGTCATCCACGCGCCGTGGATGATCTTGTCGAACACCTCGCGCGCGTCGAGCTGCCCCGTGACTTCCTTCGTCTTGGGATGGATGAGGTCGTAGCTCGTGCCCTGCTTCACCGCCTCCATGAACCGGTCGGTGACGGCGACCGAGATGTTGAAATTGGTGATCTTGCTCGTGTCGTTCTTGCAGGTGATGAAGTCCATGATGTCCGGGTGGTCCACGCGCAGGATGCCCATGTTGGCCCCGCGGCGCGTGCCGCCCTGCTTCACGACGTCGGTCGAGGCGTCGTAGAGCGACATGAAGGACACCGGCCCGCTGGCGACACCCATCGTCGAGCGCACCACGTCGTTCTTGGGCCGCAGCTTGCTGAAGCTGAACCCCGTCCCGCCGCCCGACTGGTGGACCAGCGCCATCGCGACCAGCGTGTCGTAGATCCCGCTGCCTTCCTTGCCGGAGCCCTTCACCCGATTCGAGAGTGCATCGTCGACCGGCAACACGAAGCACGCCGAGAGCTGTCCCAGCGGACGGCCGGCGTTCATCAGCGTCGGGCTGTTCGGCATCCACTTCCGCTCGGCCATGACGCGGAAGAACTCTTCGGACAGGGCCTCCACGGCCCCCTCGGAGGCGCCATAGGCCTTGTCCGGCGCCGCGATCGTCGAGGCGACGCGCCAGAACAGCTCTTCCGGCTTCTCCGCCGGCTTGCCGTGGTCGTCCTTGACCAGGTAGCGCTTTTCGAGGACCGTGAGCGCGTTGGCGTTCAGGTCGAGGCGACGGGTCCGATCAGTCGAGCGGGACTTGGCCATAATGCAAAAAAGCTCCTCTTACGCCGGGTCGATGAGTCCATCCGGCCATCCTTGTAATCTAAACGCGCTGGCGGTTTTAGAGCGTCAGCAGGAAATAGATGCGGAGGGTCAAATTAGGACGTTGCCCCGCCCCGGGCAATACGCCAAGAAGAGCAAGAGGTCGTCTTGCTTATCGGTTATACACATCACAATTGTGCTCCCCGCTCAGCGGCCTCCCGCCGGGAGGTGCGTCAGCAGGTAGCGCGTCAGCAGCTGGTAGACGTGCTCGGTCGTGCCGCGCCCTTCGCAGATGCAGTGGGAGCGGTTGGGATACACCATCAGATCGAAGGGCTTTCCGAGCGATACCAGCCGGTTGACGAGCCGCTCGTCGCCCTGGTAGTGCACGTTGTCGTCGCCCGAGCCGTGCACGATGAGCAGGCTGCCCTTGAGCCCCTCGGCCTGGCCGATCGCGGAGGCGCGCTCGTAGGCGGCCGCGTCGTCCGCGGGCAGGCCCATGTAGCGCTCCTGGTAGATCGTGTCGTAGAGCTTCTCGTCGGGCACCGACGCCACGGCCATGCCGACCTGGTACACGTCGGCGTAGCGGAACATGGCCTGGAGCGTGGAGGAACCGCCGCCGCTCCAGCCCCAGATGGCGACCCGGGTCGAGTCCACGTAACGGCGCGAGCGCGCCAGGGCGCGCATCGCATCGGCCTGCTGCCGGCTGGAGATGATTCCCACCTGCCGGTAGACGATCTTGCGCCACTCGCGCCCGCGCGGCGCCGGGGTGCCCTGGTTGTCGAAGCTCACGACCAGGTAGCCCAGGTCGGCGAGCGCGCGGTACCACAGCGACTGGCCCCCGCCCCACGCGTCGCGCACCGTCTGGCCGGCCGGCTCGCCGTACACGTACACCAGCACCGGGTAGGTCTTCGTCGAGTCGAAGTCGCGCGGCCGCGTCATCATGCCGTCCACCTCGAGGCCTCCGCCCACCGGAACGCGGAAGAACTCGGTCGGGCGCGTGACGAAGTCGCGCACCGCGGTGCGCAGGCGCTCGTTCTGGGCCAGCGGCCGAACGGTCTCGTGCGCGGGCAGCCGGACCAGGTCCAGCGCCTGCGGCGCGTCGGCCGAGGAGGCCGAGTGGAAGGCCCAGCGCCCGTCGGGCGAGATGTTGTAGCCGTGCGTGCCGCTCAGCTGCGCCGGCGTCACGCGCTCGGCGTCGCCGCGGCCGTCCAGGTGCGAGCGGTAGAGGAACCGCTGCGTCGCATTCGACGGCGAGGCGCTGTAGTAGAGCCAGCCGCCGGCCGTATCCACGCTCACGCCTCCGGCCACGTCGAAGTCGCCGCGTGTCACGAGCCGCGCGCCCGTGCCGTCGCGCGAGACCGACCAGACGTGGCGCCACCCGTCACGCTCGCTGGTCCACAGGAAGCGCCGGCCGCCATCCACCCACGGCACCTCGTCCACCAGGTCCACCCAGGCGCTGTCGCGCTCGGCGATCAGCGTGCGCGCGGCGCCGCTGCTCGCGTCGGCCTCGAGCACGTCGTCGGCGTTCTGGCGCCGGTTGATGTGCTGGATCATCAGCGTGCCGGGAGCGGTCCACTCCATCCACGGGATGTAGGTATCGCGCGGGTCGCCGCCCACGCTGATCCACGTGGTGTTCCCTCCGTCGGCGCTCACCACGCCCACGCGCACGGCCGAGTTTGTGGTGCCGGCCTTCGGGTACTGGATCGGCACGGTGAACGGATAGAGCGAATCGGTGTCGTTGATGAGCAGGAAGGTGCCGACGCCGGACATGTCGAACTGCCAGTAGGCGATGCTGCGGCCGTCGGGCGACCAGCGGAAGCCGTCGCGCAGGTTGAACTCTTCCTCGTACACCCAGTCCGACATGCCGTTGACGAGCGTGGTGGTCGAGCCGGTCGTGAGGCGGGTGATCGCGCCGTCGGCGATGCGCTCCACGTACAGGTCGCCCTGGCGCACGTAGGCGACGCGGTCGCCGGCGGGCGAGACCTTGGCGTACATCAGGGTCGAAGCCGGCGCGTCGCCGCCGAGCTTCCGCAGCGCACCGCTGCGGCGGTCCAGCACCCAGTAGTCGCCGCGCGTGTTCTGGCGCCACACGCGCTGCGTGTTGGTGAACAGCAGCAGCTGGTCGCGGCCGTTCGACCACGTGTAGTCGTCGAACTCGAGCGGGACGCTGTCGCCGCTCGGCGTCAGCTGCCGCGCGCTCACCAGGATGGTGCGCGCGCCCGTGGCCGTCTCGTAGCGCACGATCTCGGAGCCGTGCCCGCCCTGCACCGGTTCGACCGTGGTGTAGGCGGCGCCGTTCTCGATCCAGCGCGCGGGTCCGAAGCGGTCGGGCGCGAAGTCGCGCGTGGCGAAGATCCGGTGCACGGTCGCGCGCACGGACTCGGGCACCTGGGCGGACAGGCGGACGGGCGGAAGGGCGGACAGCGTCAGCAACGCGGCGCCGAGAGCACGAGCGGTGCGGGACATCAGGACCTCCGTGGGAACTTGCCTTCGCGGTGCAGTTTCGCGAGCTGGACGTAGTGCTCGACGGTCGAGCGGATCCGGGCGGTGAGCGCCGGATCCACCTGCCGGACGACCCTGGCCGGCACGCCCATCACGAGCGAGCCCGGCGGGATCCTCGTGCCCTCCGTGACGACGGCACCGGCGGCGACGACGCTGCCGGTCCCGACGTGCACGTGATTCAGGAGAATGCTCCCCATGCCGATGAGGCACAGGTTCTCGATCGTGCAGCCGTGCAGGATCGTGCGGTGCCCGACGCCGACCTCGTCGCCGACGGTGCACGGGACGCCCTCATCCACGTGGACCATCGTGAGGTCCTGGAGGTTGGAACGGCGGCCCACGGTGATGGGCGCCATGTCGGCGCGCAGCACGCACTGGTACCACACGCTGGCCTGCTCGCCAAGCCGCACGTCACCGAGCACGTCGGCGCTCGGCGCGATGAAGGCGGACGGATGGATGACGTCTGGCGTCAGTGCGTCGGCCGCATCGGGACTTGCAGCCATCCGATGACGGGCTGACCGCCCTTCTTGGCGGGCACGAACGCGATGTCCTGGATGGCCGCCTTGGCGACATCGTCGAACGCGGGGCACCCGGACGAGTGCATCACCGTGGGTTGGTCCATGACCTCGCCCTGGGCCGAGATCTTCACCATGAGCGTGGCCGAGCCGACGTTGCTTCTGCAGGTCGTCGGAGCGGTCGCTTGCGGGAGAGTCTGCGGCACCGGTCGCGTGTCGAAGCAGTGATTCGATGAGTTGTTGAAGATGTTCGGCGACGACGCGCAATCCGCGCTCGAAGAACCGCCGGGCGTGCCGCCGGGCGGAGGCGCCGTGCCGGCGGGACGCATGGTCGCGTCGAACCGGAGCGTCTGGTTGTTGGCGACCGTCACCGACTGATTGAGCGATTGGAAGCCCTGGGCGTCGATCTGGATCTGATGCGACACGCCGGCGGGCACCTTGATGTGGTCGCCTCGCTTGACTTCGCCGTCCACTCGGACCGTCGCGTTGTTCCGCAGGTTGTTCAGGCTGATGGTGCCTGTTCCGGTGGCGTGCGCGGCGGGCGGCGGCGTCACCGTCTTCTTCGACTCCTCGCGCGTGCGCCGGTTGCGGTCGCGCTTGGACGAGGTTGCCTCGGCCTTGGTGGATTCGGCGGCCGCGGCGGCGGCCGCAGCGGCCTTCGCGGAATCGGCGGCGGCCGCAGAGTCGCGATTGATGGGCGGAGCAACCGGCGGGACCACGGCGACCTGCTGCGGGCGCATGAACATCAGATAGCCGCCCAGCGCCGCGCCGGCCAGGGCCAGGATGACGACCGCGGCGATGAGGCCGCCGCTGCTCTTCTTCTTTCCCGTTTCCTTGGGCTTGAGCGCCGGCTTCGCCGGGGGCGGAGCCGCGCCGGCGCCGGCCGCGCGCGCAGCGGCGACGTCCTTGGGCACGCCCATGGACGCCGAGGCGCGCGGCAGCGGCGTGGTGGCCGCCGTCGCGATCGCCGGCGGCGGACCGCCCGCCGGCTTGGCCCCCTTCGCCGGCGCCTTCTGCGGCTCGATCGCGCGCGTCGGCATGGTCGCGAGGTCGGCGATCGGCATCGCGCCGCCTTCCATCGCCGCCACGACCTCCTCGGCGGTCTGGAACCGGTCGTCGGGCTTCTTGGCCATCATCTTCTGGATGATGGTGAACATCTCGCGCTGGTCGGCCTGCTCGAGCGCGGGCACGGGCAACTCCTCCATGATGTGCTTGTAGCCGATGGAGAAGCTGTCCTCGCCGTCGAACGGCACGTGCCCCGTGAGACACTGGTACGCGACGACACCGAGCGAGTAGATGTCGGAACGTCCGTCGAGGTTCTGCGCGCGCGCCTGCTCGGGGCTCATGTAGTGCGGCGTGCCGATGGACATGCCGGTGCCGGTGAGCTTCGCGCCAGACTGGGCCTTGGCGATGCCGAAGTCGGCGACGATCGCCTGCCCCAGCTCGTCGAACATGATGTTGTCGGGCTTGATGTCGCGGTGCACGATGCCGTGCTTGTGCGCATAGCCCAGCGCGCGGGCGCTCTCGATCAGCAGCCGCTTCAGCTCGGGGACCGGGATCGCGCCCCGCGCCTCGATCTTGTCGGTGAGCGACTTGCCGCGGATGAACTTCATGCAGAAGTAGATCACGCGGCCCGCACGGCCGACCCGATAGATCGGGATGATGTTGGGGTGCTCGAGCTTGCCGGCGGTGCGCGCCTCGCGCTGGAAGCGCTCGACGAACTCCGCGTCGAAGCTCAGCGAAAACGGCAGGACCTTGATGGCGACTTCGCGCTCGAGCTGCTTGTCGCGGGCCTTGTACACGACGGCCATGCCGCCGCGGCCCAGCTCTTTCTCGAGCTCGTACTCGTCCTTCAGCGCCTCGCGGACGATCGCGGTCTCGTCCTCCTGCGGAGGCTGGGCGCTGAGCGGTGCCGTGGCGCCCGGCTTGCCCGCTCCGGTAGTGAGCTTGCTCAGGTCCTCCCCGCAGCGCGGACAGAACCTGCTCGATGTATCGACCTGCTCACCACACCGCGAACAGAACATGGCTTCCCGGATCGGGCGAAAACTGCGATAACGGTAATCGGCCTGTGAACTTAGGCCGTCAGTCAGGAGGGGTCAAGGCGCGCTGCCGCCGCCGATTTCGAACGGGCTCGTGCGCACGATTCGCGTGCCGCTGGCCTCGTCGGTGAGCTCGACCTGGAGCGTGTAGCGGCCGGGCGACAGGCCTCTGAGGCCGAAGCGCTGGCGCACGGTCGAGCGCCCCGCCGCGTCGGTCAGGGTGCTGTAGGCGAGGTCGGCGCCGCCGCCGCCGCCGAACAGGCGCCGCAGCAGCGAGCGGCCGCCGGCCGGGATGACGCGCACGCGCGTCGCCACGCTCGCCCCCTGGGCGAGGCCGTACAGCTCGTAGTACAGCGTCGCCTCGCCGTCCTTCGGGAAGCGCATCAGCGGATTGAGCGGGACATCGCCTGCGCTCCGGCGCCACACCAGGCCGCTGCCCTCCCGGCCCATCACGACGTCGCTCACGGCGAAGCCGGTCTCCAGGACCGGCACGTCCACCATCTGGCGGGTCACTGCGTCGCCGGCCGAGGCGTTCGGCTCCTCGATCACGAACGCCCAGCGATGACGGCCCGCGGGAACTCGCAGGACCAGCTGATCGGTGAGAAACGCGCCGGTCCCGATCCGCTGGGCGCTGTGGAAGAAGCGCACGGTGTCGAGCGCCGCGACCCGCAGGCCGGTCGCGCTGTCCGTCACGAGCAGTCGCAACGTGAGCGGGTAGATGACGGCGCCCTCGGCCGCCGCGACGGGATGCAATCGGGTCGCGCTGACGGCGAAGACCAGGTGCAGCTCCGGCCGCATCGCTGAGTCGGCGATCACGAACCACGACACGACGGGGCGCAGCGACGCGGCGTACACGTGCACGTACGAGTCGGTCGTGACCGCCTCGTGCACCATCTCGAGCGACGCCGCCCGCTCCTGCGCCCACATGTTGGCCGACGCCGAGGGAACGTGGGCCAGCCGCTCGTACGTCTCCGACAGGGTGGCTCGCGATTCCAGGCATTGCGGGTCCACGCCCGACGTCAGGCTCGTGGCGTTCGTGGGCTGGCCGAGCCTGCGGTTGTCGAGGTTCGGATTGACGAGCGGCTCGACGTACCGCGCGCGGGGACGGCACACCGCGCGCAGGCTTTCCATCAGGCGGAAGTCCGACACGTCATTCACGGCCGCGAAATGCACGATCAGGTCGGCGTCCGGCGGGTTGCGGTAGTACAGCCAGCTCTCGTTGGCCTCGAAGCCCGGCGCCGCGAACCGCGCGCGCTGCACCGGCTCGCCGTGGCGCAGGTAGACGACTCCGCGGTCGTCAAAATCCGTCTGCGTCGAATCACCGAACGCAAAGGCCACGTCGAGATTCCGGTGACGCGAGGCCAGCGCGAACTCCCTCGTGGCATAGTGGTAACGCCGGAACTGTTCGGCGAGCCGTTCGCCGGCCCGCCGTGCGTCCGCCGCATCGCGCCGCTCCCAGAACGCGTGCAGCAGGGCGCCCACCGAGTCCGGCGCCGCCGCGTCGAACGCCGCAAGCTCGGCGGGCGTCGCGATCCAGCGCAGGTCGCGCCGCACCTCTCGTCGCGCCGAATCACTGAGCGCGCGCGTGACGCCGCGGAAGTACCAGATCCGGCACGAATCCGCGCGGCCCAGCAGCGCCAGCGTCCTCGCCACTTCGACGCCGCCGATCCCCGAGTCGCCGCCCAGCGAGAGGTAGGCCCGGAACGCATCGAGCGCCGAATCGGGCTCCTCGAGCCGGCGCTCGATCAGGCCGCGCATCAGCTGCACCTCCGGAACGCGACCCGCGGGGCCGGCGGCCACCTGGCGCAGCACCGCCTGTACGGCCACCAGGTGCGGCGCGACGCGCTGGCGCATCGCGGTGGTGGCAAGCTCCACGATCCCGCGGGAGAAACCAGGGTCGGACTGAATGGCCCGCGCGAACGCGTGGGCCGCGTTCGAGAGATAGTCAATGCCGACGAGCTGCCGGAGGTTCTCGACCACGATGACCCGCGATTCGCCCGAGGCGAGTTCCGACAGCCCGAGCGAGTACCACGCATAGGGCCACTGCGGCCGCAGGTCCGTGGCCCATTGGAACTCGCTGGCGGCGTCGCTGTAGCGCGAATGCGACTTCGTGATCTCGCCCAGCCGGTACGCCAGGTAGCCCAGCTCCATGTGGAGCACCGCATTGTCACGGTCCACGCGCGCGACGGCGATCCGCTCGTGCTCGTGCCGGATCAGCTCAGCCGTGTCGGACTGCGCCTCGTACGCCGCGCGGATCGAGTCCAGCGCGGCGCGTTCGGCGGGCTCCTGCGCGAGGGCCACGCGCACCGGCGCCAGCGCGAACGCCATCAGCATCAGCCCGCGGCGGATCATTGCGAGGCCAGCTCCCGGAACCACGCCTCGATGCCCTCCATCACGCCGCGCGCGTACCGGTCCTGGAAGCTCGGCGTGCGCAGCGCGTTCTCCTGCGCGGGAATCATCAGGAAGGCGCCTTCGCACAACAGCGACGGCATCCACGTCGGCCGCGCCAGCGCGAGGTCGCCGCGGCCGACGCCGAGGTTCGGCAGGCCCAGGCGACGCACCATCGCGTCCTGGACCAGCATCGCGAGCCGGACCGCGCGCGGCTGGAAGTAGTACGCGCTGGTCCCGTTGTTCTCGAACGGGTTCACGCCGTCGGGAAGTGCATTGTTGTGGATGGAGACCAGCAGCTCGGCGCCGGCGCGCTCGGCGATCGTGGTGCGCTCGTACAGGCCGAGCGCGGTGTCGGTGGTCCGGGTCATGACGACGAGCGCGCCCGCCCGCTCGAGCATCCGCTGCAGCGCGCGCGCGACGCCGAGGTTCGCGTCGGCCTCCTTAAGACCGGTCGGACCCATCGCCCCGAGCGGCGGATGGCCGGGATCCACGGCGATGATACGTCCCTTGAGCGGGTGCAGCCGGTTGATGGCCGGCGCGCGCCGGATCGTCAGCAGCAGATCGGTGCCCTGCCAGTCGGCGCGGTACCCGAACACCGGGCGCGAGAGCTCGAACGTGACGGTGGCCTCGTCCTCGGCGGGCTGCGCGAAGCTCATGCGCCTGACCAGCGGGTCGGTGCCTCCGTACTGGAGCCAGTCGAGATCGGCGCGGCCGCCGTAGAGGTGC
>JBIOIA010000087.1:0-10553 GCA_044449445.1 Gemmatimonadales bacterium
AGGAGACCAACCTGCTGACCATGGCGGCGTACAACGCCACCGCCGGTCGCGGCGTCTATAAGTTCGCCACCTCGCTGGCCAGCCTGCGCCGCGTGGACACCGTCAACTCGCGCTGGCGGATGCTGCTGGGCCTGCGGTACAGCATCTAGAGACAGATTGCGACAGATTACGACAGATTAAGACAGCAATCACACAGAGCGGGGCCCGAGAACTGCGGGCCCCGCACTGTTTCAAGCTGTAGCAATCTGTCTCAATCTGTCTCAGTCTGTCGTCATCAGGTCCGCGCCCTCGCGAACAACGCCAGCCCGGACAGACCGAACATCGCGTTCGGCGCCCAGGCCGCCAGCACGGGCGGCACCACGCCGCCGGCGCCCACCGCCTTGGTGATCTGGACCGCCATGAGGAAGATGATCGTGGTGGCCAGGCTCACCGCCACGCCCCAGGTCGGCCCGCTGCGCGAGCCGGTGATGCCGAGGGGGGCGCCGAACAGCGCGATCACGATGCACGTGAACGGGATCGCGATCTTGAGCGCGTGCTCGACCTTCAGCTTGTTCGCGTCGCTGCCGGAGCGCTCCAGCGTGCGGATGTACCGGCCCAGCTCGGCATAACCCATCTGGTCAGGGGCCTTGGGCTCCTGGAGCAGGTCCCGCGGTGGCTCGGACAGCGCCTTCTGGCGCGCCGAGCTGAACACGAACGCGACCTCCCGGTCGGCGCCCAGGAACAATCGCAGCGTCCCGTCGTGCAGCGTCCAGCCCGTGGAGTCCCAGACGGCGCGCCGCGCCACCAGGAAGTAGCCGGGGAACTCCGGCCCCGTGCCCTCGCGCTCGATCTGGAGGTCGCGAATCTCCCTGGTCGGCGCGTTCAGCTCGCCGATCGAGTAGGTGCGGCCGCCGTCGGCCCGGTACACGAAGTTGATGCGCGACACCTGCGAGCGGCGCTGCGACTCGCCCACCAGCTCGGCCTGCCGTTCCTTGGCGCGCGGCACCAGGTCGCCCACGAAGTACGCGAGCACCCCCGCGAGCGTGGCGAGCAGGAACACCGGTGTCACCAAACGCTGGAACGAGATGCCCGATGCCTTCGCCGCCGTGATCTCGGAGTGGCGCGAGAACGCGCCGGTCGAGAACACCGTAGCGAACAGGACCGCCGCGGGTATCACGTAGAAGACCTGCTCGACCGACGCGTACAGGAACGACAGGGCGATCTTCGGCAACGGAACGTTGCGACCCAGGTACTTGTCGAGATTGTCCGCCAGGTTGATGAGCACCGTGAACAGCGGGAAGCCGATCGTCGCCATGGCGAAGATGCGCACGAACTCCCGCGTGACGTAACCGTCGAGGATGCGCACGGTCCGCCCGCTCACTTCGCGCCGCCCCTGCCCGTGACGGTCTCGCGGCCGAGGCGGCGGAACACGGCGAGGCCGCCCAGGGCCATCACGACGTTTGGCGTCCACATGCCCCAGAACGGCGAGATCAGCCGCCGGTCGGCGAGCGTCTCGCCGCCGATCAGTCCGATGTAGTAGAAGCCGAAGATGACGACGCTCGCGCCGATCACGAGCCCGATGCCGCCGCGCGGGAACCGCAGCGCCACCGGCGCGCCGATCAGCACGAACACGATGCACGAGACCGCCAGCGACCACTTCTTGTGGATCTCGACCATGAACGTGGTCGCGTGCTGCCGCGCCGCGACCTGGCGCGCGACGATCGAGGCCTGCTGGCTGCGCAGCAAGCTGCCGGAGCGATCGGGCGCGAACCGCTGCGGGACCGGCTCGGCACGCAGCGCCGGCGGGACGAGGCTCGCCTTCACCCGGGAGAGCAGGTGGCAGTACATCGTCGTCAGGGAGAAGCGGGAGACCGGCGCCGGACTGGTGTCGTTGGGCGGCGGCAGCAGCCCGACCAGCGCCAGCGCGTCGCGCCGCACCTGGCTGTGCCATTCCTTGGATGCCTGCGCGGCGGCCCGCATGTCCGCCGTCACGACGTTCTCCATCTCGCACATCGACATCTCCCGGTCGCCCCGGTAGTCGTTGTTGGCCGTGTGCTCGAGCCGGTTGGAGACGCCGCTCACCTTGATCAGGTCCGTCCCGAAGTAGATTCGGCGGAACGTCTGGCTCTGGAGCCGGTCGTAGTCGTGGATGTATCCGTCGAACAGCGTCATGAAGAGATCGGTGCGGTCCCCGTTGTAGCGGATGTAGCCGCTGTCGGCGTAGATGGTGCGGCGCCGCGTCGGGTTGGCCAGGTCGTAGATCACCACGTTCTTCATCCGATCGGCCGCCTGGTCGATCCGGCCCGCCCGCAGGAACGTCTGGTTCGGGACCACTTCGTTCACGGCCTGCTCGCGCAGCTCGAAGGTGGGCTTCTTGCGCGCGATGTCGATCAGCAGGTTGGCGAGTCGGTGGTTGGTCCGGGGCAGGACCTGGTCGAGGAACACGAACTCGCAGGCGCCGACGATCGTGGCCGCGATGAGCGCGGGCCGCACCAGCCGCGCGAGGTTGACACCGCTCGCCTTGAGCGCCGTGATTTCGCTGTCGGCTCCCATGCGGCTGAAGGCGTGCAGCGCGGCGACCAGCACGGCCATCGGCACGGTCATGGCCAGGATGAACGGCAGGGACAGGCCGAAGACCGAGCCGATGACGCCCCAAGGCAGCCCCTTGCCGATCAGGCTGGCGAACTGGCGGGCCACCTGGTTCAGCAGCATGATGCCCGTCATGGCCGACAGTGCAAAGGTGAACGGCCCCAGGTGCTCGCGCAGCAGGTATCGGCTCAGGATCTTCACGTCGCAGAATGCCCCTGGCTCGGGGTTGAGGCGCCCAGCGCCTGTTCGTATCCTATGCTCTTGGCACAGGCGACAATAGTACCCCGAATGCGGCCCAATTGACGCGCTCCCTTGCTGCGGCCTTTGCCGCCCTCCTTCTCGTCGCCTCCGAGGCCCCGGCCCAGCAGCCCGCACCGCTGCCGCCCCTGCGCCAGGTCCGGCTCGAGTCCGATTCGCTGCGCGGTTCGCTCCGGATCACCCAGCCGACCGGCTTCCCGGTCCTGGTGCTGCCCGGGGGCCTGGGAGCGGCGCGGGCCGCCGACCGCTGGGCCGACTCGGCGCGCGCGCGGGCGGCGGGGCTGGACGCCCTGCGGTGGCGCGCCCTGGTCCTGGGCGACAGCGCTACGCTCGCCCGGCTGCCGGGGCCGGAGACGACGCTGGTGGCGCTTCCGCTGGCCTACGGCTTAGACCAGGGTGCCTCCCGGCCAGTATCCATCATCGGCCGGTACGCCGACCTGGGCATCCAGCTGAACGCGCTCTTCGAGTTGCGCTACGACCAGCTCAAGAACCTGCGATGCACGGCGTCCGACGCCGGCCTCATCGGCAGCGGCTGCCAGAGCGGCTTCACCCCGCCGCGCATCGACCCCCAGTTCCAGGTCCGCACCGGCGGCGTCGTGGGGCAGCGAATCCACGTCAACGTGGACTACGACACGCAGCGCGAGTTCGACGCCTCGAACAATATCCAGGTCTACTACCAGGGCCTCGAGGACGAGGTCCTGCGCCGGGTCGAGGTCGGGAACGTCACGTTCCAGGCGCCGCGCTCGCGCTTCATCACCGGAGGGATTCCCGCCAACAATTTCGGCGTGGCCGCGCAGGGCGCCCTCGGCGCGCTGACCTTCGGAGCGCTGTTCGCCCAGCAGAAGGGCAACGTCGCGAAGGCGCGCGTCTTCAACGTCGGCGACCAGACGGTGCAGCCGGTGGACCGCGTGCTCGCGGACCGCGACTTCGAGCCGACGCGCTTCTTCTTCGTGCGCAACCCCCGCACCATTCCCGGCTACCCGGCCCTCGACATCCTGAACCTCACGACGACGGGGCTGCCCGACAGCCTGCGGATCACGCAGGTCCGCATCTACCGGCACCGGAGCACGATCGGCCCGTCCTCGGCCGGGACGAACCTCGCGGGCATCCCGGCGGTCGCGCTGCGCAAGGACAGCCAGCAGCGCGTGGGGCCGATCAACTGGGAGGTCATGGTCGAGGGTCGCGACTACTACCTCGATCCCTCGGGGATGTGGTTCGCGCTCGCGCTGCGGCTGGACCAGCAGGATTATCTCGCGGTCTCGTACATCACGGCCCGCGGCGACACGGTGGGCACCTTCCCCGCCGCCTCGCGCGCCGGCCGCACCGACACGCTGGAGCTGATCTTCGCGCCGCAGAGCGGCCCCGACGTGCCGACTTTCTACTACGAGCTGCGCAACGTGTACCGCGTGGGCAGCTCGGACGACGTCACGCGCACGTCGGTGGGCGTCCAGGTGCTGGTCGCGGGCTCGCAGCGGCCGGCCGCCGCCGCGCCCACCTTCCTCTCGCTGCTCGGACTCGCGCTCGAGAGCGACGCCACGACGTTCGACCAGTTCAACCGCCTCTTCCCGCGCAGCCGCGATCCCGCGGGCGGCGCCCCGCTTCGCGAGCTGTTCGTCGTCTTCCCGAGCATCAGGCCGTTCGCCGACAGCACGCGGCTCGCGGCCGCGTACCGCACGGACTCCCTGTATCACACCCCCACCTACCTGCTGCGCACCCAGGGGCCCTCGCCGCTGTTCCAGATCGCGCTCCACTACGATGCGAAGGGCGGCGACAACCGCAGTACCCTGACGCTCGGCGGGTACCAGATCCGTCAGGGGAGCGAGCGCGTAACGGCGGCGGGCCGGTCACTGACCCGCAACGTCGACTACACGATCAACTACGAGATCGGGCAGATCACGTTCGTGAGCCCCGACTCCCTGTTCAGCCAGCCAACCCAGGTCACGGTGCAGTTCGAGGAGAACCAGGCCTTCGCGGTCGCGCCGACGTCCCTCTACGGCGTGACGACGACGTACGACCTGGGCGACCACGGCAGCATCAATGCGCTCGGACTCTTCCAGCAGCAGAGCACGACCTTCACGCGGCCGCCGCTCGGGTTCGAGCCAGCGTCCAACTTCGTCGGCGGCGTCACCGGCAACTTCCGATTCGAGCCGCGGTTGACCCAGCTGCTGAATGCCATCCCGTTCGTGCACACCGAGGCGCCCTCGTCGCTCACACTCGATGCCGAAGTGGCGACGAGCCGCCCGTCGCCCAACCGGGTCGGCGTTGCGTACGTCGAGACGTTCGAGGGAACCGGCGGAATCTTCCTGCCGTTGAACGAGGGCAGCTGGGAGTATGGCAGCCGTCCCAGCTCGACGAACGGCGTGGCCGGCACCGGCATCGACCCGGGGATCGGATTCAACGACGCCGACGCCGTGGCCCTCACGTGGCAGAACCTGATCCCGGCGTCGGCCGGCGGCGCCTTCCAGCTGCGCTCGCAGGACATCGACCCGTCCATCGTCGTGCAGGGTGCGACCCAGAACGCCGAGACCGTGCTGTGGCTGGCGCTGCACCCGGACACGGTGGGCGGACTGCCCGATCCGCGCACCTTCAACCCACGCTGGCTGCTGCCCCACAACCCGGCCCATCCGCGCTGGCGCACGATGAGTCAGGCGCTCTCGGCCACCGGCATCGACCTCTCGCGCATCGAGTACCTCGAGTTCTGGGTGCTGGAGGACGACGCCCACAAACTGCGCAACGCCGGGGCGTCATTCCTCTTCGACTTCGGCACCGTCTATGAGGACGCGGTGGATTTCCTCCCGACCCGGTTCACGACCTCCGGGGCGGACACCACGTACACGGGGCGGCGGCGGGTCGGCGAGGGGCGTCTCGATACCGAGCGCGACACGCTCACCGGCGCCTTCAACGCAGCTGTCAACGACAACGGCATCCTGGGCGACGTGGCGGACAGCATCGTGGACGGCGACAACGGCATGATCGTGCGCAACATGCCCCTGTGCAACTCGGCCCTGGGCCAAAGCCTGGTGGTGTACGACTGGGGCAGCTTCTTCCCGCGCTGCACGCGCCACAACGGCCGGGTGGACACCGAGGATCTCAACAACGACCAGCATCTGGACACTCTGATCGCCGCGACCGGGGAGCACCACTTCCGCTACACGTTCAAGGTCGGGGACCCCCGCTACCTCGTGCGGGACGGCGGAACGATCCCCGGAGTGGGTCAGTGGCACCTGTACCGAATCCCGTTTCGCGCCGACACGTTCCAGGTGGGTACCCCGGACATCAGGCAGGTCCGGGCGCTGCGTATGACGGTGATCGCGCCGGCGACCGCCGCGGCCGAGTCCACCCTGTTCTTCGCCCTCGCGCGGATGCAGCTGGTCGGCGCGCCGTGGGTCAAGCGCGCGGGCACGCCGATCCCCGGGATCTCCGGGCTCACGGGCGCCACCCACGGTGAGGTGATCGCGAGCATCGTATCGACCGAAAACAAGACCGACCTGGGCTACGAGTCGCCACCCGGGGTGATCGACCAGGGCCAGACCGTCACGGGCAGCCTCTCGCTCGGGTCGACCCAGATCAACGAGCAGTCGCTGCGTGTCGTGGCCAGCGACCTCAGGGCCGGCGAGCGCGCGGAGGCGTTCCTCAGCTTCCCGGACCAGCCCAAGAACTTCCTCGGCTACCGGCAGCTGCGCGTCTGGGCGCGGGGCCGCGGTGTGGACTGGGACCTGCACCGGCTGTCGTTCTACATCAAGGCCGGGCAGGACGCGAACAACTTCTACATGTACCGCACGAACGCGTCCAGCACGACCTGGCTGCCCGAAGTCGTGGTGGATTTCCAGCCGTGGTTCCTGCTGCGCGCCCAGATCGAGAAGGACTTTCTGGAGGGCAAGCCGCCCAGCGGCGCGGCCCAGTGCGGAGGCGACACGCTGGCGTACGTGGCGTGCAGCGGGCCCTACCTCGTGCACGTGCTGAACCCCGCGGTGTCGCCGCCCAACCTGACGCAGGTGCAGGAGCTCGCCGTCGGATTTGTGCGGGACAGCGGCGTCGCGACCGACAGCGCCGAGGTGTGGGTGGACGACATCCGCCTCTCGGGCGTCGTAAATGACGCGGGCTACGCGGGCGCGGTGTCGCTCGACCTCACGGCCGCCGACGTCGCGACGCTCAACGTCCAGGTGAGCCAGCGCGACGGCAACTTCCGCCAGCTTGGCGAGAACCCGAGCTATGTCGGCACGAACCAGTTCGGCCTCGGTTCGAGCATCCGCCTCGACAAGCTCGGGCTCGAGCGACTGGGGCTCACCGCGCCGCTCACCATCCGGCTCGATCAGACCTCTCAGGACCCCTACTTCCTGACCGGTACCGACGTCCTGACGTCCGGACTCGTCGGCCTTCGCAAGCCATCCACCAGCTCGGCCTCATACGCCCTGTCCATCCGCCGCTCGCGACGCGGCACGCTGTGGTGGCAACGCGCCTTCACCGACAACCTCGGCTTCAGCGCGGCGTGGTCCTCGGGGAGCTCGCGCGCCGAACTCTCGACGGCGACCAGTCACGTGTCCGATCTGCGCGCGGACTATAACGTCGCGCCTCGCGAGCTGAGCTTCCGGTATCTCCCCGCGTTCCTTCGCGGTGCGCTCGACCGCCTGCCGGGCTTCCTCCGCAGCAGTGACCTGGTACGCGGCCTGCGGGACGGACGACTCAGGTTCACGCCGGCTTCGTTCGCATTCTCGACCGGAATCGCCCGGAGCAGCTCGCAGAGCGCCAGCTACATCGTGCCGATCGCCACGGCGTTCGACGTGCCGGCTCCGGTGCTCTCGACCACCGCCGTGCTGCGTTCCACCGGATCGCTCGAGCTGCGTCCTTTCACCAGCATGTCCCTGGGCTTCAGCGCGAGCTGGGACCGTGACCTCAAGGACTACGGCGACACGACGACGATCGGCGTGGTGACCCACCAGAGCGGACAGCGGTTCCTCGGCATGAACATCGGGTTCGTCCGGCAGCGCTCCGCCAGCGCACGGTTCGCGTGGTCGCCGGCCGTGGCGACGTGGATCCGCCCCAGGGTCACCTACGGCAGCAGCTTCACGCTGAACCGCGACCCCAACGCGACGCAGCCGGAGCGCAGCGTCGGTGACACCTCGGGCGCCTACCGGCTGCCGACCACGTTCGGCAATGCGGGCACGCTCGACCTCGCGGCCTCGCTCGACCTCTCGCGAGGCTTGAGGAACCTGTTGGGCGATTCCTCCGCGCTGCGGCGCGCCCTGGACCGCATTACGCAGGTTGACGTCGATCACCTGGTCGATCGCCGCTCGCAGTTCAACGGGCCCGGCTTCGACCCCGGCAACTCCTATATGTTCGGCCTGGGCGGCCTCGGCGGCTACACGTCCCAGAACGGCCGGCTCGCCGACGCGGCGTCGCAGTCCGAGCAGAACCGCGCGAGCATGGCATTCCGGCTGCCGCTCAGCGTGCAGCTCACGGGCTCCTACGCGCAGCGCATCGCGAGTTCGTGGTTCCTGCGCGGCGATGCCCAGCAGCTCCAGCGGTCCACCGACACCGAGTGGCCCAATCTGGCGGCGCGCTGGCTCTGGACCCCGCACAGCGCGCTGATCCAGCGCCTGATCACGTCGATCTCGGCGTCGGCCGGCTGGCAGCTCCGCTCGACCGTGAGTGAAGTGCCGCCGCTCGACGCGGCGACCGGGGGAATCAGCGCGGTCCAGGAGACCCGCAGTCGGCCATTCAGCGTCACGATCAGCTGGGCACCCCGTATCACCACCGGGCTCGCGCGCACCAGCGACCACTCGAGCACGGACCAGAGCGGCAACACGACGCTGAGCGACCGGACCAGCACGACGGCGAGCCTCTCGTTCGTGTTCCGGACGCCGCAGGACCTGGTCCCGCTGAAGTCGCCGATACGGACCTCCATGCACTGGTCCAGGTCGCTCAACGCCATCTGCATCGATCGCGCCGACGGCACGGGATGCATCCCGATCGCCGATTCTCGGCGAACCGAGTACAATCTGACCATGGACACCGAGATGCCCCCCCAGGCCACCGCCAGCCTCGCCGCCTCGTACGTGATCACGGACGAGCGTCAGCTCGACCAGAAGTTTTCGCAGTTCACGCTCACCGCGAGCGTGCGCGTGTTCTTCAACGCGGGGCAGGTGCGATGAGCCGCCGCGCGGCGCTGGCGACCGCCCTGGTGATCGCGGGGGGATCCGCGTGCCGCAGCGGGGCTTCCGAGGCGCAGCAGTTCGACGGCGCGCAGGCCCACCGCTGGGTCGTGTACCAGGTCGCCGCGGGCCCGCGCATCCCGAACACGCCGGGCCACCGCGCGATCGGCGACTGGCTGGTGAGCGAGCTCAAGCGCCGCGCCGACACGGTCATCGTACAGGAGTGGGTGCACGTCAGCCTGCAGGGCGACTCGCTGCACCTGCGCAACATCTTCGCGCGCTTCAAGCCGAGCGACCCCAACCGCGTGCTCTACGTATCGCATTGGGACAGCAGACCGGTCTCGGACATGGACCCCGACCCCGCGAAGCGCAACCTGCCGATGCCCGGCGCGGAGGACGGCGGATCCTCGACGGCCCTGCTGCTCGGCGTCGCCGATGCGCTCAAGAAGCAGCCGCCGGCCCTCGGCGTGGACCTGCTGTTCGTGGACGGCGAGGACTACGGCAGCTTCGACGATCCGGGCACGCCCGACGTGATGATCGGCGCCCGGTATTTCGCCCATCACATGCCGCCGGGCTACCAGCCCGTGTTCGGCGTGCTGTTCGACATGGTGGGTGACTTCACGCAGGAGTTCTACCAGGAGGAAAACTCGCTCCAGTTCGCGCCCGAAGTGGTGGACCGCGTATGGTCCACCGCCGAGCGCCTCGGGTTGGGCCGCGTGTTCCGCAACGCGGAGATCGGCGCGATCACCGACGACCACGTCCCGCTGCACGAAGCCGGTATCCGGATCATCGACGTCATTGATTGCTGCGCCACGCTCGGCGATCCGGCGCACAGCCCCTACCCGTGGTGGCACACCACGCAGGACACGCCGGATAAAGTGTCGCCGCAGGCGCTGACCAACGTCGGGCGGGTCGCCCTGGCACTGGTGCACTGAAACCCACTGCCGCCTCCGCCCGCCGCCTCACCTGCAAGGCTGTGCTACTGCGCGCATAGTTTCGATCACAGATCCCAGGCAGCGCCTCCTATCTTCCCGCCATGTTCACCAGGGATGAGAGGCGCGCCCTCCTCTTTCTTCTCGGAACCGCCGCCCTGGGCGCGGGAGTCAAGGCGGTACGCGCCGGTGCCGACGGGCCGCCCGGCGCCGCGCTGATCGCGCCGGGCCTGGCCGAAGGCAACCTCGCGGCGCAGGAATCGAGCGCGGTCCGTGCCCTGGCCATGTCCCGCCCGCTGGAGCCCGGCGAGCGCGTGGACCTGGACCGTGCCGATGCCGTCGAGATCGAGCGGCTGCCCCGGATCGGGCCGCAACTGGCCCGCAGAATAGTCGAGGAGCGCACTTCGGGCGGCCCGTTCGGCTCACTGGAGGGCCTCGGGCGGGTGCATGGGGTGGGTCCGGCCATCCTCCGGGGGCTCGAGCGACAGACGATGTTCTCGGGCGTCCCCGCGGCCTCCCGAGTGGCGGCTGGAGGAGCGGCTGACTCGCTGGACCCTCAGGACCCGCAGGCCCCGCAAGGACAGGCCCGACCGTCCAAACCACGCCTCCAGGGTCGAGCTGCGCCCCCGGGCCTGTCGGGCAT
>JBIOIA010000088.1:0-10535 GCA_044449445.1 Gemmatimonadales bacterium
TCGATCTTCGAGGCCGCCGACTCGTTGCCCAAGCCGCTGATCGCGATGATCAACGGGTACTGCCTCGGCAGCGGCAACGAGCTCGCGATGGCCTGCGACATCCGCATCGCCAGCGAGGACGCGAAGTTCGGCCAGCCCGAGGTCAACCTCGGCATGATGCCGGGCGGCGGCGCGACGCAGCGCCTGCCCCGCCTGGTCGGGTATGGAAAGGCGCTCACGATCATGTACACGGGGCAGATCCTCGACTCGACCAAGGCCCTGCGCGTCGGGCTCGTGGACGTCGTCGTGCCCGCCCGCCAGCTCCTGGAGCGCACCATGACGCTGGCGAAAGTGATCGCGAGCAAGAGTCCGATGGCCCTCGCCATGATCAAGGAGTCCGCACGCGCGAGCCAGCGGGCCCCGCTGGACCAGGGAATCCGCCGCGAGCAGAGCCTGGCGAGCGTGATGTTCAGCTCGAAGGACATGCAGGAAGGCGTGAAGGCCTTTCTGGAGAAGCGCCAACCGAGGTTCACGGGAGAATGAGCCAAGCGCCGGGCGTCACCGACGTCCACGTCCACATCCAGCCATGGAACCAGGTGAAGCCCGCCGTCCGCGAGGCGATGCGGCGCGGGAAGGAACAGCACTTCGACTTCCTCATGGCCATGATGGAGGACCCGAAGATGCTGCTCGACATCATGGACCGATCCGGCATCTGGCGCGTGGGGATGGTCAACTACCCGAGCCCGGACCTGATGGGCTTCACCATGGAGACCAACACGTTCGCGGCCCGCTACGCCGAGGCGGCTCCCGACCGACTGCTGCCCTATGGCGGCGTCCACCCGCGCTTCCAGGCCGACATCACGGGCCACGTGGACGATCTGCTCGAAATGGGCATCCGCTGCCTCAAGATCCACCCGTCGCACCAGCTGTTTCCCGCCAACGCCTACACGATGGGTCTCGAGACGCTGTCCGGGATCTACCGTCGCTGCGAAGAACGCGGGCTGCCCGTGATGATTCACACCGGGACGAGTATCTTCCCGGGAGCACGCAACAAGTACGGCCGGCCGATGGAGATCGACGACGTCGCGGTGGATTTCCCCGACCTCGTCATCATCATGGCCCACGGGGGCCGGCCGCTGTGGATGGACGAGGCGTTCTTCGTCCTGCGGCGGCACAAGAACGTCCACCTGGACGTGTCGGGGATTCCGCCGCTCAAGCTGCTGGAGTATTTCCCGCGGCTCTCCGAGGTCGGCGAGCGCGTGCTGTGGGGCACCGACTGGCCCAGTCCCGGCGTGAAGGACCTGAAGGTGAACCTGGACCAGTTCATGACGCTCGATATGAGCGAGAAATACAAGACGGCCATAACGCGGACCAACCCACTGAGGGTGTTCCCATGAAGCTTCCGGCGTTCGGCATCTTCCTCATTCCAGCGTGCCTCGCGGCGCAGTCGGCTGGGAGGATCGAGTACACGACCTACACGCTGCCGAACGGGCTCAGGGTCGTGCTGGCGCCGGTGCGCACCACGCCGATCGTCACGGTGAACATCTGGTATCACGTGGGCAGCGCGAGCGAGCTGGCCCGCCACTCGGGCTTCGCCCACCTGTTCGAGCACATGATGTTCCAGGGTTCGGCGCACGTGAAGAAGGCCGAGCACTTCCAGCTGGTTTCGCGCGCGGGCGGCAACGAGAACGGCAGCACCACCGAGGACCGCACCAATTACTTCGAGACGCTGCCGTCCAACCGGCTGAACCTCGGACTGTGGCTCGAGGCCGACCGGATGCGCAGCCTGGCCATCACGCAGGACAACTTCGAGAACCAGCGCCAGGCGGTGAAGGAGGAGCGCCGGCTCCGGGTCGACAACCAGCCCTATGCCCGGCCGATCCAGGACGCGTTCACGATGCCGTTCGACTCGAGCGGCTGCTTCGCCTACGCGCACACGGTCATCGGCGACATGGCCGACCTCGACTCGGCGCGGCTCGAGGACGCACAGGCGTTCTTCCGCGCGTACTACACGCCGAGCAACGCGGTGCTCACGATCGCCGGCGACTTCGACGAGGCCGAAGCGCGGCGGCTGATCGAGCAGGACTTCGGCGACGTCCCGAGCCGGCCGGCGCAGCCGCAGCCGACCTGCGAGTACCGGCTCGGCACCGGCGCGCGGCGGCTCGAGGTCACGGACAACAACGCGAACCTGCCTGCCGTCGTGTTCGTCTACAAGTTCCCGCCGCAGAACGACGCCGACTCTCCCGCGCTCGACCTGCTCTCGACGATCATCGGCGGCGGCGAGTCCTCGCGCCTCAACCGGCGCGTGGTGCGCGAACAGCGCGCGGCGCTGGGCGCGGGCGCGTTTTCGAATCAGCACCGGGTCGCCGGGGTCGGACTCTACTTCGGCATCGCCAACCAGGGCGTCACGCCGGCGCGGCTCGAGCAGCTGCTGAACGAGGAGGTGGATCGGCTGCGCGCCGACACGGCGCTCGGAGACGAACTGCTCAAGGCGCGCAACCAGTATCGCACCGGCGCGCTCCGCTCGAGGCAGACGACGATGGGAATCGCGGAGACGCTCCAGAGCGCGTTGCGGTTCGAAGGCGACCTCGAAGCCGCCAACACGGAGCTCGATCGCTACATGGCCGTGACCGCGGCCGACCTGCACCGCGTCGCCCAGCGCTACCTGGCACCGGAGAACCGGCTCACCGTGGTGATCAACCCGCCGGCCCGGGGGAGCAACTGATGAGAGCCTCCCGCCTTCTTCTGCTCGCGGCGGTCCTCGCCGCGCCCGCCCGATTGGGCGCCCAGGGCTTCCCGACCACCGCTCCCGCGCCCGCGCCGCTCAGGCCGGTGCGCTTCCCGCCGTTCGTCAACGGCCGGCTCCTCAATGGCCTCGGCACGCTCGTCGTCGAGAAGCACCAGCAGCCGGTCATCTCGATCTCGCTGTCCATTCCGGCCGGCAGCTTCTACGAGCCCGACGGCAAGTCCGGCCTGGCCTCGCTGGTGGCCAGCCTGCTCACGAAGGGCACCGATCGCCGCACGGCCGACCAGCTCGCTTCCGAGATCGAGGGCGCGGGCGGTTCCATCGACGCCGGCGCCGACGATGACTTCCTGACGATCAGCGTGTCGGGACTCGCCGCGAATGCGGAGCAGCTGTTCGACATCCTCGGCGACGTGGTCCAGCGCGCGAACTTCCCGCCGGCCGAAGTGGACCTGGCCCGGACACAGGCGCTGTCCTCGCTGCAACTGACGCTATCGCAGCCGGCCTCGATCGCGGCCCGCAACTTCGACCAGCAGATCTACGGCCGCCATCCCTACGGCCGGGTCGAGACTGCGGCGTCGCTCCAAGGCCTCACCCGCGAGGACGTGGTCAGCTTCGCCGTCGCCCGCATCAAGCCGGCAGGCGCCCTCCTGGTGGTCGCCGGCGACATTACGCCCGCGCGCGTCCAGCAGCTCGCGCGTAGGTCGTTAGGCGCGTGGCACGGCTCGCCTCCGGCGGCCGTGGCCGCGGCGCCGATCCCCGCGCGCACCAGCTCCGAGATCGTGCTGGTACACAAGCCGGGCGCGGTCCAGTCGAACATCGTCGCGGGCTTCCCGTTCATCACGCCGCGCGACCCCAACGTCTACGCCCTCTCCGTGGTCAACCAGGTGCTGGGTGGCGGGGCCGACTCGCGCCTGTTCATGATCCTCCGCGAGCGGAGGGGCTGGACCTACGGCGCCTACTCCGGCTTCTCCACGCCGCGAGGCGTCGGCGCCTTCCGCGCCACGGCCGAGGTCCGGACTCCGGTCACCGACAGCGCCCTGGGCGAGCTGCTCCGCCAGCTCGACCGGGCCCGGAACGAGCCCCTGCCCGACAGCGAAGTCGCCAACGCGCGCAACTTCCTGATCGGCCGCTTCCCGCTCCAGATCGAGACCGCCGATCAGATCGCCGGCCGGGTGGCCCACGCCCGTCGCCTGGGCCTGCCCGACGACTACGTGCTGCGCTATCGCGAGCACCTCGCCGCCGTGACGAAGGCGCAGCTGGGCGCAGCGGCGCGGCGCTACCTCACCACCGACCGGATGGTCGTCCTCGTCGTGGGCGACGGCACCAGGATCCTCGCCGGGCTCAAGGCGCAGGGGCTCCCCGTCCGCATCGTGACCACGGACGGCCAGCCGATGACCGAGGCGGACCTGGCGCCGACGACCTCCGCCGTGAACCTCGTGCCCTCGCGCGTCACCGCGGGCACGTTCCAGTATCGCGTGATGGTCCAGGGCAACGCATTCGGGAGCGAGACGCGCACGGTCGTCAGGACGCAGCAAGGCGGACGCGATCTGTGGCAGGTGGTCACCGAGAGCTCGCTCGGCCCGATCCTCCACCAGGTGGACACGACCGTCATCGATGCCGCGACGCTGGCGCCCGTGAGCGTGCGGCAGTCGGGCACGCAGGCGGGCCAGCAGACCTTCGTGCGTCTCGACTACTCCGCCGGCCGCGTGCGCGGCCAGGCTCGCGTCGTGGGACGCGGCGGCCCGCACGACGTCACCGTGGACACCGCGTTGGCCGTCGGCGTGCTGGACGACAACGAGATCGCCGCGCTGGCGCTCGCCCTGCCGTTCGCGGCCGGCGCGCACTGGACCCTGCCCGTCTTCTCGAGCGGCAAGGGCGAGGTGATCAACATGACGTTCGCCGTGGCGGGCGAGGAGAGCGTGACGGTGCCCGCCGGCACGTTCGCCTGTTGGAAGCTGGACATCCAGGGTGGGGATTCCGGCATCACGATGTACGTCACCAAGGAGAATCCCGCGATCGTCAAGCTGGAGATCCAGGGCGCACCCGTGGCCTTCGAGCTCACGCAGCGGACCTGACGCGCCCCCCGGTCGCTCAGTTTCCCATGTACAGGACGTGCACGTACGTGCCCAGCCTGACATTGTAGGCCAGATACCAGCCAACGTGATCGGGGTCGTCATAGATCACGATGTCGTCGTTGTCCCAGAGCCAGTTGTCGATGTAGGCGTATTCGAACGGCGCGACGGAGAAGAAGACACCGTTGACGTTGAAGCGCTCGCGGGAGCCGCCCTGGAGCCGCCAGACGTAGCGGGGACCGATGCCGAACGTGAAGTGCCCGTGCTCCCAGGGATGATCGAGATGAAGGGCCTGGTAGTGCCTGCCCTGGTCGTGTCCGACCCACACATTTCCTGTTGCGTGCACGTGCGGCGCTTCGGGATGTTCCGGCACGTCTCGCAGGGTGCGCGGGGGCGCGTTCGCCGGCGCGCGGTACGGCGTGCGGACGGGAGCGGGGCCGCGCGGAGGAACGTACCCGTTGCCGACCCGCGAGGGTTGCGCCGGTGGAGCGGCGCGGCGCTGAGGCCGGGCCGCAGCGCCTGAGCGCGGCTGCGGACTCTGCCTCTGCTTGCCGCGGTCCCCCTGGGACGCCGCAACCGCAGGGAGCATCAGTGCCGCTGCAGCCAGCGAGAGAATCCTGTTCATCGAGCACTCCTCTCTGGTCCGTTCCTGCCATCAGAGGGTCATAACCCGGGACCGTTCAAGAGTGCCATCCCCACCTGCCAAACGCAAAACGGCCGCCGAGTGATCGGAGGCCGTTTGCGTCATCCGGAAGCCGCCCAGGACGCGGCGACTACTTCAGGCAGCGGGCGTCAGGCGGCAGGATAGACGCTGACCTGGCGCCGGCCCTTGGATGCCCATTCGAATGTCACGACGCCGTCCACCAGGGCGAACAGCGTGTCGTCCCTGCCGCGGCCGATGTTGCGGCCCGCGTGGATCCTGGTGCCCCGCTGGCGCACCACGATGTTGCCGGCTACGACCTGCTGGCCGCCGTAGCGCTTGACGCCGAGGAACTTGGGGCCCGAGTCGCGGCCGTTGCGGCTGGAGCCTACGCCCTTCTTGTGAGCCATTCCCTGGATCTCCCCTGCGTCCTGACGCCTAACCCAACGACACGGAGTCGATCTTGATCTCCGTGAACTTCTGCCGGTGTCCCTGCTTGCGAGCGTAACCCTTACGCCGCTTCATCTTGAACACGACGATCTTCTTGTCCTTGCCGTGCTTGACCACCTCGGCCGTCACTTTGGCCCCGTGGACCAGCGGCGTTCCCGCCTTGACCACCTTGCCGTTGGAGCCCAGGAGGACCTCGTCAAAGGTCAGCTTGGAGCCCGGCTCGGCCTGGACGGACGGAATCCGGACCGACAGGCCCGGCTCGGCGCGGAACTGCTTTCCGGCGGTGCGAAAGATCGCGTACATAGCCTTTAACACTAATCAGGTCAGCGGGATGGGTCAACTCACGCGACCAGATAGCTCTCCGTCACATCCCGGCCCGCCGGCTGACTCATCAGCTTCAGCTCGTCGAGCTTCATCATCGGGTCGTCGCGGATCTCGAGGTCGATGCCCGTCTGCTTCGCCAGCGTCTTCAGGAAATGTGGCTCCTCTTCCAGCAGGTAGAGCGCCACCTCCGGGTGCAGGCGCACGGTCATGCGCCGGCCCTGGTTTTCGGCCGAAGCGCGCTTCAGCGAGCGCTCGAGCCGCCGGACCACCGTCTCCGGCTGCAGTACCCGGCCCGTCCCGGTGCACGTCGGGCACGCCATGGTCTGGCTCTGGAACAGCGAAGGCCGCACGCGCTGGCGGGTCATCTCGACCAGGCCCAGCTCCGAAACGGCGAACGCGCGGGTCCGGGCGCGGTCGCGCGCGAGGCAGCCCCGCAGTTCCTGCAGCACCTTGTCCCGGTTGCCGCGCGTCTCCATGTCGATGAAGTCCACGACGATGATCCCGCCGATGTCGCGCAGCCTGAGCTGCCGCGCCACCTCGCGGGCCGCGTCCACGTTGGTCCTGAGGATCGTCTTCTCGGGGTCCTTCTTGCCGGTGTAGCGGCCCGTGTTGACGTCCACCGAGACCAGCGCCTCGGTGTGCTCGATGATCAGGTAGCCGCCGCTCGCCAGGTCCACGCGCCGCTTGAAGAGGTCGCGGATTTCGCTCTCGATCTCGTACTTGTCGAACAGCGGCACCGAGCCCTCGTACAGCTCGACGCGCTCCTTGAGCTCGGGCCCCACCTGGTCGAGGTAGGCCATGATCTCGTGGTGGAGCTCTTTCGAGTCCACCGCCAGGTGGTCCACCTTGGCCGAGAACAGGTCGCGGATGATGCCGCGCGTGAGCGACGTCTCGCGCTGGATGAGCGCGGGCGCCCGCACGAACGTCTGCTTCTTGGTGATCTTCTTCCACAGCTTGAGCAGCGACTCGAGCTCGCGCTTGAACGTGTCCTGCGTGACTTCCTCGCCCACGGTCCGGACGATGACGCCGCCCGAGTCCTTGGGCAGGATGCCCGTCACCATCTGGCGCAGCCGTGCACGCTCTTCTCGGCTCTCGATCTTGCGCGAGACGCCGACCCGGGACGCGTACGGCATGAACACGAGGAATCGGCCGGCGAGGGAAATCTGCCGGGTGACGCGCGGGCCCTTGGTGCCGATCGGCTCCTTGCTGACCTGCACGAGGAGCGTCTCGCCGCGCTTTACGAGGTCCTGGATCGGAGGGAGTTTCTGGCCGCGCCGGAACTCGCGCGGGCCTTTGGCGCCGCCTTCGGTGCCGGCCTCGGCGATACCGTTGGTCTCGCCCTGGGAGGCCGCCTGCTCGGCGGCGTCTGCTTCGTCCGAGTCGTCGCCGCCGTCCCGGCCGTTCGGCTCGTCCTCTTCCAGCTCGTCTTCCTCCGGCTCGACCAGGTCGGACGCGTGGAGGAAGGCGCTCTTCTCCGCCCCTATGTCGACAAAGGCGGCCTGGATGCCCGGCAGGACCGCTTCGACCTTGCCGAGGTAGATGTCACCCACCGTGCGGCGGGTGTCGGGACGGTCGACCAGCAGCTCAACAAGGGTGTCGTCCTCGAGAATGCCCACGCGGGTCTCCCGCGGGGCTCCGTTGATCAGAATTTCGCGTTTCAACTGAATGCTCTCCGGCCGTGCAATGGCGCACGACGTGCCGCGGGGAGCCCCCGCGCACGTCCGGCCTGCCGGCCTCTAGTAGTGGGGATCTGGCCCCGGAATTGGAGCCCGAATCCGTCAGAATTGGCGTGCCTGCCGCCCGACCTGCGCCCTGCTCGGGCTGCCCGGACAACGCATCACGTCTCATGGTGGGGGCTAAGTTAATGCGGCAGCACAATTTAGTCAATTCTGCCCGTCAATCGGCTACCAGATCTCCCAGGATCTGCCGGGCGATGACCAGGCGCTGGATCTCGCTGGTGCCCTCCCCGATCTCGCAGACTTTGGCGTCGCGCATCATCCGCTCGACCGGGTATTCGGTGGTGTAGCCGTAGCCGCCGTGGAGTTGGACGGCCTTGATCGTGGTGCGCATGGCGAGCTCGGAACAGTAGAGCTTGGCCATGGCCGCTTCCTTCTTGAAGGGTCGGCCCGCCTGCTTGAGCCTGGTGGCGTGGTAGAGCAGCAGCTTCCCCGCCTCGATCTCGGTGGCCATGTCGGCGAGCGGGAAATGGACGCCCTGGAACGCCGCGATCGGCCGGCCGAACTGCTTGCGCACGCTGGTGTACTTGAGCGCCTCCTCGTAGGCCCCCTCGGCGATGCCCAGCGAGACGGCGGCGATGCCGATCCGGCCGGCATCGAGCGTCTTGAGGAACTGGACGAACCCTTCACCGACCGGGCCGAGCATGTTCTCCTTCGGCACGACCGCGTCCTGGAAGTAGAGCTCGCGCGTGTCGCTGGCTCGCCAGCCCATCTTGTCTTCCTTCTTGCCCGCGCGGACGCCCGGCGTGCGCGGCAACGATGGGTCGTGCCCGATGCCGTGCAGCTTCGCGGCCGCGAGATCCACCGTGTCCTTCACGACGATGAAGCTGGTGATGCCGCGGCTGCTGCGTCCGGGTGTGGTGCGCGCGGTCACGACGAAGATCTCGCCGACGCCGGCGTGGGTGATGAAGATCTTGGAGCCGTTGAGCAGCCAGTGGTCCTTCTTCTCGACGGCCGTGGTCGCGGTGCCGCCGGCGTCCGAGCCGGCGCCGGGCTCGGTCAATCCGAACCCGCCCAGCACGCGACCCGATGCGAGCAGCGGCACGTAGCGCTGCTGCTGCTCCTTCGTGCCGAACTCGATGATGGGCGAGGTGCCGAGGTTGGTGTGGGCCGAGACCGTGAGGCCGTGCGAGGCGTCCACCTTGCTGAGCTCGTGGACGGTGATGATGTACGAGAGGTAATCCATGCCCGAGCCGCCCAGCGATTCGGGCCACGGCACGCCGAGCAGGCCGAGGTCAGCCATCTTCTTGACCGTAGGCCACGGAAACTCCGCCGAGGCGTCGTATTGGCGGGCGATGGGCGCGACTTCGCTCTGGGCGAAGTCGCGCACCATCGCGCGGACTTCCAGGTGATGCGCGTCGAAGAACAGGCCATCATCCATGGCCGAAAAATATAGCTAGGCGACCGCCCGCCTGCCCCTCCATAGTCTGCTCCACGCCCTACACCGGTCGCATCCGGCGCAGCGCACCGCCCGCTCGCCGAAGTGCCGGAGCAGAATCTCACGGCGGCAGGTCAGCGCGCTGACGTAACGCAGCAGCGGCTCGAGCCGGCTGCGGTCGCGCACCATGCGGCGCGACAGCGCGACATCGCGCCGGGACCACAGGACCAAGCAGCTGCCGCGACGACCGTCACGCCCCGCGCGCCCCGCCTCCTGGTAGTAGGCCTCGAGGCTGGTCGAAAGACCCAGGTGCACGACCGCGCGCACGTTGGCTTTGTCGATCCCCATGCCGAAGGCCGACGTCGCCACGACGCACTCGATGCGGTCGGTGAGGAACTCCCGCTGCACGGACCGCCTCACGCCGTGCTCCAGTCCGGCGTGGTACGGCGCGGCCGCGACGCCGACCTGGTGCAGCACCCGGGTCCACCGCTCCGCATCCGAGCGCGTCGGCGTGTAGACGATCACCGGCCCGGGCCACGGGCGAACGAGCGCGACCAGGCGGCGCCGCCGCTCGTCGTCGTCCCGGACATGGCGCGCCGCGAACACGAGGTTCGGACGGTCGAATGACCCGACGATCGCCTCCACGGGACCCAGACGGAGCGAACTGATGATGTCGGCGCGCACCGCGGGCGTCGCGGTCGCCGTGAGGGCGAGCGTGGGCGGCCTGCCGAGAGCGAGCCGCACCAGTCCGATGCGGCTGTACGCCGGCCGGAAGTCGTGCCCCCACTCGGACACGCAGTGCGCCTCGTCCACGGCCAGCAGCACCGGGCGGATTCGCCTCAGCAGACCGACCATCTGACCGGTGACGAGCCGCTCGGGCGCGACGTAGAGCAGTCGCACGCCGCCCCGCTCCACGTCGCGCAGCACGCGCCCCTGCTCCGGCTGGGTCTGATCGCTGGAGAGCGCGGCGGCCCAGATGCCGCGGGCACGCGCCGCCCACACCTGGTCCTGCATCAGCGAGATGAGCGGCGAGACGACGACGGTGAGCCCGTCGAGGACGAGCGCTGGGACCTGGTAGCACAGCGACTTGCCGCCGCCGGTCGGCAGCACGACCAGCGCGCTGCGTCCGGCGAGCGCCGCCCGCACCGCGCGCAGCTGGCCGGGCCGGAACGCCGGATGGCCGAACCGGGCGCGCAGAATCTCGCCGGCA
>JBIOIA010000089.1:0-10422 GCA_044449445.1 Gemmatimonadales bacterium
CAGGTGGACGCCGAGCTGGCGGACCCCAAGGCGGCGCGCGATTCGTCTTCTCGGCAGCGACTTGGCCGGGAGCGCGCCCGGCTCGAGCCGATCGTGAAGGCCGGCCATCGCTGGCTCAAGCTCCTGGACGAGCTCGAGGCGGCCCGCGGCATGCTCGAGGACCCCGAAATGGCCGCCGAGGCAGGGCAGGAGATCGCCCGGCTCCAGCCCGAGACCGATCGGCTCGCCGCCGAGCTGGACGAGCTGCTGACGCCGCAGGACCCGCTCGACGACCGCGACGCAATCGTGGAAATCCGCGCGGGCACCGGGGGCGATGAAGCCGCGCTGTTCGCCGCCGACCTGACGCGCATGTACACCCGCTACGCCGAGCGGAAGGGCTGGAAGGTGGAGCCGATCCAGTTCTCTTACGGCACGCTGAGCGGCATCCGCGAGGCGGTGTTCGCGGTGCGCGGGCGCGACGCCTACGGCGCGCTCCGCAGCGAAGCCGGCGTGCACCGCGTCCAGCGCGTCCCCGTGACCGAGGCTCAGGGCCGCATCCACACGTCGGCCGCGACCGTGGCCGTCCTGCCCGAGGCCGAGGAAGTGGACGTCAAGATCGAGGAGAAGGACCTGCGCATCGACGTGTTCCGCTCGGGCGGGCCCGGCGGGCAGAGCGTGAACACGACGGACTCGGCGGTGCGCATCACGCACCTGCCCACCGGGCTGGTCGTGCAGCAGCAGGACCAGAAGAGCCAACTCCAGAACAAGATCAAGGCGATGGAGGTGCTGCGCTCGAGGCTGCTCGACAAGATGGTCTCCGAGCAGGAAGCCGCCCGCTCGAAGGAGCGCCGCGCGATGGTCGGCACCGGCGACCGCTCGGCGAAGATCCGCACCTATAATTTTCCGCAGAGCCGGGTGACCGATCACCGGATCGGGCTGTCGGAGCACAATCTGCAGGCGGTGCTCGACGGGGACCTCGATGAGTTCGTGAGCGCGCTGCGGATTGCGCGGCGCGAAGAGAGGATCGCGGAAGAAGGTGAATGAGGTTGCGGTGCTGAGTGTGGGCGAAGCGGTTGCGCAGGCGCGCGACGTGATCGCGGCGGCCGGCATCAAGGGCGCATGGCGCGAGGCCGACGAGCTGTATGCGGCCGCGGTATGCGGCGCCACCAGCGCGGCGTGGCTGGATCGCGAGCGGCCCATCGCCGAGGCGACGCGCGAGCGACTGGCGATCTCGGCGGAGCGGCGCGCGCGCGGATGGCCCCAGGCCTACGCCGCCGGACGCGCGAACTTCCGCGGCCACTGGCTCGCGGTGGATCAGCGGGTGCTGATTCCGCGCCCGGAGACCGAGGGGCTCGTCGCTCTGGGGCTCGGCGCACTCGCGCCGGGGCAGACGGTGGCGGACATCGGCACCGGCTCCGGCGCGCTCGCGATCGCGCTCGCCCTGGAATCGAACGCCCTGGGTGTGATCGCGACCGACGTCTCGGCGGACGCGCTCAACGTCGCGCTCGAGAACGCGCAGTCGCTGGGCGCGAAGGAGCGCATCGGCTTTCGCCGAGGCGACCTGCTCGCGCCGCTGCTGGACGAGCTGGTGGACGTGATCGTGAGCAATCCGCCGTATGTTGCGAGCGGCGAATGGGAGGCGCTCGAGTCCGGTGTGAAGGACTACGAGCCGCGGCTCGCGCTGGACGGCGGGCCGGACGGGTTGGACGCGATCCGGCGCCTGGTCGTCCAGGCGCGCGGCAGCTTGAACGCGGGCGGGCTCATCGCCCTCGAGGTGGACAGTGCGCGGGCGCCGGAGTCGGCGGCGCTCGCGTCGGCGGCGGGCTTCGAACAGGTCGAAGTCCGGCCGGACCTTTTCGGGCGACCGCGCCACGTGCTCGGGCGCCAACCGGAGCGTGCATGATCACGGAACGCGCGGGGGACCTGGGCCGACTCGTGGGCCAGAGCGACGAATACCAGGGCCTGAAGCGGGCCAACGACCGGCTGATGGCCGATCCGGAGCTGAAGGCAGGGCTGGAGCGGCTGCGCGCGCTTCAGATCTCGGTCGCCGAGGGACTGGATCGCGGCATCGAGCCCTCGCCGGAGCAGCAGCACGAGATCGACGCGCTGGTGGGCAAGGTGCAGGGGCATCCCGCCTATCAGGGCGTCGTTGCCGCGCAGGCGGCCTTCGACAAGCTGATGATGAAGGTGAACGAGTGGATCCTCGACGGCATCAAGAAGGGGTCCGAGAGCCGGATCATTCAACTCAGTTGAAAGTCGAAAGTCGAAAGTCGAAAGCACCTTCAACTTTGAACTTTGAACTTTGAGCTCCTCTGTGTCCAAACGCGGTCTGTTCATAGCCTTCGAGGGCATCGAGGGCGCGGGCAAGAGCACGCAGGTCGCGCTGCTCTCGGAGCGGCTGCGCGCGCACGGCCAGGAGCCGCTGCTGGTGCGCGAGCCCGGAGGCACCGAGCTGGGCGAGGAAGCCCGCCGGCTGCTGCTGCACGCGGGCGACGTCGGACCCGCGGCCGAGCTGTTCCTGTTCCTGGTGGCGCGCGCGGACCTCGTCGCCCGCGTGATCCGTCCGGCGCTGGAGGCGGGCCGGATCGTCGTGGCCGATCGCTACGAGCTGTCGACCCGCGCCTACCAGGCGGGGGGGCGGGGGCTGCCGGAGCAGAAGGTGAAGGCGGCGATCGCGCTCGCCACGGGCGGGCTCATGCCGGACCTCTACGTGGTGCTGGACGTGCCGTACGAGACGGGCCGTTCCCGCCAGGCGGGCGCCGGGAAGAGCCCGGACCGGATGGAGCGCTCGGGCGTGGAGTTCCACCGCCGCGTGGCCGACGCGTTCCGGGCCGCGGACGGCGCGAACATCGCCCATCTCAGGGCCGAACAGGCGCCGGCGGCGGTCGGCGACGACGTCTGGGCGCTGGTCATGCAGCGCTTCGGCAAGCGGTTTGCGAAGTAAGGCGTCCAACCCGTAAACTTCCGTCGGGCTTCGGTGTAGAGCACCAGATACTCCTCGAGGAACTTCCATGTCCCGTCAGCGCATTGTCGTCACCACGCTCGTCGCGGTCGTCGCGTTCGCCTCCGGCGGCTGGCTCATGCAGCGCCAGGGCGGCGGCAATGGCCAGGGCGATCCGACCGTGTACCAGCAGGCCCGGCTGTTCGACGACGTGCTCTCGCACGTGGCCGACTACTACGTGGACTCGCTGGACGAGCGGCAGCTGTACCGGATGGCGATCGACGGCATGCTGCGCGAGCTGCGGGACCCTTACACCAGCTTCCTCGACGGGCGCGATCTGCGCTCGCTGACCGAGGCGACCACCGGCAATTACGGCGGCGTCGGCCTCCAGATCGAAGTGCGTGACGGCGCGATCCTGGTGGTCTCGCCGCTGCCCGAGACGCCGGCCGAGCGTGCGGGGATCCGCACCGGCGACCGGATCGTGTCCGTCAACGACTCAACGACCGCGCATTTCAACCAGGACCAGGCGGTCCACGCGCTGCGCGGGCCGGCCGGCAGCGAGGTCACGCTCAGGATCGAGCGGGTCGGCGTGCAGGACCTGATCAGCTACCGCCTGACGCGCGCGGTGATTCACTCGCGCGCGGTGCGGCTGGCCGCGATGCTCGACAACAACGTCGGCTACATCGAGCTGTACGGCTTCAGCGAGATGACCGCGAACGAGCTGCAGGCGGCGATCGACAGCCTGCGGACGGCGGGCATGAAGGCGCTGGTGCTCGACCTGCGCTGGAACCCGGGCGGCCTGCTCGAGGAGGGGATCCAGGTCTCCGACATGTTCCTCGATCCGGGCCAGGAAATCGTCGCGACGCGCGGCCGCGCCCAGGGCGCGACTCGCACGTACAGCGACCGGGCACCGCAGCGGTATCCCAACCTGCCGCTGGTCGTGCTGGTGAACGGGGCGACCGCCTCGGCGTCGGAGATCGTGGCCGGCGCGCTCCAGGACCACGACCGCGCGGTGATCGTGGGCACGACATCCTTCGGCAAGGGACTGGTGCAGTCGGTGTTCCCGCTGTCGAACAGCGCGTCGCTCAAGATGACGACGTCCAAATGGTATACGCCGAGCGGCCGGAGCATTCAGCGGCCGTTCCGCGCGAACGAAGAGCGCGATCCCGACGAGGACGTGCGGCCCGACTCGACGGTGCAGGACACGTTCCACACCGACCACGGCCGCACGATTCGCGGCGGCGGCGGCATCGGGCCCGACGTGGTGGTGCGGCCCGACAGCGCCGAGGTCGCGGCGCGCAACCGGCTCCAGACGGCGCTTGGCAAGAACGTGGTGAAATACACCGACGCGCTCGCGGCCTTCGCGCTCGATCCGGCGCGCCGGCAGACGATCACGAGCGCGATGTTCCAGGTCACGCCGACGATGCGCGAGCAGTTCTTCTCGCTGCTGCGCCAGCGCGGCGTGCAGTTGGACCAACAGACCATCAACGCGACGTGGCCGTTCATCGAGAAGCAGCTGGCGGACCAGACGGCGCGGTTCATGTTCGGCCGGGCGGGTGAGGTGCAGCGGCAGTCCACCGACGACCCGGTGCTCGCCACGGCGGCGCGCCTCGCGGCGCGGGCCCATTCACCGGCGGAGCTGTTCACGCTGGCCGCGGCGGAGGCGCCGGCACGGGCGGCTCGACCGTAACAGTCGGCATCATCGGGCCCGGCCGCGCCGGGCTCGGCTTGGCGCTCGCGCTGAAACGCGCGGGCGTGCGGGTGATCGGCGTGCACGGCCGGCGCCGCAAGCCCGTTCCCCGGGGTCTCTCCCTCACCGTGGGCGGACTGCCGCCCTGGCAGGGCCGCGCGGACGTCGTGCTGCTGGCGGTGCGCGACGACGCGCTCGGGACGCTGGTGCGAGAGCTCGCGCGCGGCGCTCCCCGCCGCGGTCAGTTGTACATGCATCTGTCCGGCGCTCTGACATCGCGGGTGCTCGCGCCGCTGCGAAAGCACGGCGCCAGGGTCGGCTCCTTCCATCCCCTCATGACCGTCGCGCGCAATCCAAAACAGGCGGCCGCACAATTCCGCGGCGCGACGTTCGCGCTGGAGGGTGACGCCGCCGCCGTGCGCGCGGGTCGCCTTTTGGCGCGGGCGCTGGGCGGCGTGCCGGTGCTGGTGCGCGCCTCCGCGCGGCCCGCGTATCACGCCGGCGCCGTGTTCGCCTCCAACTTCGTGGTCGCCTTGCTCGCGGCCGCCGAGGACCTGCTGGTGCGCTGCGGGATGACCCGGCGCGCGGCGCGCGGCGCCCTGGCGCCGCTCGCGCGCGCCACGGTGGAGTGCGCCGCGGCGCTCGGCCCGGTGGCGGCGCTGACGGGTCCCATTGCCCGCGGTGACGCCCTCACGGTCGGCCGCCATCTGGCCGCGCTCGATCGTGACACGCGCGAGCTCTACGTCGCGCTGGGCCGGAAGACCCTGGCGCTGGCGAGGAAGGGCGGGCTTCCGGTCGGCAAGGCGCGAGCTGTGGCGAAGGAGTTAGGTTCGAAGCGTGGCTGACCTGTTCGCTTCACTGCCCGAAGCGCTTCGCGCGGCCGCGTGGCAGAAGGCCGAGGGCACGCGCCGCCTCTGGGCGAAAGACGCGACGCTGTGGACCGGCGCGGACGAGTCGAAGTGGCTTGGCTGGCTCGACGTCGTGCGCGCGAAGCCGGCCGAGGTCGCGCTCGACGACAAGATCGAGCACGTGCTGGTCCTCGGCATGGGCGGCAGCTCGCTCTGTCCGTATGTGCTGGCGAGTACGTTCGGCCCCATCAAGGGACGGCCGCGGCTCCATGTCCTGGACTCGACCGACCCCGCGCAGATCCGCGCGGCCGAGTCCGCCGCGGAGCCGGCGCGCTCGCTGTTCATCGTCGCCTCCAAGTCCGGCTCGACGCTCGAGCCCAACATCCTCCGCGACTATTTCCTGGACCGCGCGGGCACGGGCAGCCGCTTCATCGCGATCACCGATCCGGGCTCGCAGCTCGAGAAGCAGGCCAGGGCCGACGGCTTCCGCGCGATCGTCCACGGCGTGCCGAGCATCGGCGGACGGTTCTCCGCGCTGTCGGCGTTCGGCATGGTACCGGCCGGGCTCATGGGACTGGACGTCGCCAAGCTGATGGGTCGCGCCGCCACGATGGCGGACGCGTGCGGCCCGGCGTCGGGTCCCGAGGAGAAGAACCCCGGCGTCGCGCTCGGCATCATCATGGGCGAGGCGGCGCTGCACGGGATGGACAAGCTGACGATCGTCGCCGCGAGCGCCGTCTCGGAGCTCGGCGCCTGGCTCGAGCAGCTGGTCGCCGAGTCCACGGGCAAGCGCGGCAAGGCGATCATCCCGGTGGACAAGGAGGGCGTGCGGCCGCCCGAAGCGTACGGCGAGGATCGGCTGTTCGTCTCGCTCCAGGTCAAGGGCGAGGCCGACCCGGCGCACGAGGCGGCGGTGGGCGCGCTCCAGCGCGCGGGCCGGCCGCTGGTGCGGCTCGTGCTCCAGGACCGCTACGACCTGGGCGCCGAGTTCTTCCGGTGGGAGATCGCGACCGCGGTCGCGGGCGCCGTGATGGGGATCAACGCGTTCGATCAGCCCGACGTCGAGGCCGCGAAGATCGAGGCGCGCCGGCTCACCGACGAGGTCGAGAAGACCGGCGCGCTGCCGCCCGAGACGCCGATCGCCGAGGATCGGGGCATCCGGCTGTTCGCCGATCCGGCCAATGCGGCGGCGCTGGCGAAGGCGCCGCGCACGCTCGAGGGCATGCTGCGCGCGCACTTTGCGCGACTCGGCCGCGGCGACTACTTCGCGCTCCAGGCCTACGTCGACATGAACGAGGAGCACGAGGCGGCGCTCCAGGCGCTGCGCGGCACGGTGCTGGGCCGGCGGCGCGTCGCGACGACCCTCGGCTTCGGCCCGCGGTTCCTGCATTCCACGGGGCAGGCCCACAAGGGCGGACCCAATACGGGAGTGTTTCTGCAGGTCACATGCGAGGACGCGCGGGACTTGCCTGTGCCCGGACGGCGTTACACCTTCGGCGTCGTGAAGGCGGCGCAGGCGCGCGGCGATGCGGCCGTGCTGGCCGCGCGGGGCCGCCGATTCCTGCGGGTACACCTCCCGCCCGCCGTGCCGGAAGCGCTGCGCGTGCTGGGCGAGGCGGTCGAGCGGGCGCTGGCTTGATATCCAACCAGGGGCATCGATGAGTTCGATTGATTCGATCGGGACCACGCTCGGCGACAAGGCCGACTACTTCCTCAAGTTCGACAAGCCGAAGATCTCGAAGGACCGCCTGCACGTGCCGGGCCCCGACTGGGTGGACCGGATCTTCGGCCCGTCCGACCGCAACAACCGGGTGCTGAACAACCTCGACTGGCTGTTCCACACCGGACGGCTCGCGGGCACCGGGTACCTCTCGATCCTGCCCGTGGACCAGGGCATCGAGCACGCGGCCGGCGCGAGCTTCGCGAAGAACCCGGACTATTTCGACCCCGAAAACATCGTCAAGCTCGCGCTCGAGGGCGGCTGCAACGCGGTCGCGTCCACCTACGGCGTGCTCGGCATGTGCGCGCGCAAGTACGCGCACAGGATCCCGTTCATCGTGAAGGTGAACCACAACGAGCTGCTGACGTACCCGAACAAGTTCGACCAGATCCTGTTCGGCACCGTGCAGGAGGCGGTGGACATGGGCGCAGCCGCGGTCGGCGCCACGATCTACTTCGGCTCGGCCGAGAGCGGGCGCCAGATCGTCGAGATCAGCGAGGTGTTCGCGCGCGCGCACGCCGCCGGCCTGGCGACGATCCTGTGGTGCTACATGCGCAACAGCGCGTTCAAGAAGGACAAGGACTACCACCTCGCCGCCGACCTCACCGGCCAGGCCAACCACCTCGGCGTTACGATCGAGGCGGACATCATCAAGCAGAAGCTCCCGGAGAACAACGGCGGCTTCAAGGCACTCAACATGGAAGGCGGCTCGTACGGCAAGTTCGACGACCGCATCTACACCGAGCTGAGCTCCGACCACCCGATCGACCTGACGCGCTACCAGGTCGCCAACTGCTACATGGGTCGCGCGGGGCTCATCAATTCGGGCGGCGCGTCGGGGAAGAACGACATGGCCGAGGCCGTGATGACGGCGGTCGTGAACAAGCGGGCCGGCGGGATGGGGCTGATCTCGGGACGCAAGGCGTTCCAGCGCCCGCTGAAGGACGGCATCAAGCTGCTGAACGCGATCCAGGACGTCTACATGTGCAGGGACGTCACGGTCGCCTGACGCACGCGCTACTCCTGCGACGCGTCCACGACCCTCGCGCCGGCGGGCGGCGTGAAGACGAACGTGCTCGCGGGCACGGCGCCGTTGACCTGGAGCCGGTCCAGCGTGACGCGGCGACTGCCGCCTGACGCCTCAGCTATCTCGACTTGTCGGGGCAGGTTGTCGCGCCGGTCGATCCAGACCAGCACGCTGCGGTACGGAGCGTTCGCGGCCCGGGGCGTGAATTCGAGCACGTCGGCCGGGCGATGGCCGATGCTGTCGCTCTTCACGAAGGCGATCGTGAAGTGCTCGCGCGGCCGGTCGAGAAACTCGCCGATGACGTCCACCGACTGGCCGCTGCGCGCGAAGTTCGAGCGGATGACCTGGTTGGGCGTGCTCGAGGGCAGGTAGATCCACAGCGTCTGGCCGTCGGAGAGGATGAGGTCGCCGGCCGGATGACGCCACCGCATCGCGAACCGGTTGGGCCGCTGCGCCAGGTACTCGCCGCGGCTCGACTCGTTGGTGCCGATCATCGGGTCGCTGACGCTCTGCGTGAAGTCGGCGCGCAGCGTCGCGACCTTCTGGAACGCGGCCACTGCGCGGTCGACGATCGCGTCCGCGTCGCGGGACTGGGCGGGAAGGCGGCAGGGCGGTAGGGCGGTAAGAAGCCCGGCCAGCGCCAGACTGCCTGCCGCCCGACCGCCGTACCGCCCTGCCGCCCTCATACGCCCGCGGGCTCCGCGACCCGCCGCCCGATCACGTCCGCGATCGCGCGGACCTGCTTCATCAGCTCGGAGAACTGCTCGGGCGCCAGGCTCTGGGCCCCGTCGCTCAGCGCCTTCTCGGGCTGCGGGTGGACCTCGATCATGAGCCCGTCGGCGCCGGCCGCGACGGCGGCGCGCGCCATCGGCGTCACCTTGTCGCGCAGGCCCGTCGCGTGGCTCGGATCCGCGATGATCGGCAGGTGCGAGAGCTTGTGCACCAGCGGCACCGCGGTGAGGTCGAACACGTTGCGCGTAGCGGGGTCGAAGCTTCGGATGCCGCGCTCGCACAGCACGACCTGGTCGTTGCCCTCGGCCAGCAGGTACTCCGCCGAGAGCAGCAGCTCGGTGATCGTCGCGGCGATGCCGCGCTTCAGCAGGATCGGCTTCTTCGTGCGTCCCACGCGCTTCAAGAGCGCGAAGTTCTGCATGTTGCGCGCGCCGATCTGGATGATGTCGGCGACTTCGGCCACGAGGTCCACGGTGTCGGATTCCATCACCTCGGTCACGATCAGCAGGCCGGTCTCTTCGCGCGCTTTGCGCAGCAGCTCGAGGCCCTTCCGGCCGAGTCCCTGGAACGCGTAGGGCGACGTGCGGGGCTTGAACGCGCCGCCGCGCAGGATCGCGGCGCCGGCCTCGCGCACCGCGTGCGCCGCGGCGAGCAGCTGCGATTCGCTCTCGACCGAGCAGGGGCCGGCCATGATCACGATCTCGTCGCCGCCGATCACCAGGCCGCCGGGCAAGCGCACCAGCGTGTTCTCGGGCTTCCACTCGCGCGAGACCTGCTTGTAGGGCTGGCTGACGTGGATGATGTCGAGCACGCCGTCGAGCCCGGCCAGGCGCGAGGCGTCCACCTTGCCGTCGTTGCCCACCAGTCCCACGGTCGTGCGCTGCTTGCCGGGCATCGGGCGGGCCTGGTAGCCCATGTCCTCGATGGTCCGGACGACGGCGTCGATCTGCCTGGGCGTTGCCCCGTGCTGCATGACGATGAGCATCACATCCCCTGGATCTCGAACCGGTCGCCGTCCCTGGCGACGTGCGCCGGCCCCGGATACGCCGAAGCCACCTCGCCGAGGATATCCGCATGTTCGACGGGGGGATAAAGATGCGTCAACACGAGCCGTTTCGCCTCTGCCCGCCGGGCCAGGGCTCCCGCCTGCCGCGGCGTCAGGTGCATCGGCAGCGCCATGGATTCGGGCAGCGAGCACTCGGCCAGCAGCAGGTCCGTACCCTTCGCCCAGTCGCCCAGCTCCTCGCTCGGCCCGGTATCTCCCGTATACACCAGGCGAGCGCCGGCGGCCTCGACCGACAGCGCGACGCTCTCGTCGGTGTGCGGCGTCTTGTGGACCGCAAGCACGACGCCGGCGGCCAGCGCGACCGGCGTCCCTGGCAGGGCCTCGATGACCTGGAGCGGAAATCCCGGCGCCGTGACCCACGGGCCGAACGCGCCGGCGAGCAGGCCGAGCTTCGCGCGCGTGCCGGCGGGGCCCAGCAG
>JBIOIA010000090.1:0-10321 GCA_044449445.1 Gemmatimonadales bacterium
CACCAGCACCAGCGGTCCATACATGATCGCCTGGAGCCCGGCGTCGTCCGGCATCGCGTGGGTGTGCAGGCGCATGGGCAGCGTGATCTCCACGCGATCGCCGTCGTGCCACGTGCGATCGAGCACGAAATAGCTGCCCGGCGCCGCGAAGCCCTCGAGCGCCCGGCCGTTGAGCCGCGCGCCGCCGCCGCGCGCGGTCCAGTGCGGCACGCGGATCCTGAGCGCCAGGCGCACCGGTGTGCGGGTGCGCACCGTCAACGTGGCGGCGCCCTCCTCGGGGAAGCGCGTTTCCTGCACGACCCGCACGCCTTTTTCGGACCAGTCCAGCTCCGAGGCGACGAACAGGTTCACCCACAGTCCGTCGTCGTCGTGGAAGTAGATGCTGTCGCCCAGCTTCGCGAACGCCTCGCTCATCGAGCCGGTGCAGCACCAGTAGTCGTGCTCGCTCGTGCCGAACAGCTTCCAGTAGCCCGACGCCAGCGGCACGTAGTAGAGTTTCGAGCCGTCGGCGGGGTGCTGCACGCCGAGGATGCCGTTGAACAGCGCGCGCTCGTAGTAGTCCGCGCAGGCCGCCTCCGCGGTCCAGGCGAATACGTGGCGCGTCAGCTTCAGCATGTTGTACGTCGTGCAGTCTTCCTGCGTGTAGCCGCTCAGCTCGCTGGCCAGCACGTCGGGCTCGGCATTCCATCCTTCGCCGTTGCTGGTTCCGCCGGTGCAGTACGCGCGATGACCGGTCACCTCGCGCCAGAAGTATTCGGCGACCGCGCGGGCGCGCGGCTCGCCCGTCAGCTCGTGGCGCCGCGCGGCGCCGATGATCTTGGGGATCGTCGTGTTGGCGTGCAGGCCCTTGAGCTCGTCCCGGCCCGCCGCCAGCGGCCCGAAGAGGCGCTCGTGGTCGAAGCGGTGCGCCGTCCGCGCCAGGCCGCGATCGCCGGTGACGGCCGACAGGTTGTAGAGCACCTCGTTCATGCCGCCGTATTCGCGCTCCAGCACGCGCGCCATCTGCGCGTCGCCCAGTGGCTGCACCCAGCGGCCCACCCACGCCGCCATCCGTCGCACGACCTCGAGGGCGCGCGCGTTGCCGGCGAGCGTGTGCATGTCGAGGAGGCCGGCCATGATCTTGTGAATGGTGTAGAAAGGCGCCCACACCGGCCGGCCGTCGCGCAGCCGGTCGAAGAACTCCTCGGGGAACGCGCTCAGGTATCCGTTGCCGATCGCCTCCTGGCAGCGCGCGAGCCCTTCGACCATGAGGTCGCCGCGCGCGCGGACTTCGGCGTCGTCCAGGCTCGCGCTCATCAGCGCGCATGCGGACATGTAGTGGCCGGTGTAGTGGCCGCGCAGCTCGTTCTCGGGGGCCTCCCAGCCGCCCAGGGGCGCGGCGGAGGACGGCAGGCCGGCGGTGAGGCGGAAGGTGTGCAACAGGCGATCCGGATCCTGCGCCATGAGGAACCGGCGGTTGACCATCATCGCGTCGAGGAGCGGCCCTGGCTTGAGCCGCACCCGCGCGACGTCGAACGCCTCGGCCGGCGGCGCGGCGGGCATTGCGCGCTCGTCGCCGGCCCGCGCCCGCTCCGGCCACACGGAGAGCGAGGCGGCGCCGGCCGCTGCTCCACTCGCGAGGAACGTCCGGCGCTTCATGCGGCCTCCCGGCTACTCGGTCGCGCCCGCTTCGGCGGCCTCGGCCAGGGCGCCCTCTTCCTCCTCGACCACCCGCGCGACGTCCTGCACGATGTCGCCCTGGTCGAGGTTGATGATCTTGACGCCCTGCGTGTTCCGGCCGATGACGCGGATGTCGTCCACGGGCAGCCGGATGATGACGCCGTGGCGCGTGATGACCATCAGCTGGTCGCCCGGAATCACTTCCTGGAGCGCGACCACGTCGCCGGTCTTGTCGTTGCGCTTGAGCGTGATGATGCCCTTGCCGCCCCGGTGCTGGACGCGGTAGTCCGCCAGCTCCGAGCGCTTGCCCAGGCCGTGCTCGGAGACCACGAGCAGCGTCGCCTCGCGGCGGATCACCACCATGCCGATCAGCTCGTCCTTCTTCTCCAGCTCGATGCCCTTCACGCCCGTCGTCGCCCGGCCCATCTCGCGCACGTCCTTCTCGTGGAACCGGATCGACATGCCGTACTTCGTGGCGAGCACGATGTCGTTGGTGCCGTCAGTGACCTGGACGTCGATCAGCTCGTCCTTGTCCTCGATGTTGATCGCGTTGAGGCCGACCGAGCGCACGTTGCCGTACGCCGAGAGCACGGACTTCTTCACCGTGCCGTTCCTGGTCGCGAATATCAGGTACTTGTCGTCGCTGAACTCGCGCACGTTGACCAGAGCCGCAATGCGCTCCTCGGCCTTGATCGCGATGCAGTTGACGATCGGCTTGCCCTTGGCCGCGCGCCCCATCTGCGGGATGTCGTACACCTTGAGCCAGTACACCTGGCCCGCCTGGGTGAAGAACATCACGTAGTCGTGCGTGCTGGCGATGAAGAGGTGCTCGACCCAGTCCTCTTCCTTGGTGTGCATGCCGTTGAGGCCCCGCCCGCCACGCCGCTGCCGCCGGTACGTCGAGACGGCGATCCGTTTGATGTAGCCCTGGTGCGACACGGTGACGACCATGTCCTCGTCGGCGATCAGGTCCTCGACGGAGAACTCGCCCTGGTCGGCCACGATCTCGGTGCGCCGCTCGTCGCCGAATTCCTTGGCGAGGTCGGCGATCTCCTTCTTGAGGATTTCCAGGCGGCGCGGCTTGCTGGCGAGGATCGCCTTCAGCTCCTTGATCAGCGCCCGCACTTCCTTCAGCTCGGCCTCCAGCTTTTCGATTTCCAGGCCCGTGAGCTTGGCGAGCCGCATGTCGAGGATCGCCTTGGTCTGCTTCTCGGTGAGCTTGAAGCGCGCGCGCAGCTTCTTGTCTGCGTCCTCGGTGTCGTCCGAGCCGCGGATGATCTTGATGACCGCGTCGATGTTGTCGACCGCGATCTTGAGGCCCTCGAGGATGTGCTCGCGGGAGCTCGCCTGGTCGAGATCGTACGTGGTGCGGCGCGTTATGACTTCGTGGCGGTGCTCGATGAACTGCGCGAGCAGCTCGCGCAGGTTCATCTCCTTCGGACGACCGTCCGTGAGGGCGAGCATGATCGCGCCGAACGTCGTCTGCATCTGGGTGTGCTTGAACAGGTTGTTCAGCACTACCAGCGGCACGGCGTCGCGTTTCAGCTCGATGACGATCCGCATCCCGTCGCGGTCGGACTCGTCGCGCAGGTCGCTGATGCCCTCGAGCTTCCGGTCGCGCGCGAGGTGGGCGATCTCCTCCACCAGCCGCGCCTTGTTGACCATGTACGGGATTTCGGTGACCACGATCTGCGAGCGGCCGCTGGATTCCTTCTCTTCGACCTGGGCCCGCGCGCGCACCACCATGCGGCCTCGGCCCGACTCGTACATCTCCCTGATGCCGGACTTGCCGTAGATGATCCCGCCGGTCGGGAAATCCGGCCCCGTGATCAGCTTCGCGAGGTCCTTCGGCGTCGCGTCCGGATGGTCCACCATGTGAGCGATCGCCTTGGCGACCTCCCGCAGGTTGTGCGGCGGGATGTTGGTCGCCATGCCGACCGCGATGCCCGCCGAGCCGTTGACCAGCAGGTTCGGCAGCAGCGAGGGCAGGACCGTCGGCTCCTGGAGCCGGTCGTCGAAGTTGGGGACGAAGTCGACCGTGTTCTTCTCGATGTCGGCCAGCATCGCCATCGCGAGACGCGTGAGCTTCGCCTCGGTGTAGCGGTAGGCCGCCGCCGAGTCGCCGTCCACCGAGCCGAAGTTCCCCTGCCCGTCCACCAGCGGATAGCGCAGCGAGAACTCCTGCACCATGCGCACCATCGCGTCGTAGACCGCCGAGTCGCCGTGCGGGTGGTACTTGCCCAGCACGTCGCCGACGACCGTCGCGCTCTTCTTGTACGGCCGGCCCGGCACCAGGCCGAGCTCATTCATGGCATAGAGGATCCTGCGATGCACCGGCTTCAACCCGTCGCGCACATCGGGCAGCGCGCGAGAGACGATCACGCTCATCGAGTAGTCGATGAACGACTCTTTCATCTCGTCTTCGATGAGCCGGGGAAGGATGCGTTCGCGCTGGTTCGGAGCTGTCACTTTCTACCTTGCGGAGAGGACTGCTAAATCTATACGAGGGATGGGGTTAAAGCAATCTCCGGTCACCCCGACTTCGGCGTTTCTTCGGGGGCTGGAAATGGCCGGATTTCGAGCCTTCTGGAGGGCGACCGGGGTTGGCTTTGAAAGGATCCAGGTTCGTCTTGGCCCGAGCTACGGGGCGGCTCCAGTGGGGCGCGGAGCGGTCGGCAGGGATGGAATCGGCGGGAGCCTCCGATCCGCCGGGAGCTGCGAGTTGAGAAGCCCCGCGACTGTGCGGTTCGCCTCATGCACCGCACGCAGTCTAGGGTACCAATCGCCGTAGAGCGCTCGCGCGAACGATTCGTAGTTCACCCGCCACGGTGTATAGTGCTCCGGCGATTCGATCATGAACGCGACCGTTTCGCAGTTCTGCAGCGCCGATTGCAGACCGCCGAACTGTTCGCCGAGGAAGGCCCATGCGTTCTTGAGGGCGTTGTCCTGAAGACCGTCTTGAACGTGCGGAATGTTGTCCAGGAAGGTCTGGAGGTCCTCCTTCAGGGCGCGGCATCGGCGCCACTGCTGCTTCTCACGAGCGGTCAACCTCTGCGGGTCAGTAGCACCAGTCGCCGGCAGGCCGGAGGCATTGGAGAGGAGGCTCCGCAACGCCCTAGCAGCCGAGTCTAGTCGTACAACAAACGTCCGTACGTACTCCAGGGCTGACGTCCCACCGGTGCCCGTCCAGGCTGGCATCGGGAAGCCCCCGCTGAGAATGGTATCGGATGATGCTTGCGACGCGGATGGCCCAAGGCGAATCGGCCGCGGGATGGTGATCTTCAACGCGGCAGCCACTACCGTGACAACGGAGCGACCCACCTTCGCCGCAGCACCTACGCCCGTCCTTACCGTGATGATCGCCACGCCCGGCGAGACGCCCATCACGATGCCACTGCGATTGACGGTCGCAACCTGAACGTTGTTTGAAGTCCATACGTACGTAACGTTGTCGCACGGATTCCCAGCCGGGTCGTAAGCGGTCGCGAGAACTGGCGCGGTGGACTCAACCTGCACCTGCGCGTCGGGTGGAGACACACTCACCTCACGCACAATGCAGCGCGACCTCTGCGCGAGCGCGGCGTCTGGCGAAGCGAGCGCCGTCGCAACAACCAGACCCAGCATCCCTGCCCAAAGCCCGGCACGACGATTCAATTGCTTCATTGCGCCCGCACCTGGACGATCATCCATCCCGTGACTGGCACGCCCGCCTTCCGAGCCGGACGGAAGGCCAGGTCCTGGACCAGCGCTTTCGCAATTTCATCGAAGTCCCGGCAACTGGAGGGCCGAATGACAACCGGGCCCGGGCCGATCACCTCGCCCATCGTGGAGACGTGCACCATGAGGTTGGCCGAGGTGACCGGGGCCCGACACCGAGCGGGCGCCGCCGCGATGGGTGCAGTCATGGGTACCGGTCGATCATCGAAACACGTATGGCCCGCATTCGCGTTAAAGCCCGCTGGACTGCCGCACGTGGCACCCGCTGCAGTGGCTGTGGTTGTTGTCTCAGCGTTGGATGCCTCCAGAGTCACCGGCACGACGGCCCAGCCATCCACCGGACTTGTCCCTTTTCTGGCCGACGAGTACTTCGCCCGATTCAACGCAGGCAACGCGGCGCTGACGAGATCAGCCGGCAGGTCGCCTCTGGGCCGTATCTCCTTGAGCGCTCCGTCTCCCGACACGAGTACATAGAACGCCGGCTCTCCGGGGACGATCCGCCCGGCATAGGTTACAAAGACCGGAGTCGTTACCCTCGCCGGTGTGTCAAAGCACAGATTGCGCGGGTTGAAGTCCGGCTGTTGGCAGAACGCCGTCGCCACAGAGCCCGCCATTCTGTCAAGTAGTTGGATCAGGCTGTCCGTGCTGCCGTCGGTCTCGTAGTGCCCGAGCTTTGTCAGCTGCTGCGTGTCATACACGTCCGCGGTGAGCCGCACCTGTCTTCCGTTCTGGAAACTGTTGCCGATCAAGAGTTGGTTGGCACCAAGCCGGTAGGCGAACGCAGCGCTCGAATCGAGGAGGACTGAGATCGAACGACGCTGCGATATCCAGAGGCCTATGAGCCGGTTGAAGTCCACTGCGCTGACCTGGAAGCGCTCAGCGATCGTATTGGCGAGAGCGCGCGCAGCATCGCGCGAAGTCTCTGAATCGCCGGGCGAATAGCCACCGAACGGAAGCACCGCCAACATCGGCGCGGCCGAGCGCGGCGGCGGTGACGCAGTTAGCGATCCCGCGTTGCGAGTGTCGCTCGCCCCGCGAGACCGCAATCTGGGGATTCCCAGGGTCACGATGCCCGCAGTGACAGCGACCGCAAGTGCCGCATAAAGTAGCGCACGACGTCGATCCACCGGCTGCCGCGCTGCGGCCGGCGCGGTGCCCACGCGGAGCGCCTCCGCCACCTCCACCGCCGATTGGAATCGATCCGATGGCCGCTTCGCGCAACACCGCTCAATGACCTGCACAAGGGAGGGGCTGGCGCCAGGACGCCTGCTCGCCAGCGGCGGAAGCGGCTGAGTGAGGTGCTGCACAAGGATGCCTTGCGTGTCCGGTGCGTCGAACGGCAGCGCGCCGGCCAACATCTGCCACAGCACGATGCCGAGCGAGTAGATGTCGCTGCGATGGTCCACCTCGCCCGCACCCGCCTGCTCCGGACTCATGTAGTGCGGCGACCCGATGACGGATCCTGTCCCCGTCAGCTTGTCGCCGCTGCCAGCGGCGGCCTTCGCGATTCCGAAGTCAGCAACCAGCACGCGCCCCTTCTGGAGCAGGACATTGGCCGGTTTGATGTCGCGATGCACCAACCCACTGCTATGGGCCTCGGCCAGCGCCTCAGCGATTTCCGCTCCGATGCGCACCACATCGGCTTCGGGCAGCTGGCCCTCGCGCGCTAGCCGCGCGTCGAGCGTCTCGCCCGTGACGAACGGCATGCCGAAGTAGACGAGGCCCTCGCCCTCGCCGACAAAGAAGATGGAAAGGATGTGCGGATGACTGATACTCGCGACCGACTCGGCCTCGCGCACGAACCGCTGCACCGTGGACTTACTAGCGGTCAGCTCCGGCCGGAGCACCTTGACCGCGATCCGGCGCGAGAGCTTGCGATCCTGCACGCCGAACACCACGGCGAAACCGCCTTCGCCAAGCTGCTGACCCACCAAGAAATCGCTACCGAGGGCGTTTTGGAGGCGCGACCTCAACTCGTCGGGCAGGATTCTGACTGTAGTCTTCGACCCATCGGTCGGCGTCGGGATGGTCGGCGCTTCTGGATTCGGCGTGCCGCACCGCGGGCAGAACGATGCGTTCGCGGCAATCTCTGCGCTGCAGCCGACACAAGTCGACACTCGTCAATTCTAGCAGCCGGGATGAGAGTGGGCCATCAGCCCGGTACCGCTAGCCCATTTCAGCCGATTTCGACCACCAGTTTCCCGAACTGCTCGCCCCTGGCCATCCGCTCGAACGCCGCCCGCGCCTCTGCCATCGGGTACACGCGGTCCACCACCGGCCGCAGCCGGCCGGCGCCGAGGTGGGCCGCGACCTCGGCGAACTCGGCGTGGTTGCCCATCGTCGAGCCCAGAATCGTGTACTGGTGCCAGAACAGCCGGCGAATGTCCATCTGCACCATCGGGCCACTCGTGCCGCCGCAGGTGACGAGCCGGCCGCCGCGCGCGAGCGCGCGCAGGCTGGTTTCCCAGGTCGCCGCGCCCACCGAGTCCACGACGACCTCCACCCCGCGCCTGGCCGTGAGCCGCCGCACCTCCTTCGCGACGTCCGCCGAGCCGTGGTTGATGGTCTCGTCAGCGCCTAACGAGCGGGCGCGCTCGAGCTTCGCGTCGCTCGAGCTGGTGACGATGGCGCGCGCGCCGAGCAGCTTGACGATCTGGAGGGCGGCCAGCGCGACGCCGCCGCCGATGCCCCAGATCAGCACCGTCTCGCCCGGCTGGAGCGCCGCCCGCGTCTTGAGCATCCGCCAGGCCGTGAGGGTCACCAGCGGGAAGGCCGCGGCTTCGGTCCAGCTCACGGCGCCGGGCAGCCGCGCCACGCTGGACTCGGGCACGAGCACGGCCTGGGCCAGCGTTCCCGGCCGGTGCTCGCCGAGCATGTCGTACGTCGAGCACAGACCGTGCTCGCCCTTCCTGCAGAAGTCGCACGTCATGCACGAAATGCCGGGATTGATGAGGACCTTGTCACCCGGCCGGACCGCGCTCACGGCGGGCCCGACGGCCTCGACCACGCCGGCCCCATCGGCGCCGAGCACGTGTGGAAACTCGTGGGTGACGCCGGGCACGCCGTTGACCACGAACAGGTCGAGGTGATTGAGTGCCGCGGCCTTCACCGCGATGACGACGTCGTGCGGGTCCTGCGGAACCGGGCGCCGGACGTCTTCCACGCTGACGCGCTCCGGACCGCCGTAGGCCCGGATGGTGACGGCTCGCATCGACGTTAGGACGCTGGAGGTGGAGCTAGCGCGGAGTAGTGGCCGCCGCCGGCGTCGCCGGCGTGGCGGGCTTGAAGACCGGATTGGCCGGCCGCATGTCCGGCGGATCGATCGGCTGGCGGGTGCCGCCGTTGAGTGTGAACAGGATCAGGTGCGGATTGAAGCCGCCGTTGGCGAGCGGCTCCAGTGTATTGAGCGCCAGCACCGAGCCGTCCGAGTTCATCGAGAACGAGCGAACCACCATGTCGAGCGGCGTCACCGCCACGGCCGTGTCGCCCGGCGACGCGGCCACGGGGATGCGCAGGACGCGCTGCGTGGGCAGCCGCTGCGGCTCGGTGCGGACGAACATGAGATACTGTCCGTCGCGCGTGTAGCTCGGAGCGCCCTGAATGCGGTGCCCTTGCGGCATCGCGAGGACGAGTCGCTCCTCGGTGCCATCGATGTTCGCCGCATAGAGACCGTACGCCGGCCGACCCGGCGACGTCTCGCGCACCGACACGTACGCGATCTTCCGTCCGTCGGGAGAGACGGCCGGCGACAGGTTCGCGGCTGCGGTGGTCGTGATCTGCTGTGGCGTTCCGGCATGGCCAGCTTCGACGCCGACCCTCCAGATCTGCGCCTTCCCGCCCTTGTTCCACTCGAACACGACGTCCGAAGGCGTGCCCGGCACGAACGACGGATAGCGGGCGAGCACCGAGTCGTCGGTCATCCGGATTCCGTTGCCATCGTCGGCGTCGGACAGCACGAGGACGGCCGCCGGAATGCGAGCCAGCGGGTTCACCTGCACCGTGGCCGCGGCCTTGGTCAAATCGGGCGACCACGCGATGAACTCGACCAGGCTGTCGGCATGGAAGCCGAGCACCTGCCCGGCCGCGTTCAAGCTCAGCACGCCCTGCCGGCCGGCCTGACGACCGACCACGAACATGTCCGGTACCACGAACACGTCCACGGTGATCGAGGAATCCCACCCCGTCCGGCCCTGGAGCCGGCTGTGGCCGACCTTGAGCGCGACGATGTGGTTGCCGTTCTCGACGCGGGCGACGCTGTCCGAGCTCCAGGTGAGGAACGCGTTCGCCGAGCCGGCGCTGTTGCGCTGCTCGTCGAGGAGCGCGACGTCGATCGTCGTCTGCTCGCCGACGCCGAGGCCGATGCGCGTGCGCGGCGTCGCGAGCCCGCCCGCGACGACCTTCACCCGCACCGACGCCACGGCCTGGGTCTCGCCCGAGATGAGGGTCGAGATGCTCAGGGTCGCGACGCCGGAGCGCACGCCCCGGAACACTCCGTGCGCCGTGTCGGAGGCGTTCACCGCGCCGCCGACGTCCAGCACGCGCCACGAGATCGGCGCATCGGGCACGTCGGTGTTGTCCTCGGCGGCCAGCGCGTGGGGCTGGAGCGTGAGCGATCCGCCGATCGGGATGACCAGCATGCTGTCGGCCGGCATCGGCCTGCCGACCGGCACGAGCGTGACAGTGCGAACCCGGCGATGGATGTGGATGGTCGCCGCGAAGTCGGGTACGAACGCGTTCTGCGCGGTGACGCTCACGGTGCCCGCGGCAATCGCCGTCACGACCGCGTTCGGCGTCACCGTCGCCCTGGACGGGTCGGACGAGCTGAACTGGAACAACTGCGGCGCGAGGGCGCGGCTCTGGTTAGGCACGTAAGGCGAGAGCGACAGCGTGTCGCCCGGCGCCATGACCACCTCGCGGCGGCTGAATCGAACCGAGTCTCTGCGCA
>JBIOIA010000091.1:0-10292 GCA_044449445.1 Gemmatimonadales bacterium
GATCCGCTGCCGTTCGATGGGCGCCGGCGTGCGGCAGGGCTGCGCGCTCTACTGCCTGCCCGAGGAGATCGATCGCACGCTGGCCACCGCGCGGCGGCTTGCCGGCGAGCGGCGCAGCTGACGCTTACGGCCTGACGCTCAGAGCCTAACGCTGATCGGCTCGCCCACGCGGCCCTTGGCGGCCTCGCGCCCGGCGACCGTCACCGTCACCTGCTCGCCGCCCAGCACCACGTCCACGACGCGGCCCTGCATCGGCAGGCCGGTCGCCTCGAACCCGTCGAGGCCGAACGGCATCGGGTCCACGACGCAGCGGCCCTCGCCGTCGGGCCTGAGACCGATGACGTACTGCACGATCAGGTCGTTGACCCACGACTGCTGGCAGTCATCCAGGCCGCGGTACGCGGACGGCCGCCCGCTCACCGGGTGGTAGTGCTCGAAGCTGTTGGGCCGCGACGCGTCGCCCTCCCAGAACATCATGCGCACGAACTTCGTCACGAACTCCGTGAGGCGCACGCGCAGCGCGGGCAGGTGATGGATCGCGACGCGCGCGATCGCGTCGGCGACGCGACTGTTCGCGGACGGCCAGACGCGCCCGTTCCACGGACGGTCGAGGCGCCGGCCCTTCCACGCCGCGTCAGGATCGTAATGAGCGTCCTTGCCCGAGAGGCTCGAGGCCGGGAACGGTTTCCAGAACTGGCGGGGATCGAACAGGTTCTGCACGAACCCCGCCAGATGCGGTGCGGTCACGATGTCGGTGGCGTACGGATAGAACGAGCCGACCCACCGCGCGCCGGAGCGCCGGCCCGTCACGACGTTCACGTCGGCGAACATGCCGCCCTTCCCGTCCCACATCCGCTTGAGCAGCGCGGCGTGCGTCTTGTCGGCGCGCGCCCGCCACGGTGCGCCGTCGAGCCCGCCCCGCGCGCCGAGCACCGCGAGCGCGCGGCAGACCTCGTAGGCGTTCACCGTGAGATCGACGCTCTTCAGGCGGGCGCCCGCATCGCCCTCGTCCGCGCGCTCCTCGAGCGAATCGCGCGCGCCCTCGCGGGACTCCTGGCGTGGCGCGTCGATCAGTCCGGTGCTGTCGGCGTCCTGGGTCGCGAGCAGCCAGGCGGCGTAACGCTCGAGCGCCGGGAGCACCTCGCGCAGAAACGCGTCGGACGGATGCACGGCGTCGAGGGCCTCAAGCGCGCCGCCCAGGTCCGCCTGGCCCGCGAGGCTGTCGGTGGGCGGCAGCACTCCGATCCGGTCCGGCAGAGAACCGTCGGCGCGCTGGCCGGCGACCAGCGTCCGCAGCACGCCGCGGGCCCACTCGGGGTCCTTCGCCCAGCGCAGCTCGCGCAGGTGGCACGGCACGGCCTCGGCCGCGGGCACGTGGTGCGCACCGATGCCCGCCGCCGCGCTCGGCGCCACGTAACTTCCCCACCCCGCGGCGAGTCCGCCGAGCCTGAGGCCGTACCAGCGATAGGCCCAGTAGCGCTCGAAGTAGGGATCGGAGCAGCGGAACGTCGGAACGGTCTCGAAGAAACCCTCCCACGAGGCGCGGCTCGCGGCGTGAAAACTGGACGCGCGCCGCGGCGCGGGCGGCTCGGCGCGCGCGCGCGAGGGCGGCAGCTCGGGCTGGGCGCGCCGCGCCACGGCGAGGCGCGCCGCCGAGCCGGGCTCGATGTCGATGGCGCGATGCACGCCCAGATACACCTGGCCGCTGCGGCCGGCGAGCTCCGCGCCGGAGCGCAGGCCGCCGCGCAGCGGGTCCCAGCGGTCCCAGAACGGCGTGAGCGCGAAGTGCGGATGATCCGCCGTGCGCTCGGCGCGCACCGCGCCCCAGCTGTCGGCCCCGCGCGCCATCGCGAGCTGGAGCTTGAGGGCGAGCGGAGCGCTGCGCGCTTCCTTGAGCGTGCGGGTCCACGACAGCTCCGACTCGTCGAAAGCGACATCGCCCGGACCGATGTCCTCGCCGGGGGCGGTGGCCCACGCGATCGCGTGCAGCTGCACGCGCGTGACCCCGACGTTGACGATCTGCCACTCGCTGCCGAGCACGAACCCGGGCAGCACCATGCGCGTCTCGGCCAGCTCGAGGCCCTGCGCCGGTGCGTAGGGCACCTCGAGCGCGGCCGGCGTCCAACGCCGACGCAGCGCGCGCAGCTCGATCTCGCGTCCCGAATCATCCACAAAGGCCACCGAGAACAGCGGCTGGAGCGCGTACTCGAACAGTCGCGCTTCGTCCCAGAACCCGGGCGCGTCGAGCCACACCGGGAACACGGGCGCCCAGATGAGCCCCTCGCCGGCCGAGAGGTACCACTTGTCGTCGCGCGCGAGGAGATCGAGGGCGGCTGTCATGGAGTGTGAAGGTGGAGCGGACGGGATTCGAACCCGTGACCCCCTGGTTGCAAACCAGGTGCTCTCCCAGACTGAGCTACCGCCCCGAGGTGCTGATGGAAATAGAACTTACAGCCGAGCCGCACCCGCGCCAAACCGAGCCGAGCGTGGCCGGAGGTCCGTCAGTGCCCCCAGATGGTGCGCCACTCGGTCGGTCGCGAAGCCAACCCGCCTGCGGTTCCAGGCAGCCGAATCACGGCAGCACGTTGAAGGGCGGGCTCGTGACACTGGGGAGCCCTGGCGTTGAGGCCGTCAAGGTATAGCCGTTGCCCGGTTTGTTGATGCTGAGGTTCGTGAACAGGGCGTCCGCCCCAGAGGGTTGGCTGGTCGTGCCGGATAGCGTCCCACCTCCTGGATTGGCGGTGATAGCGACAGTGATCGGTGAGTTCGAGCTGACGTGGAGGTTCGAAGCATCGTAGACCTCGATGTAGACATCGAAGGTGCTGTCCGCTCTGGTGGTGAGTGGCCCCCCCTCGAAGACAAGGTGCGTGGCGGGACCGGGGAGGCACACGGCAGCCTGAGGGCACCACAAGTCGCCAAGCGGATTGTGGCAGCCCGTGAGAACCAGGAGCAGCCCGAACGCCGGGGGGAGACTGAGTCTGAGCACGTGATGAGCTCTGCGCATGGACCTAAGGTGTTCACAGCGCGTCAAGTCGGCGTCAAGCGGTCTTCGCAGCTCTACTCTGGGGTTCGGTCTTGATTGGTTGGAGGAATTCCTGGGGCGGGGCCTGGGGGCGTTCAGGTCACTGCGATGGCAGCGCCTGGATCTTCATCGTGTACGACGTCGCGCCGACCAGCGAGTAATCGGCCGCGGCGGCCTGGAGCAGCCGCACCGCGTCCCCGCTCGTCGCGAGGCCGGCGTTCGGCACGCTCACGCGCACCACGGCGCCGTTCAGCACCTGCCCCACCGGCGCGATCACCACGACGCTCACCGTGTCGCCGGACAGCGCCTGCGTGAACATCGTGCTCCCTTGCAGCGACGCCGTGAATCCCGACTGCTGGCCGACCCAGCGGAAGTTCACCGCGCGCGGCGGCGCCGCGATCGGCCCGCCGCCGAACGGCGAGGGCACGGTCTCGAGCGTCACGTAGACCGGCTGCGCCGGCGCCACGGGGTCGCTGCACCCCGACGCCAGGGCGAGCGCGGCCACGAGGACCACGGATGCGCGCACAGCCGCGCGCCCGCTCATCGTGCCCCCGCCGCGAGCCGCTGCCGCTGCGCCGCGCTCACCGGCGCGCCGCTACGATCCAGCCACGCCATGATGTCGCCAAGGTCCAGCCGGCCGTTGTTGTTGCCGATCAGGTCGAGGTACGCGATCTGGTCCGCAGACAGCGTGCCCGTGTGCGCGACGAACTGCGTGATGACGGCATCCACGGTCAGGGGATCGATGAACGTCGCCGTGACCGCCCACGGCTGCGTCATCCGGAGCTGGAGCGTGGGGGAGAGCGCCGTCGTGTCTCCGCTCCAGTTCGCGAACACCATCCCGGCCGCGGCCGTCGCCGTGAGCGTGACGCTGTCGCCGTCCGCCGCGAAAGTCCCGCTCGCCTTCGCGCCCGGCGCCGCCGCGATGGCTCCGCCGCCGACCGTGCCGTACGTGATCAGGAACTGGCGGCTCAGGTTCGCCGTGATCACACCGCCCGCCGCCGACAGCGTGGCGACGTGCCTGATCGCCAGTCCGTCGGACCACGAGACGAACCGGTACTTGCGCCGGCCGTCCGCGCTCAGCTGAACCGAGTCCACCGCAATCGTGACCGTGTCGCCCTGGAGAAACAGGTCCTGGAACCGGTTGTACGCCGAATCGCGCACCTTGATGAACGCGGCCGGATCGCTCGCGACGATGGTCGTGACGCCGCCGAACCGGACCCGCATCCGCATCTCGCCCAGCGGCGCCACCTGCGTGATGGAGTCGATCGCGATGCCCGCCGCGCTGCCGTCCGTGTTCATCACGGCGGCCGGCCGGGAGCGCGGCGTGAAAGCCGGGTTGTGGGTCGAGCCCGGATACGGATCACCGGCGTCGCCGCGGTTGCTGATGCCCGCCGTGCTGGAGCCCAGGTTGTCGAGACCGTCGGCCTGCTCCAGCGCGAGACCGTGGATCGGCCCGGTGTTGACGCAGTTGCTCGGCAGCGTGCAGTTCGCATACTGCGTCGAATCCACGTGCCAGACCAGCAGGCCGCCCCCGCCGTGCTTGGCGATCATCGCCGTGTCGGCCAGGAGCCCCTGCCGGTTCTCGAGCATGAAGTACTCGCCGCGCGGATTCATGACCGTGGGCCGCAGCAGGAACACGCTGTCGCCGGTTTCGACCGGACCGATGTGATACGTACCCTGCGCCGTGATCGGCGCGACCGTGACCCAGCCGAGCTCCGCGAGCGAGAACCCTTCCATGTGCGCCGGGCTTCCCTGGCGCGCCCAGTTGCCCGAGCCCATCAGTCCCCACTCGCCGATGCCCTCGGAGTTGTCCTGGTCGTTCGGGTTGGTGTCGTAGAAGTCCGGCAGCCCCAGGCCGTGGCCGGTCTCGTGGGAGATCGTGCCGGGCGGCATCGGCTGCGAGGGATCGCACCCGGCGACGGGCGAGCCGTTCGGGCCGCTCACGACGCCGCCGACGGCGCTCTGGATCGTGTAGTTGTCGATCTGGATCTTGCCGGGATGGCTCGCCGAATTCGAGGTGCTGGCCGTCGCCAGCGTCGTGCCCGTCCACGCGCTGTAATAGAAGCGGTGCGCCCAGATGTCACCCGAGTAACCACACTCCGCGCCCGGCTTCGGCTGGATCAGCCAGATCAGGTCCACGATGCCGTCGTCGTCGCCGGAGTTCGGGATGCCGTCGGGCCCGTCGTTGTCGAACTGGCCCCAGTCGATGTTCGCCGGCGCCTTGGCCACGGCCTCCTGGATCAACTGCGCGATGTGCGCCGAGAAGCACAGGCCGTCGCACGTGCCGGGTCCGGCGTAATACGCGTCCGACGAGTCGAGGGCGATCCATCCGATGACGATGCCCTGCACGCTCATCAGCCCGTGCGACATCTCCTCGTAGAACGTCCGCACCGTGTACGCCCGGCCGGCGGGCGCCACGGCGCCCAGGAGCAGGGTGTCGTACAGCGCCGGTGCGCGGAGCGTCGTCGTGTCGGTGTTGTTGAACCGGACCAGGAACACGGGCACGCGCAGCACGCCGCCCACGGCCGCGGGCGAGCCGGCCGCCCCTGGCGCGTTGAGCTGCGCGCGCAGGCCGCGCGCATTTTCGATCGGACTGTTGAGCGAGAAGAAGTCGCGGCTCGCCATGAGACGCCTGCGCGTGGTCGCGACGCGCCGTGCCCGCGTACGCCACACGCCATCGGGCCGGAAATCGAAACCCCGGGGCTCCCACTCGCGCTCGGGTCGCTGCGCCGCGAGGCCGCACGGGAAGGCGGACGCGCCCAGGACGAGGAGCGTCACGAAGCAGGCCGGCCGCCAGAAAGCCCGAGCCGATGACATTGTCGGAAGCTAAGGAATCAGTGCAGCCTAGTCTATCGGATGCAGTTGCGGGATGAACCATCCCACGGCCGAGCCGAGCGCCGCGCCGGCGACGACGTCGGTCGGGAAGTGGCGATGAGCGCTCACTCTCAGGACCGACGTGGTCGCCGCGGCCGCGAACAGCAGCGCGGTCTCGATCCTGTGGCGATGCAGCTCGCCGCGGCGGTGGAGGATCGAGGCCGCGGCCGACGCGGCCGCGAACGCGAAGCTCGCATGTCCGGACGGGAAGGACCGGGAGTCCTCGATCGAGGTGAACGTCGCGCCTTGCGCCGTGTACCGCTCGGGGCGCGCCCGGTGCACGGCGACCTTGAGCCACTGCGTGAGCGCACCGTCGATCGCCGCCGTCTGCGCCATCACGACGGCGTCCTCGAGCACCGCCCGCGTCGCCTCCGGCTCGCCGCGCCGGGTCGCCGCAACGAGCAGCGCCGATCCGGCGACCGTCGCGTACAGCGCCACGTTGCTCGGCCCATCACTCCGGCCGACACCGACCGTGCCGCGGTCGATGCCCCACAGGTTCGCCGGATCGCACGCGCCCAGGGGGGGACACGAAGCGACCGGGAGACCGCCGAGCACGGAGGGCAGCGCCGCGAGAGCGGCGCCCGCCACCGTGATGCCACCGTCCGCGAGCGGCGTGAGGTGGTAGCGGACCGGGCGCTCGACCTGCACCGGCTGCTGCGCGAGCGCCGCCACGAACGGCACGAACGCGAGCAGCAACAGCGCCGCGAGCTGGCGACGTAACTTGATAACGGGCCGCAGCATAGCTAACTTTTCACTGTCATTTCCGCGGAGATTACGTTGTCCACGCCGACCCAGGTTGAGCGTCGCGTCAAGTTGTTCGAAAAGTGCAAGAACTTCACCAAGGCGCGCGAGGTGCAGGCCATGGGCCTGTACCCGTATTTCATCGCCATCCAGGAGTCCGAGGACACCGTCGTCAAGATCGACGGCAAGACCAAGGTCATGATGGGGTCGAACAACTACCTCGGCCTCACGCATCATCCCAAGGTGCTCGAAGCGGCCGAGGCGGCGCTCCACAAGTACGGCTCCGGTTGCACCGGGAGCCGGTTCCTGAATGGTACTCTCGACCTGCACGAGAAGCTCGAAGCCGCGCTGGCCGAGTTCATCGGCAAGGAGTCGTGCCTCGTCTTCTCGACCGGCTACCAGGCCAACCTGGGGCTCGTCTCAGGCCTGGTCGGCCGCGGCGAGACGGTCTTTCTCGACAAGCTCGATCACGCCTCGATCGTGGACGGCGCCAAGCTGTCGCAGGGCGAAGTGGTGCGGTTCAATCACGCCGACCTCGCCGGGCTCGACCGCAAGCTCGGCCAGAGCGACAAGGCCAAGGGCGCGCTCATCGTGGTGGACGGCGTGTTCTCCATGGAAGGCGACATCGCCGACCTGCCCAAGCTGCTCGCCGTCGCGCAGAAGCACAACGCGGCCCTGGCCGTGGACGACGCGCACTCGGTCGGCGTGCTCGGGCCCACGGGCGCCGGGACGGCGGACCACTTCGGCGTCACGGCCGACCTGGACCTGATCGTCGGCACGTTCTCGAAGTCGCTGGCGTCCATCGGCGGCTACGTGGCCGGCGACGAATACGTCATCCACTATCTCAAGCACCATTCCCGCCCGATGATCTTCACGGCGGCGCTCCCCGCCTCGAACACGGCGGGCGTGCTCGCGGCGCTCGAGATCCTGCGCAACGAGCCGGAGCGGCGCGAGTGCCTGTGGAACAACACGCGGCGCCTCCAGCAGGGCCTGCGCAAACTGGGGTACGACATCGGTCACACCGTGACGCCCATCATCCCGGTGCTGATCGGGCCGCTGGAAAAGACGTTCGTGTTCTGGCGCAAGCTGTTCGACGCCGGCGTGTTCACGAACCCGGTCGTTCCGCCGGCCGTGCCGCCCTCGCAGTGCCGGCTCCGCGCGAGCCTGATGGCGACGCACACCGCCGAGCAGATCGACTTCGCGCTGGACAAGTTCGCGGCCATCGGCCGCGAGCTCGAGGTCATCTGACCCCGGCCTTGGTCCGGCCCGTCCGGACCAACGCCGACCTCCAGCGCTTCATCGACTTCCCGTACCGGCTGCACCGGGGCGATCCCATGTGGGTCGCCCCGCTGCGCATGGACATCGCAACCCTGCTCTCCCCCAAGAAGAACCCGTTCTTCGAGCACGCCCGGGCGGAGTACTTCCTCGCCGAGCGGGATGGCGCGCTGGTCGGCCGCATCGGCGCGATCCGGAACGACGCGCATGGCGCGTTCCACCCGGACGAGAAGCACGTCGGATTCTTCGGCTTCTTCGAGTGCGTGGACGACCAGGGCGTCGCGGACGCGTTGTTCGCCGCCGCCGCCGCATGGCTCAAGGGCCAGGGCCTCACGCTGATGCGCGGCCCGGCCTCGCCGAGCACCAACGACGAGTGCGGCCTGCTGGTGGACGGTTTCGACACGCCGCCCTGCATCATGAACCCGCACAACCCGCGCTACTATCAGCCGCTCGTCGAGCGCGCGGGCTTCGCGAAGGCCGTGGACCTGCTGTGCTACGAGGGCAGCGGCCACGCGCCGCCGCAGCGGCTCGTCGAAGGCGCCCGCAAGATGGCCGAGCGGTACAAGATCAAGCTGCGCTCGCTGGACATGAAGCGGTTCGACGAAGAAGTCGCGCTGATCAAGGAGGTCTACAACTCGGCGTGGGAGAAGAACTGGGGCTTCATTCCCATGACCGACCACGAGATCGATCACCTCGCGCACCAGCTGAAGCCGGTCGTCGTTCCGGAGCTGGTGGTGTTCGCCGAGATCGAAGGCAAGCTGATCGGCATGGCCGTGACCATCCCCGACTTCAACGTCGCGCTCAAGCACAATCCCTCAGGCCGGCTGCTGCCCCTCGGTCTGCTGAAGATCCTGTGGTACCGCCGCCGGATCAGCCGGGCCCGCACGCTGATCCTGGGCGTTCTGCCCCAATACCGGCGCACCGGGGCCGACGCGCTCATGTACGAGTGGACGTGGCGCGAGGGCAACAAGCTCGGCTACTACTGGGGCGAGGCGAGCTGGCTGCTCGAGACCAACGCCGCCATCAGGAACGGCATGGAGCGGATGGGATTCCGCGCCTACAAGACACTCCGGATGTACGACAAGACCCTGTGAAGACGTTCGTCACGGGCGCCACGGGGTTCGTGGGCAGCCACGTGGCCCGGGCGCTCGCGGCACGCGGAGACGTGGTGCTGGCGCTGGCGCGCCGGCCGGACCAGCATGCCGCGCTGCGCGAGCTCGGTGCGACACCGGTCAACGGCTCGCTCGAGAACGAGCGCAGCCTGGTCGCGGCGCTCGAAGGCGTCGAGGTCGTCTACCACTCGGCGGGACTCGTAGCGGCCAAGGACGAGGCCGAGTTCTTCGCCGTGAACGACGCGGGCACGCGCCGCCTGCTGGACGCCGTGCGCCGCGCCGCGCCCGACATCAAGCGCTTCGTGTACGTCTCTTCGCAGGCGGCACTGGGGCCGTCGCCCCGCGGCGCCGCCCTCGCCGAGGACGCCGAGTGCCGCCCCGTGACTGCCTATGGCCGCAGCAAGCTGGCCGGCGAACTGACCGTGCGCGGCGCGCACCTGCCGTGGAGCGTCGTGCGGCCGAGCATCGTCTACGGCCCGCGCGACCGTGAATTCCTGCGCCTGTTCAAGATCGTGCGGCGCGGCATCGCCCCGGTCATCGGCACCGGCCGTCAGCAGCTCTCGCTGATCTACGTCGAGGACCTGGTGCGGGTGCTGCTGCTGGCGGGCACCCGGACCGAGGCACTCGGCCAGATTCTGCACGCGGCCCATCCGGAGACCGTCCTGAGCCGCGACATCGTGCGCGCGGCGGGCCAGGCGGTGGGCAGGTCCCCGTTCATCATCCCCGTGCCGGGATTCCTTGCGGCACCAGTCGTGTGGGCCGTCAGCCGCGTGGGCCGGCTCAAGGGTCGCCGCTCGGCCCTCAACGTGGACAAGCTGCCGGAGCTCCTCGCGCCCGCTTTCATCGTATCGGTCGCGAAGGCAGAGCGACTGCTGGGCTGGAAGGCCGAGCATGACGTCGTTGGCGGCATGGCCCTCACGGCGGAGTGGTACAAGAAGGAAGGGTGGCTGGACTGACGGACGGGCGGACGGGCGGACGGGCGGACGGGCGGATAACGACGCGTGGCGTTCTCCCGGTCGACCGGCTGTTCCTGGGCTACATCCTGTTCAACACGGCGGTCCTGCTGACGCGCACCCGAAGCGTGGAATCATGGCCACTGCTGGTGCTCGCCAACCTGTTCGCGGCGCTCCTCGCCGTCCTGCTCGCCCGCGCGCCGCGCACGATCGTGCCGACGGGCCAGCCGATCACCGTCTTGCCGTCATAGGGGGTCCAGCCGCAGCGCGAGGCGATCCAGGAATCGCGGATGGTCTGGCGGCGCTTCAAGTCGA
>JBIOIA010000092.1:0-10234 GCA_044449445.1 Gemmatimonadales bacterium
GCGCCGCGGCGCGCACCACCACCACAGGATCGCACCGACCGGCGCCGCGGCGGCGACGGCGTCGAGCGGGCGGAAACTGGTCTCGAGTCCGAGCGCGAGCCCGGCGAGCGCGGCGAATGCGAGCGGCCGCCGCTCCGTGGCAAGCGTCGCGGCGGCGGCCGCGACCATCGCCAGAGCAGCGGCACCGAGGTGGCTCATCTCGCTGCCTGCGATCGCGACGACGAACGGCGACGCGCACATCAGGATCAACGTGAAGCGCGCGGTCGCCTCGCCGGCGCACCAGCGCGCAACACGATAGGAGGCGATGGCCAGAAGTGCGGCGAGCAGCGGGTTGAGCAGCCACCACGCGCCCGCCGCGAGGCCGGCCGCGAGCACGGCCGACTGGCCGGGCGGGTACTGCGCGTACCACTTGTCCGGACCGAGGATCATCTGAAGCGTGCCGAAGTTCGCCAGCTCGGCCGGCGGAGGCATCCAGGCGCGCCCGGCCAGGAACATCCGCGCCTGGAACAGCTGCGCGAAGCCGTCCACGTTGCGCGGGTTGGAGGCGAACACGTACAGCGTGACGGCCACGGCGAGCGCGGCGAGCAGCGCCGCCATCGCGCCCGCGAACCAGCCGGAGGGGACCGTCATGACGCGGCGCCACAGCCCGAGCAGCATGGCATCGGCTCGGCCGCCCGTGAGCGCGAGGGCGAGCGCCACCGCCAGCGCCGCGACGGCAGACCCGGCGGCCCACAGCTGCCACTCGCCCGAGAAGTAGCGCGGGTCGGCGTTGTCCCACCAGATCGAGAACGGAACGGCCGACCACGCCGCGACCAGGACCGCCGCGGCCGGCAGCGCGATCGTCGGCCAGCGCGTGCTCCTCACGGCGCGCGTGCGAGCCGCCCGACGAACAGCAGCGGTGTCTCGTCCACGGGATCGAGACGCACCTCCTCGCCGGGAGGCGCCGAAGCGGAGTCGAGGAGCACGGCGGTGAACGCCCGCGGCGGGTTCCTGAGCGGCGAGGGCTCGAACCTGGACATCACGACGATCGCCGCCGACTGGGCCTGCGCGTAGCGCGCGATGCGGTCGAACGAGTCGTATGGCAGCACGCGCCAATCCCGCCCGGCGTACAGCGCGATCGCCGGATGCCAGCTCACGATCCGCGCGCCTGCCGGCAGGTGCGCGCCGAGATACTCGCCGACCGCGCGGCGCGCCGCGGCCAGCTGCTGGAGCGGCGTGTCCTGGTTCCATGACCTCACGAAATCGCGGGTAGTCGGGACCGCCAGGACCAGCGCCACTGCTGCGGGCACGAGTCGCCACGCGCCCTCGCGGCCCACGCGGCGCTCGAGCAGCTCTCCCAGCCTCACGGCGCCGCCGCCGGCCAGGATGCACGCCACCGGCGCGAGTATCAGCAGCGCGCGCGGCTCGGTGTAGGCCAGCAGCGCCGGGAGGAGCGCCGTCACCGCCGCGGAGCCAAGCCACAGCGCGGCGTCCAGCCGCGCCGCCACTCGCGATGCACCGAAGATCGCAAGCAGCACGACCCACAGCGGCACGACGATGTCGATGCCGCGCAGCAACGTCCCCATCGCGCTCGGCGGTGCGGTCGCGCGCCGCGGCGGCGTCCCCGCGCCCGCAGCGGCCCCGGTTCGCGCGGCAATCGTGTCACGGGCCGTGGGCTCGCTCAGCGGAGGGCCGCCCGAGGGACGCGTCGCTCGCGCGACGCCCCAGTACTGCGACGCCATCCGCGTGCCGCTCGCATCGAGCGCGTAGAGCGTACGCCACAGTGTTTCGCGATCGCCGCCCCACACGAACGCACGCACCGCTTCGCTCCCGCCCTGGGTGCTCGTCGCTCCCGCGGCGGGGACGCTCGTCACGGGCGCGTCCTCGGACGCGGCGGCCTGCACCCGTCCCGACAACGCCCAGCGGCCGAGGGCGGAATGGAGATAGACGAGATACGGCAGTGCGACCAGCGCGCCCGCGGCCACGGCGAGGGCGGCTCGCGGCAGCAGCCTGGCGCGGCGCCTGACCAGCAGCAGGGCCGCCGTCGCGGCCGCGAGCGCGGCGGCCAGCACGATCCCCTCGAGGCGCGTGCAGTACGCGAGCCCGGCGCACACGCCGGCAGCGATCCACGCGCGAGACGTGCCGCCGTCCGCTGCCCGAGCCGCGAGCGCGATCGCAGCGACTCCGAGGACGAGAAACAGCGGCTCGCTGCCGAAATAGAGATTCCAGCGTTCGCCGGGAAAGAACGGCAGGAATGCGATCAGCGCCGGGAACAGCGCGACGAACAGCGCCGTGACCAGCGCGCCGCGCGGCCCGAACCAGCGACGCGCCAGCGACGCCGCGGGCAGCACCAGCAGCGCGCCGCTGACCGCCGCGATGAGACGCGAGGCGAAGATCCCGCCCGCGCCGAGCAGCGACAGCGCCGCAACGAGCAGCGGCTCGAGCGGCGAGAGGGCCACGTGGGGCAAGCCGTTCAGCGCGAAGCCATGCCCGGCGCGCAGGCTCCGGGCGAGGAGCAGATAGTATCCCTCGTCGTATACGAGGTAGTCGCCGCGCACGGCGAGAAGTACCGCGCGCACGAGGATCGCGAGCGCGACGATCGAGGCGACTTGGCGGCGCTCGCTCAAGCGTGCTCGCCCTTCATCAGCATGCCGAGTCGCCTGGGCAGCGCCCGGGCCGCGCGGCCCAGGTCGCCCCACGGGCTCTCGAGCATGGAGATCAGCCTCGACACGGGCACCGTGCGCAGGCGATAGATGCGCCGGCGCTCGCGCAGCACCTCCGGCACTTTGAGCCAGAACGCGAACCACGCCTTTACCGTGACGCGCCACGGCCGATCGTAGAAGATCGGATCGAGCCACGGCCACAGCAGCACGACCGGTCCCCAGCCGATTACGCGCCGCGCCGGCATCGTCTGGAAGAACAGCTTGAGCCCGTTGCGCACCAGCAGGAAGATCTTGACCTCGGGCGCGCGGCTCGCGGTGGTCGAGAAGCGATGTCGCACGACGGCGCGGGGTTCGTACCAGCAGCGGAATCCCGCGAGCTGCGCGCGGATCCCGATGTCCACGTCCTCGAAGAACGCGAAGAAGCCCTCGTCGAAGTATCCGACGCGCTCGAACAGCTCGCGCCGGTAAGCGGCGGCGCCCGCGCACGCGCTGAGGAGCTCGCGCGGCTGGTCGAACGCGGGCCCGTCGGGCTGGCCGCGGCCGATGTTCCAGGGCAGCAGGCTCATCGCGTCACCGGCCGCGTCGATGAGCTCGGGATGGTGCGCATTGAGCATCTTGCAGGCCACGAAGCCGATCTCGGGCCGCTCATCGAGCACCCGGACCAGAGCCTCGAGCCAGCCCGGCTCGGCCTCGACGTCGTTGTTGAGGCAGACCAGGATCTCGCCCTCGGCCGCCCGGAGCCCCGCATTCGTGGCGGCGGCGAATCCCTTGTTGCTGCCGAGAAGGATGAGTCGCGCGCGCGGAAACTCGGCGGCCAGCATCGCGCCCGTGCCGTCCGTGGAGCCGTTGTCCACGACCACGGCCTCGAAGTCGGTGAACGTCTGCGCCGCCAGCGTGCGCAGGCATTCCCGCAGCACGGCGGCGCCGTTCCAGGTGGGAATGACGATGCTGACGCGCGCCAAGCGCTATGCGCGCCGCGCTCCGGCTGGACAGCACGCCGGTGCGACCTTAGGATAGCCCCCATCGAGACCGAGAGCCCTGACCGTCATGACGTCCTTCCCACGTGGCGGGATACCTTGGCGGCACGCCTGGACCGCCTGGCTCGGACCGTTCGGCGGCCCCATTGGTGGCTCCGGGAGCTCGCGGTCCTTCATCAATACCGAGCGCAACTCGCCAAGGCAAGAAACGATCCCATCTACCCGCAGCTGTTCGACCGGAACAGGACGCCGCTGGTCACCGTCCGCATCGCGACGTGGAACCGGGCGGCCATCCTGTGCGAGCGCACGCTGCCGACGGTCCTCGCCCAGACCTACCCACACATCGAAGTCCTGGTGGTCGGCGATCACTGCACCGACGACACGGCCGAGCGCATCCGCGCCCTCGGCGATTCCAGGATCCGATTCGTGAACCTGCCGGAGCGCGGCACGTACCCCGACGAGCCGTTCGCCCGCTGGATGGTCGCGGGCGCCGCACCCATGAATTACGCCCTCGGCGAGGCGAAGGGCGAGTGGCTTGCCCCGCTCGACGACGACGACGAGTTCACTCCGGATCACGTCGAAGCGCTGCTCGAGACGGGTCGCCGCGAGCGCGCGGAAATGGCGTTCGGGATCGCGCGCATGCGGCTTCTGACCGGCGAGTGGCGCGACGTCGGCTCGTTGCCGCTGCGCCGCGACCACGTGTGCCACTCCGCGGTGTTCTACTGGACCGGCCTGCGCTTCATGCCGCACGACGTGACAGCCTGGAAGCTCGGCGAGCCGGGCGACTGGAACCTGTGGCGGCGCATGAAGTGGATAGGCGTCAGGATCGCACACCTGCCGCGCCTCGTCGCCGTCCACCACCTGGAGCGCAGCCGATGGGGCGCGTAGGCAACGTCTGGATCATCGGCGCCGGTGGCTTCGCGCGCGAGACGCTCAACGTGTACCTGAACGCGGGGCGTGGCGACGAGGTCGGCGGGTTCCTGGAGGAGAATGCGGAAGCGGGGCGCGTTGTTAACGACAAGCCGGTGAAGGACTGGTCGGAGCTGCGCTCGCTGCCCAAGGGCACGAAACTCATCGCAGCCATCGGCAGCGCCGCGCGCGGCCGCCTGATCGACGAGGCGGCCAAGCTCGGCTTCGGCTTCGACACGGCGATCCATCCGTCGGCGAACCGCTCGCAGTGGGTCACGATCCGCGAGGGCTGCGTGGTGTGCGCCAACTGCATTCTCACGACGCAGATCGACGTCGGGCCGCACACGATTCTCAACCTCGCGTGCACCGTCGGCCACGACGTGTCGATCGGCCGGCTGGTGACGCTCTCGCCGGGCGTCCACGTGAGCGGCCGCGTCACCATCGAAGACGAGGTGTTCGTCGGGACCGGCGCCGTGATCATCGAGCGGGTGCGCATCGGCAAGGGCGCGGTGATCGGTGCGGGCGCCGTCGTGACCAGGGACGTTCCCGCCGGCGTCACCGCCGCCGGCGTCCCCGCCAGGCCGCTCAAAGGCCCGTGATGGGCCCGCTCACATGGCTGCGGCTGCGCCGCCTCCCGCGGCACGGCCTCAAGCTCCACCTGGGCTGCGGCACCGTGCGCCTCGAGGGCTGGGTGAACGTCGACATCGAGACGAGCCAGGCGGACCTCACGCTCGACATCACGCGCGGCCTTCCCCTGCCCGACGGCGCGGCGCGGCTCATCTATCACGAGCACGTGATGGAGCACATCACCGTCGACGAGGCGAAGGCGTGCCTGCGCGACTGGTTCCGCCTGCTGGAGCCCGGCGGCGTGCTGCGCATCGCGACGCCGGACCTCGCGTACGTCGTCGAGCGATACCGCGGGGACTGGCGCGACCAGGCCTGGCTGAAGCTCCCGGAGTACGCGTTCATCCGGACGCGCGCCGAGATGCTCAACACGTCGTTGCGCTGGTGGGGTCACCAGTACCTGTACGACGAAGAGGAGCTGCGGCGGCGCATGAACGACGCCGGCTTCGCGACGATCCGCCGCTGCGCCCTCGGCGAGAGCCCGGTGGCCGAGCTGGCGAGGCTCGAAACGCGGGAAGACTCGCAGCTGATTCTCGAGGGCGTGCGGACATGATCCCGATCACGCGCCCCGAGCTGCCCCCGCTCCAGGACTACGTCAAGCTGCTCGAGCAGGTCTGGAGCAGCCGGATGCTGTCGAACTTCGGCGCGTTCGCGCAGCTGTTCGAGCGGCGCTCGCAGGCCTTGATCGGCACGCCGCGCGTCCGGGCGGTCGCGAGCGGCGACACGGGACTGGTCCTCGCGCTCGCCGCGCTCGACCTGCCGGCGGGCAGCGAGGCGATCGTGCCCTCGTTCACGTTCAACTCGACCATCAACGCCGTGCTGTGGAACCGGCTCGTCCCGGTGTTCGCGGACATCGACGAGGGCGCGCTCACGGTGCCGGCCTCCGAGATCGACCGGCTCGCCGGCAGGAAGACCAGCGTGGTCGTGGCGACCCACACGTTCGGCAACCCGTGCGATGCGGACGCCCTGCGCGCCGCGGCCGGCTCGCGCAAGCTCCCGATCGTGTACGACGCGGCGCACGCCTTCGGCAGCCGTTATCGCGGACGCTCCGCCGGAACGCTCGGGGATCTGGAGGTTTTCTCGTTCAGCGGAACGAAGCTCGTGACGTCGGCGGAGGGCGGACTGGTGGCGGCATCGAGCGACGCGCTGATCGAGCGGATCGAGTACCTGCGCGGCTATGGGTTCCTGGGCGACTACGAGACGCGCTGGCCCGGCCTCAACGGCAAGCTGTCGGAGCTTCACGCCGCCCTCGGCGCCCTCACCGTCCAGACGGCCGAGCGGGCCGTGGCGCAGCGCGCGGCGCTCGCCACGCGCTACCGCGAGCGCCTCGCCGGCGTCGCCGAGATCTCGTTCCAGCGCATCGATCCCAGGGATCGGACGACCTACAAGGACTTCGCGCTGCTGTGCGCGACGGACCGCGACGGACTCGAGGCGAGACTGAAGGAGGCCGGCGTGCAGACCAAGCGCTACTTCCGTCCCGCCCACGTCATGCGGGCCTACAAGGGACACGCGCGCGGCCCGTTGCCCGTGACCGAAACCGTGGCGGCGCGGGTGCTGTGCGTGCCGATGTACAACGACCTCGCCACCGACGACCTGGACCGCATCGCCGAGACGATTCGCCTGCACTACCGGGGTCGCCGCGGCTGACGTGACCCGGCCGCCCGCAGGCCCTTCCGCCGCGCCGGGCCTGAAGTCGGGCATTCGCGGCGGCTATCTGAATCTCGCGGTCACCTGGCTGGTCCAGGCCCTGCTCATTCCCCTGCTCCTCGGTCGCCTCGGCCGCGACGCCTACGGCCTCTACGCGACCCTCACGTCGGTCGTCGGATACTTCGCGCTGCTCACGTTCGGCAGCGCGCTCACCGTCCCGCGCTACGTCGCCGACCACGCGGCGAAGGGCGACCGCGAAGCCCTGAGCGGCTTCGTCTCGACCTACTTCGCGCTGCACCTGGTGATCGCCGGCGTGGGCGCGCTCGCCGGTTGGGCGCTGGCGCCCCTCGTGAGCGCGCACCTCGTGGTACCGCCCGGCCTGGGCCCGCTCGTCGGACCCGCGTGGCGGCTGGTCGTGGGCGGCTGGGCGCTCGGATTGTCGGCGGGACTGTTCCAGTCGTTCCTGGTCGGCCTGGGCGACGTCGCGCTCTCCAACCTGGTGAACAGCGCGCGCACGGTCCTCACGCTGGCGGTCGCGTTCGCCGTGCTCACCTCGGGCGGCGGCCTCGCCGAGCTGCTCGCCGCGCTGCTCGCGGCCTCGCTGGTCGGCAGCGTGCTGGCGTTCGCGCTGCTGCGCGCCCGACACCCGGAAATCCGGATCTCGCTCGCCCTCGCGCGCCGGGCAACGCTGCGCGCGACCGCGAAGCCCGCGGCGCTGTTCTTTCTCATGCAGATCGCGGCGCTCGTCGTGACCGGCACCGACAACGTGATCATCAGCGTGTTCCTCGGCGTGGGCAGCGTGGCGCCGTACGCGGTCGCGTTCCAGCTGTGGTCGCTGGCGCTCGCGGTGCTGTGGAGCGGCACCGACGCGCTGCTGCCGTTCTTCACCCGGTGGGACGTTCGGGACGAGAAGGAGCGACTCCGCCGCGCGTATCTCGCCGCGACGCGCTACAGTTTCGCCGGCGCGGTCCTGGCGGCGATCGTGCTCGCCGCATTCGGGGACAGCCTGGTGCACTGGTGGGTGGGCGGCGCGCTGACGGTGCCACCGGGCGTGCTCGCGACGTTCGCCGCGATGCTGCTGACCGCGGCGCCCATCCACACGGCGGCGCTGGTCCTCACCGGGCTCGGGCGGCACCGCCCCGCCGCGCTCGGCGGCGCCGCGGAGGCGACGCTCAACCTCGCGCTTTCGCTCGCGCTGGTCCGCCCCCTCGGCGTCCTCGGCGTAGCGTTAGGCACCTTGTGTTCAGGAATGCTCACGAATGCGTGGATCGCGCCGCGCGCCGCCGCCCGCGCCGTGGGCGTGAGCGTCGGCGGGTACGCGAGGCAGAGCCTCCTGCCGGCCCTGATCCCCGCGCTGGTCGCGGGAATCCCGGCCGCCGTCATCGCGCGACGCGTTGCGCCGGGCGCGCCGGCAACCGCGCTCGCGCTCGTGGGCGTCTCAACGGTCTTCGCCCTGACGTTCTGGTACGGGAGTCTCGACGCGGCGGACCGCCGCGAGGCGATGGCGCTGATCCGTCGTTAGGTGCGGGGGGCCTCGCCCAGGACGCGCGCGAGCGCGCGCGGCATCCACCGCTCCAGCCGGCCGAGCTGGAATCCCTTCATTCTCACCGCCTCGTAGACCAGCGCGTGCAGCACGGCACGCGTGCCGTGCTCGGCCGAGATCCACGCCAGTTCGCCGCGCAGGTGGGCGAAACCGGAGCTCCACACCCGGCCGGTCAGGCCGAGCTGCTGGAGCGAGGAGCCGCTGTCGAAGTTGCGCCGGAAGGCGCGAATCAGCGACAGGCGGTGCCCGTGATACACGGCGGCCTCGGGCACATAACGGATCGTCATCCCGGCGCGCAGCACGTCCCTCGCCCACGCCTGGTCCTCGCTCATCACGACGTCGGGCAGCGGATGGCGCTCCCACGCGCCGCGCCGCATCGCGCCGAACGCGGTGGAGAACAGCGTCGCTCCCGGCCCGAACGAATCCACTGCCGCCGCGGTGAGCGTGCGGGGTCGCTCGCCGTAGTTGGCGGAGACCAGGAAGGCCTCCTCGGGGGAGGCGCCTCTCGGAACCTGGCGGCCGAACGCACCCGCCGTGGCGCCGTCATCGAACGCCGCGACGAGCGCGGAGATCCATTCCTCGCCGGCGGGCGCGACATCCTGCGTGAGAAAGAGGAGAATGTCACCGCGTGCGCGCGCCGCGGCGCGGTTGCGCGCGCTGGCATGGCCAAAGGCACGGCCGCCGAGGTCGAGCACGGTCGCCCCGGCGCGCCGCAGCAACTCGCCAGTGGCGTCGCCCGAGCCGGAATCGATCGCGATGATCTCAATGGGGATGCAGGAGCCGGCGCGTTCGAGGCCGTCCAGCAGCAGGGGAAGTGTACGGGCGCCGTTCAGAGTCGGGATGATCGCACTGACCTTCGCTCCGGCGCTCATCCGCGCGCGTCGTCCCGCACGACACTGATGAAGAACGAGCCGAACACCAGCTGTGCGCCGACGACCAGCAGCGTGAGCCCGACCAGGGCCGGCCTGACCGCGAACAGCGTTCCGCGGCCGGCCCGGAGCCAGTCGAAGAGGATCCATCCGTTCACGCCGATCCCGGCGGCCAGCACGGCGACACCGATCAGCAACCCGCGCTCGAGCGTGAACCAGCGGTCCAGGAACGCGAGCCAGCGGTCGCTGACGTGCAGTTCCGCGCGCGCGAACGCCTTCGCGGCCAGGCCGAGGACGACCAGCTGCACACCGAGGATCGCCAGGGCGCTCGCGACGAACATGAAGTGGAAGTCGAAGGTCAGCGCCCCGATCCTGAGCGGGCCCGGCGCCAGGACCGCCAGTCCCGCGAGGCCCAGCGCGATCATCAGCAGCCCGGGCGCGAGGAACAGCGGGGTCGGCGAGAGGAGCAGCATGAAGCGCAGGTGCCGCCAGCCGTCGCGGAAGCTGCGCAGCTTCGACTCACCCTCGCGCGGCCGGTAGGTGATCGGCAGCTCCGCGACCTTGAGCCCCAAACGGATCGCCATCGCGATCATCTCGGACGCGTACTCCATGCCCGTGGTGCGCAGCCGCATCCGCTCGTTGGCCTCGCGGGTCAGCGCGCGCATGCCGCAATGCGCGTCCGATACGCGCTGGCCGAAGAACACGCCGAGGATGCCCGTGAGGACCGGGTTGCCGATGTAGCGATGCAGCCACGGCATCGCGCCGGGCAGAATCGTACCGGCAAACCGCGACCCGACGACGAGGTCGTTCCCTCCCTTCAGCTTGGCGACGAACGCGGGCACGTCGTCGAAATCGTAGGTGCCGTCCGCGTCCCCCATCACGATCCAGCGCCCGAGCGCCGCGTCCATTCCCGCGAGGTACGCGGCGCCGTAGCCGCGCCGCGGGGCGCGAACCCCCCGCCCCCCCCCCCCCTCCCCGCCCACCCCCCAGCCGGCGCGCGAGCCGGTGTGGGCGGCCACCCCA
>JBIOIA010000093.1:0-10148 GCA_044449445.1 Gemmatimonadales bacterium
CAGTTTGATGGGGCGCGGTCCACAGCAGATCATCATCGTGCAGTCCGACAGCACGGTGACGTTCACGGTGCAGGGCAGGAGTCCGCTCACGCTGTTCTTCGACGGCGGCGTGGTCGAGCTGCCTCCCCAGGCCGGAGTCGGGAGAGTGCAGGTCGCCGGTCACTGGCACGACAAGCGGTTCGTGGTCGAGCGGCGCATGGGGAGCACGACCGTCACGGAGTCGTACGAGCGCTCGAGCGATCGGACGAAGCTGACGGTGCGCACGCGCACCGAGGATAATTTCGGCGAAGGGTCCGAGGTCAAGCGGGTCTACGACTGGGTGGCGCGCCCCCAGTAGTCCGTCAGGTCGGGCTCAGCTCCATGCGCCGGCGGAGGCCGGCGGCACGTGGCTCATCGCGTGCTCGGTGAGCGCGGTGATCGTGAGCGACGGATTGACGCCCAGGTTCGCGCCGATCATCGATCCGTCGCACACGTACATGTTGCGATAGCCGAACACACGGTTCTTCCCGTCGCACACGCCTTCCTCGCTCGAACGCGCCATCGCGGCGCCGCCCATGCAGTGCGCGGTCATCGGGATGTTGAACAGGATCTCGATGATCGAGGTGGCCGCGACGCCGCCGGTCGCCTGCGCGCCCTTGATGGCGAGTTCGTTGGCGGCCGGGATGAAGGTCGGGATCGGCTGGCCGGTCGTCGCGAGCGTCTTGGTGAACGGCCAGTACCACGGCCGGCGGAGCCGCATCCCGAGACGCCCGTCCACGTTCTGCATCACCAGCAGGATCAGCGTTTCCTTCGCGAAGCCGATCGGGACGAGCGTGCGCAGTGTCGCCAGGGGCCGCGTCAGCATCAGCTTGAGCAGCGTCCCGAGCCACGTGCCGATGCGCGTCCAGCCGGGACGGCCGCGCGTCAGGACCGTGAGCAGGAACCCCATCGCGTCCGAGCCCTTCGGATATCGTGTTGCCTCGATATGGGTGTGCTCGTCGAGGTAGATCCCCGAGCCGATCGCGATCCCGGTGGAGAGGTCCTCGCCGCCCGGATACCGGATGCCGATCAGCGACTCGGCGTTGGTGCGCACGTTGCGCCCGAGCGCGTTCGAGAGCTGCGGCAGCGCCCCGGTGTCCTTGAGGCGCAGCAGCAGGTCCTGGGTGCCGAGCGAGCTGGCGGCGAACACCACGCCGTGGCAGGCGAGGCGCGCCCGGCCGCCGCCGAGGATTCTCGCGGCGGGCACGCTGGTGACCTCGTAGCCCTCGGCACCGTCGGCCGAGCCGCCTAACGGTCGGACGTCCACGACGCGGGTCTCGGGGAACACGCGGGCGCCCTTCCGCTCGGCGAGGTGGAGGTAGTTGAGGTCGAGCGTGTTCTTGGCGCCGTGGCGACAGCCGATCATGCAGCCGCCGCAGCCGATGCAGGTGCTCCGTTCCGGCCCCTCGCCGCCGAAGTACGGGTCCGCGTGCGTCGTGCCGGGTGCGTCGCCTTTCTCGCCGAAGTACACGGCCACTTCGGTGGGATTGAACGTGTGGCCGACGCCACAGGTTTCGGCGATCGCCTTGAGCTTGTAGTCGGCCGGCCCGAACAGCGGGTTGGTCACGACGCCGAGCATGCGGCGCGCGGTCGCGTAGTGCTGCGGCATCACGCGGTGCCAGTCTTCGATCCCGGCCCACGTGCCCTGGTCCCACACCGATCCGGATGGCGCCAGCAGCGTATTGGCGTAGGTGATCGAGCCGCCGCCGACCGCGTTGCCGTGCAACACCATCACGTGCCGGAACAGCCGCATCGAGAAGAAGCCGTTGAGACCCAGCCGAGGCGCGAACAGCCAGCGCGAAAGCGCCCAGTTGGTCCTGGGCAGCAGATCCGGCGTCCAGCGCCGGCCCATCTCGATCACCGCGACCGAGTAGCCCTTCTCGGCGAGTCGCAGCGCGGAGACACTGCCGCCGAACCCGGATCCGATGACGATGAAATCGTAGTCGTAGCGCACGTGTGAAGCATACAACTGCTTGACGCACTTGAGGACGTGGGGCCACATTCGCCCACGGAGCCCCGACATGATCCCGAACGATTCGACCCCGGATTCCGCCGCCACGGCGACGGCCCCGCTCACGGGTGGCGCGCCGCGGCGGTCCGGCGCTACGGCCGCGCCCGCGAAGGAGCAGGTGCGCGCCGGGATGATGGCGATGTCCCGCGAGCGGATCGTCGCCGAGGGTCCGGTCGCCGAGCTGTTCCACGTGATCGTCGCGGCCGCGGTGGCGGTGCTCGTGCTGGGCAGCGTTCCCCGCGCGGTGCTGGCGGGTTGGGCCGTGGCGCTGATCGCGGCGGTCGGCGCGCGCGCGGTGCAGCGCCGCCGGCTCACGCGGCAGGCGTTCGACGAGCCGGCGCGCCGCGCCTTCGCCGTTTCGATCACGGCGCTGGCCCTGGTGTGGGGCGTGGGCGCGGCCGTCTTCGAGCGGTTCCTGCCGTTCGAGGACGTCGCGCTGCTGCTGGTCGTCGTGAGCGGGCTCGTCGCGGCCGCGACGTCCACGCTCGCCTCCGATACGCCGCTGTTCCGTGCCTTCCTGTTCAGTTCGCTGACACCGCTCGCCTTCGGCATCGTGATCGGGCCGCTGGACCGGCCGCGCAGCGTGGCGCTGGTGCTGGTGGTGCTGTTCGCCATTTCGATGCTCGTGCTGCATCAGCGCGCCCACGTCACCCTGCTGGAGCAGGTGCGCACCAACCTGCGGCTCGCGGCGAGCGAGCAGCGCGCGGCGCGCGAGCAGGCCCATCTCGACGCGCTGTTCAAGAGCGCGCCGGTCGCGACGGTCGTCGTGGACGGCGCGGGGCGCATCCTCGACGCGAACCCGCGGTTCGAGACGCTGTTCGGATACTCGGCGGAGGAGGCGCGGGGCCGGACGTTGAACGACCTGATCGTGCACACGACCGAGCTCGAAGGTGCGGCGCAATTGGACGCCACCGTGCGCGGCGGCGAGACGGTGGTGACGGAGGTCGAGCGCCGCCGCAAGGACGGGCGGCTGGTCCAGGTCCGCGCGTCGGCGGCGCGCGTCGAGGGGGCGGGCGAGGAGGAGCTGTTCGTCCTGTACGACGACATCGGCGACGAGATACGCGCGCGCGCGGTGCTCCGCGAGGCGAAGGACGCGGCCGAGCGGGTGGCGCAGATGCGCAGCTCGTTCCTGGCCAACATGAGCCACGAGATCCGGACGCCGCTCAACGCGATCCTCGGCCTCGCCGAGCTGATGCTGGACGGCGACCTCACGGGGGAGCAACGCCGCTCGCTCGGCCTGATCGAGAGCTCCGGCGAGTCGCTGCTGACGCTGCTCAACGACATCCTCGACCTGTCGAAGATCGAAGCCGAGGGGCTCCAGCTCGAGACGATCTCCTTCGACCTGCCGCGACTGGTGGACTCCACGGTGAGCCTGCTGGCCGTTCGCGCGCGCGAGAAGAAGCTCGAGCTGCTGGCCGACGTGGGGACCAGCGTGCCGGTGCGGGTGCGCGGCGACCCGACGCGGCTGCGCCAGGTGCTGACCAATCTCGTCGGCAACGCCATCAAGTTCACGAGCGAGGGCGAGGTGCTCGTGTCGGTCCGACGCCTTGCGGTCGAGGACGGCACCGCGCGCGTCCGGTTCGCCGTGCGCGACACGGGGATCGGCATCCCCGAGGACAAGCGCACCGCGATCTTCGAGCCGTTCGATCAGGCCGACCTCTCGATGACGCGGAAGTACGGGGGCACCGGGCTCGGCCTCACGATCGCGAGCCGCCTGGTCGGCATGATGGGGGGCACGCTCCAGGTCGAGAGCGAGATCGGGCGCGGCAGCGAGTTCTCGTTCGTCGTCGGCTTCCCGGTCGAGGCGTCGCTCCCCGCGCCGCTGCTCTCGCCCGGCGCGGTGCGCCTCTCGGGGCTGCGCATGCTCATCGTGGACGACAACGCGTCGAACCGTCGCATCGTGCGCGAGATGCTCGCCGCGGTCGGCGTCTCCGTGGACGAGGCGACCGGCGCCGACGAAGGCCTCGGTGTGCTGCATCGGGCCGCCCGCACGGGCGCGCCCTACCCGCTCGTCATCCTCGACGCGCAGATGCCCTCGCGCGACGGCTTCCAGCTCGCGCAGGACGTGCGCGCGGACCCGGGGCTGCGCACCACGCGGCTGCTCATGCTGACCTCCGCCGCGCAGCGCGGCGACGCGCAGCGGTGCCGCGAGCTGGGCATCCGAGGCTACCTGACCAAGCCCGTCTCGCGCGCCGACCTCCTCGACGCGGTCGCGGGCGTGCTCGGCGGCGAGGAAGGCGCGGACGCCGGGGCCGCCGAGGTCGTGACGCGGCACCGCATCGCCGAGTCGCGACGCGCGCTCTACGTCCTGCTCGCCGAGGACAACCCGGTGAACCAGGAAGTCGCCGCCACGATGCTGAGGAAGCGCGGCCATCGCGTGGACGTCGTAGCGAACGGCGCGGAGGCCGTGGATCGGGTCGGGCGCACCCGCTACGACGTCGTGCTGATGGACATCCAGATGCCGGAGATGGATGGACTCGATGCGACGCGCGCCATCCGCGCGCTCCCCGCCTGCCACGACCTTCCGATCGTCGCGCTCACGGCGCAGGCGCTGCCGGAGGAGCGCGAACGCTGCCTGGGGTGCGGCATGAGTGCGTATCTCGCCAAGCCATTCAAGGCCTGGGAGCTGTTCGCGGCCGCCGAGGGCTGGGGCAGCCGCACCGCCTCCCCGGCTCCGGCGGCCGCGGAGCGGGAACCGCGCGAGGAAGGGCCGCCGCCGGTGGATCTCGAGGGCTTCCGCAGGGAAATGGAAGAGGCGGGGGCGGGCGACGCCGTCGAGGGCATCCTGGACGCGTTCCAGGAGAACGCGTCACGGCGCATCGACGCGATCACGCGCGCCGTCGCCTCGTCGCAGACCGCAGAGGTGGCCCGCCTCGGCCACGCGTTCAAATCCTCCGCCGCGCAGCTCGGCGCCCACGCGCTCGCGGCGGTCCTCCAGGAGCTCGAGGCCGCGGGGCGCGAAGGCGAAATGGATCGCGTCCGCGAGCGCTTCGATCGCTTCCGCGAGGAGGCCGAAGCGGTCCTGCACTTCCTCAGGTCGACGGCGCGATAGCATCGCGCCACCGGGCCTAACGCCCGACGATCACCGTGATGGAGTAGGGCGGAAGGTCGAACCGGCCCGGCACGGCCGCGAACGTGCGGTGCGCCGGCGGGTCGTCGCGCACGGGCCGGCCGTGCTCGCCGCGGCCACTCCACTGGTACTGTGCGCGCGAGTAGCGCCAGACGTCCAGCGGGCCCGCGAGCGGACGACCCTCCGGCCCGGCGCCCAGGCGCGCGTCCACGTCCCACGCATGGTCCGGGTCGCGGTTGATGAGGAGCAGGGCCCAGCGCCCGTCGGGCCGGCGCAGCGCCCACGTGCTCACCAGCCCCGCGCCGCCCGCGCCCCTGGCCGGCGCGAGCCGCGCCGCGAACATCTGGTGCGCGCCGCCGGTCGAGTCGGCCCACGCGCGCGTGAGCAATCGCCCCGCGTGATACGCCGGCATGCGGAACCGCACGCCGCCCAGCTCATCCGCCAGGAACAGCAGGTTGTTGCCGTCCTCTCCGCAGCCCTTCCAGGTCCCGAGCCACCCGGGCTCCCAGCCATACACGTAGGCCTCGCCCCCGCCGTGCGCCATGAACCCGGCGAGCACGTCGGCGTTGAGCAGCCCGCTCGCGATGTCCACCTCCGCCGGCCCGGAGTGGGCTGAGTAGCCGTACTCCGTCAGGATGCGCGGGATCGAGTCGGGCAGGCCGGACTGGCGCAGCCGCTCGAGCGCCCGGGACAGCAGATCGCTCGCGCGCGCGAGCGACGGCCCGGTCGGCGCGCACGGATCGTCGAACGGATACCACTCGAAGGACAGGAAGCCGAAGGCGTGCGAGGGGGCGTGCGCCGAGCTCAGCGCGGCAAGAAACCGTGAGATCCAGGAGCCGCGCGCGGAGTCCTCGCGCGCGGGCCACAGCGCGAGCTCATCGTCGAGCAGGTTCTGCCAGCTCGGCCCGCCTAACGTAACGGTGGAGTCCTCGGCGCGCAGCGCGCGCGCGAACTGGAGGTAGAGGGCGGCGAAGTCCTCCGGGCTCACGCGCTGGCCGTCGGGCTCCTCGCCCAGCTCGAGGCGCGGCACCGGCCAGCCGCGCGAGCGCAGGTAGCGCAGCTCGGCCGCGGCGTTGGCGGGCGTGTCGAACAGCACGGCCACCGGCACGAGCACGGGTAGGCCGTGCGTCAGACCGCTCCCGAAGACGAGGTCGAAGCCGGGCTGGGCGCTCGAGGTGTCGCGGTCGCTCTCCCTGTGCCATGGATCGGTGGACGAGACGAGGATCTCGCTCTGCTCGCTTGCGTGCACGCCGTGCCGCATGGCGTCGCGCAGCCGGCCGCGGCGGTCCAGCGTGCCTGCGAACATCTCGCGCAACGCGAAGCCCAGGCTGTCGCGCGGATCGCTCGCGCCGGAAGGAGCCGTATGCGAGCTCTCGAGCATGGTGAGCCGCACGAACCTCGTGCGGACCGCGCGCGGGGCGAGCGCGAGCAGCACGTCGCCGCCGCGCCCGGAAGACCTCGTCCCCGAGGGGAATCGCTGCCAGTGGCCCGGGGGGTTGCGGTCGATCGGAACGTCCTGGTTCCCCTGCCACCAGTCGAGCTCGTAGCGCCGCGCGTGGGGCTCGCCCCAGACGAGCCGCACCGCGCTGACGGCGCGCGGGGCGCCCAGGTCCACGACGACCCACTGCGGGTGCTCGGATTCGCTCTCGCCCGTGAAGCGCGGATCGAGATAAGGATTGCTCTTCCAGAACGACGCCGTGTCGCCGTCGTCGATGCGCGAGTAGCCGTCGTTGTCCGCGTCGTCCACGGTGCGGCCGCGGCGCGGAAGGCGGTAACCGTACGAGCGCTCGATGGGGCGGCTCGCGCGATCGCTCGAGGTCCAGTAGCCCTGGTGGTGAGCCGGGTCGCTCCAGCTTCCCTCGGGGTTCCAGTGCCAGGCCTCGATGGCCAGCTCGGTGCGCAGCCGGTAGCTGACGGGGCCGAATCCCGCGCCGTTCATGGCCGCGATGTTGGCGCTCGTGTAGATGCCGGCGATCTCGTCGGCGTCGTGGCCGTCGAGCGCGGCGCCCCACGCGCGGCCGGGCTCGAACGCGGCGAGCCGGCGCGTGGTGTCCACGCTCACGGTGCCGCGACGGGCCTGCGCCGATGCGGCGCCGGCGGCGAGCGGCACCAGCGCGAGCAGCAGGGCTGCGGCGGGCCTCACCCCCAGCGCCGGCGGATCCTCACCGTGCGCTCGAGCTCGTCCGCGTTCTCCAGCACCTTGCGCGTCAGGTCCGGCGGGAGATCGGGATGCTCGGCGAGAAAACGGCGCACCGTCGCCAGCGCGGCCGGGCTCGACTGCCCGCCGAGGAATGCGCCGAGCCAGCCGCCGAGGAAGAAGATCCTCCGGTGCGCCTGGATGAAGCGGAGCGAATCGAGCGCGGGTCTGAGCCACGGCAGCGTGAAGTCCTGGTGGTCGAGCGCGTTGAAGGCGCCCAGGCTGCCCGAGGCCCAGTCCTCGTTGAGCGTCGAGTCGGCGAAGTAGCGCGTGAAGTAGGCGCGTTTCACGTCGGCGGAGCGGCGCGCCGCGCCGGCGGTGAACGCGCGACGGCGCCCGTCCGGCGTCACGTCGCGCGAGCGCTGCGCCTCGAAGCGGGCGTCGGCGTCCGGCGCGTCCTTGACGAGCAGCCGCTGCACGATGTCCCAGCGAGTCGGATCGCGCAGCGGCTCGCCCGCGGCGGAGTCCGCGCCGAGCAGCGCCTCGAGCCGCGCGAGAGCGTCGCTCGTGCCCGCGAGATCGATGAACGCGTCGAGGTACGCCTTGCGGATGCCGTAGGGCCGGCCGCGATCGGAGGCGCCCTCCCACAGCAGCCGCTCGACATCCTCCTGGAGCGCCGCGCGGCGCTCGCCGGCGAGGTACGCGCCCATCGCGCGCCGCAGGCGGCCGAGCACCCGCGGCACGATCTGCTCGTCGGGCTCGCGTGGCAGCTCGGCGAGCACGAGCCGGGCGAATACTGCGGGGTCAATCCGCGCGGCGCGCACCTCGTCCCACAGCGCGGCCCACAGCATCGAGCGCAGGAACGCGTCGTCCACGCGGCCCAGTGCGCCGTGCTCGAGCGCGCGTACGCTGCCCGCGTCGAGGCGGGTCAGCATGTAGCCGTAATCGCCGGCGTTCGCGAACACGAACGCGGGCGCGGGAAGTCCGCGCGCCTCCGTCACCTCGGTCGTCCGGCCGGCGAGTTCGACCGGGATCAGCGTGGTCGGGCGATCATCCCAGGCGAGCAGCACCTGCGTCCGCATCGGCCACGGGCCGGGTCCCGACAGCGATTGCACGGGATGCTGCACGAGCGCGAGCCGCGCGATGCGGCCGCCGCGCACGGCAAGCTGCTGCTCGACCTCGGGCATGCCGGGCCGCAGCATGAACTGCGCGCCGAAATTCACCAGCGGGCGGCCCGCGACGGCCGCGATCGCGCCGAGCAGGTCCTGCCACGTCGCGTTCCCGTAGGCGTGCGCGGCGAGAAACGCGCGGACGCCGGCCTGGAAGGCCTGCTCGCCCACGAGGTAGTTGAGCTGCTTGAGCACCGAGGGCGCCTTGTTGTACACGATCGCCCCGTATGCGCTCTTGGCCTGGTCGAGGTTGTCGAGCGACTGCCACAGCGGCGTCGTGCCCGCCGTCTGGTCGATGCCGTAGGCCGCCGGCTTGTTCGCGAGGAAGAACGTCTTCCATGCGCCGCTCGCCGAATCGAGATCGGCCTGGGCCTTCGCGGCCATGTAGGTCGCGAAGCCCTCCTTGAGCCACAGGTCGTCGAACCATCGCATCGTCACCAGGTCGCCGAACCACTGGTGCGCGACCTCGTGCAGGATCGCCGACATCCGGCCGAGCCGCTGGGGCAGCGTGGGCCGCTCGCGGAAGATGAAGCGGTCCTCGTTGTAGAACGTCGCGCCCGGATGCTCCATGCCGCCGAACGGGAACGCGGGCGCGAGCAGGAACGCGAACTTCTCGAACGGATACGGCCGCCCGAAGTAGCCCTCCATCCACCGCAAAGCCCGCAGGTTGGCCCTGAGCAGCGTGTCCAGGTCGGCCTCGCGCGCCCTGGAGCGGCGCACGTAGGCGGTGATCGTGCGCGCGCCGCTCTCACCGCTGTCGCTCGCGCTCGCGGTGACCCACGGGCCGGCGGCGAACGCGATCAGGTACGTGCTGATCGGACGCGTTTCGTTGAACTCGTGGAGCGTCACGCCCGCGTCCGTGAACGTCGTGCTCTCGGCGCCGTTCGCCACAGCCATCCAGTCGGGTCGCGTGTACAATCGCAGCGACACGCGCGCCTTGAGGTCGGGCTGGTCGAAGCACGGGAACAGCTGGTTGGCGTCGGCGGGCACGAGAAGGGTGTACAGGTAGTCGCTGTTGTCGGACTGGTCGTGGAAGCGGATGACGCTCGCGCCGCTCGGCGCGATATCGGCGACGAACGACAGCGCGAGCGAATTCTCGCCGGGGCGGAGCATCGTCGCCGGCACGTGAACGTGCGCGCCGTTGAATTCGGATGGAGGCAGCGGCCGGTCGTTGGCGGACGCGCTGACCAGGCGCCGGCCGCGGAAGTCGAGAATCACGTCGCCGCCGTCCGAGCGCCGGAACTCCACCACGACGCTCCCGACGGCGCTGTCGAGCGACGCGACATTGAGCGTCAGGGCATAGCGGACGTCGCTGATCGTCCGCGCGCGATGCTCGGCGAGCTCGTGCGAGACACCGCGCCCCATGAAGGCTGCGGTGGAGTCGGCAGGGCGGCCGCCGGGCCCCGGGGCGAGGAGCGTCGAGGCCAGGATGGCGAGGATGGATCCAGGGTCGAGCATATGTGGTATACGGTCTAAGGTTGGGGCAGGCCGGCCGGACCCGCAATGTGACGAATCCTTCATCGAGGGTTCACCCTGCGTTGTAGCGGCTCCCCCCATTCTGCACGCGAACCCCGACTGAAGCCGTCGTCATTGGTTTCCTCGACAGGAGCTGTCGCCATGAGTCGTCGTACCGTGCTGTCGCTCGCGCTGGCCGTGGTTGCCGCCGCCCCGCTCGCCGCCTCGACGGGAGCGCGCAGGACGAACTCGTCGAACGCACTCTCCGCAGCGGCGACCCTGCGGGAG
>JBIOIA010000094.1:0-10034 GCA_044449445.1 Gemmatimonadales bacterium
CGACACGAACAAGTCCTGCGGGCCGTTGATCGCGCCCACGCCGCGGCTGTTGAGCACGAACCACGTCACGACCAGCTGCAGCAGCGTCACGGGCCACGTGAAGATGGAGACCGTCGCCATCTTCTTGAACGTGGTCTGGCCGCCGAACATCGACACCAGCACGTACAGCACCCCGCCGACGATCGCGCACAGGATCAGCGGGGCCAGCGCCCCCGAGAGCACCACGCTGACCGCTGTTCCGATCGCACTCGACTCGGTGAACGGCCGGCCGGCCCGCTCGGTCATCAGCTGTGCGATCCGCTGCTGGTAGGGCCGCTGGAGATAGCTGAGCACTGCGTTGAAGACCACGATGATGCCATACGGGACCCAGAACGTCGGCCGCTCCTGGATCTCCGCGAACACCGCACCCGGGCTGATCAGCACCCGGAGCAGGCGCACGGCATCGGTCACGATCGGTATGCCGCCGGAGGGCGGCGCGGGGACTGGCGTCGAGGCTGGCGTCGGCTGGGACATGGGAACCCGGGTTGGAGACGGGATCGAAGGTAGGGCCAGTGACAGTCGAAAGTCAAAAGCTGAAAGCTGAAAGCTGCGTTCAGCCCTCAGCTTTCAGCTTTCAGCTTTCGACTTTGAGCTGTCTTCAGGTGGAGGCGCGGGGAATCGAACCCCGGTCCGAGCACCGATCCGCGACCGCGTCTACGTGCGTATCCTGCAATTCAGGCCGTCACCATCCGCCGGTGTGCAGGAATCCTTCGGACGGTCGAGCCCCGGTGAAATCTCGCCGCGCGCGCCGTGGCGCCACGCACGACCAGCCTGACTTTTCGATACCCGGGCGGCGCCTCAGGCGGGCTCCCTTCCGGGCAGGAGCGCAAGACTGTTTAGGTCTTACGCCGCCAGCGCGAAGTCCGCGTTGGCATTTGAAGCGTTCCCGGAGGTTTAACGAGGACCCGAGGACCTCGGCACGCTGCGACCGCCCCACGACACCCGTCGAATCCAGGACGCCCCCTGGAGCAATCACCGAAGTCTACCCAGCGGGGTCCATGCTCGCCACGACCTTGTTGCGGCCGGCGCGCTTCGCCGCGTACAGCGCCGCATCTGCGGCGCCCATGAGGTTCTCGAGCGGACGGATCGGCTTGGGGTAGGCCGCCACGCCGCAGGAGACCGTGAGCAGCTGCTCGCTGCCGGCGTGACGGAGCGGCGATGCCGCGACCGTCGCACGCACCCGCTCGGCCACCTCCCGGCCCGCCTCGAGGTCCGCACCCGGCAGCCAGATCGCGAATTCCTCCCCGCCGATGCGCGCCGCCGTGTCGCGCGGCCGGATCGTCTCGCGCAGCACCCGCGCCACCTGCTTCAGCGCCGCGTCGCCGGCCTGGTGACCGTGCGTGTCGTTGACCGACTTGAAGTGATCGAGGTCGATGACGACGAGTGCCGCGCGGCCCGGGTTGCCCGAACGCGCCATGGCTGCATTCAGGCCGCGGCGATTGGCCAGCTGGGTCAGGTCGTCGGTCTCGGCGCGCCGTCCGGCCGCGACCGCGGCGAACGCGGGAATGATCACCGGAGCGAACTTCCGCACCTCCTCCGCGAGCCCCTCCACGGCGGTCGCCGCGCCCGATGATGGCGTGCCGAAGGTGAGCACGGCGCCGTACACGCGGCCGCCCTGCGAGATCGGGACCGCGATCCCGCCGCCCTGGCCGCGGCGCCGGTCGCCGCGCGAGCGGTCCACGACCCGCTCCTCCGGGGAACCGACCACCGGAATGCCCTCGGTGAGCGCGCGCCCCGCGGTCGAAAGCAGGTCAACCGGCACGCCGACCAGCCTCGGATCGAGCCCGCTCGCCACGGTCGTGATGGCCGCGGGACCGCCGGGCTTCTCGCGCATCACCAGCGCCGCCGGCAGGCCCGCGCGCGCCGTGCACCGTTCGACCAGGACGAGCGCGAGCGGCTCGAACGTCGAGTCGGTGACGAGGCTGGAGGCGAGGTGGGTCGCCGTATCGGAGCCGAGGATCTCTTCCGGAAAGGGCGGCAACGCCGTCGGTTCCGGCGTGGAAACGCGCCGGCGGCGGGCGATCAGGAATGTGATGAGGGCGCCAACCAGCGCGCCGGCGAGGAACCAGAGGGCGCCGCTCACACCCCGGCGAGCGACACCTCGCTCCGCTCCAGGTAGGACGCGAACAGCGCTTCGACGTCGGCCAGGCTCTCCACCTGCTGGAGCCGTTCGCGCAGCGCCGCGCTGCCGGGCATCCCTCGGGTGTACCAGCCGAGGTGCTTGCGGAACTCGCGCGCCGCGCGGGGCGAATCGCCCTCGAGCTGGAGCGTGAGCCGCGCGTGCTCCAGCGCCGTCGCGAGCCGCTCCGCCGGCGTGGGATCCGCGCCCTTGGGCGCGCCCTCGAGCAGCGCGCGCGCCTGGCGGAAGATCCACGGATTGCCGAAGCTGCCGCGCGCGATCATCACGCCGGCACAGCCGGTGTGATCGCGCATCCGCACCACGTCCTCCGGGCCCGTGATGTCGCCGTTTCCGATGACCGGGATCTCGAGCCGCTCCACGACGCGCGCGATCTCGTCCCAGTCGGCGCTCCCCGAGAACATCTGGGTGCGGCTACGGGCGTGGAGCGTCAGCGCCTTCGCTCCCGCGTCCTGGCAGCGCAGCGCGATCCCGACCGGATCCCGCGAGGTGTCGTCCCAGCCGGAGCGAATCTTCACGGTCACCGGCAGCGGCGTCACCGCGGCCACGGCGCGGATGATCGCCTGCACCAGCGAAAGGTCCCTGAGGCACCCGGAGCCGCCGTTGCGCCGCACGACTTTCTTGACCGGGCAGCCGAAATTGATGTCCACGAACTCGGGCTGGAACCACTCCGTGACCAGCGCCGCCGCTTCGGCCATGGCCGCGGGCTCGGCGCCGAAGATCTGGATCCCGATCGGCCGCTCGCCGGCCTCGAAGCCGGCCATCTCGACCGTGCGCGCATTCTGGCGCCGCAGACCCTCGGCCGAGAGGAACTCGGACACGACGACGTCGGCCCCGTAACGCCGGCACAGCAGGCGATACGGGCGCTCGGACACGCCCGCCATCGGTGCCAGGAAAAGCGGGACGGCGTGTTCGCCGGTCGGGTACGGGAGCCGCATGGTCGGCAAGCTAAACAGGGCCCCGGAGACCGGCAACGCCGGTTTGACCGAGCGCTGCGGCGCCCCTACTTTGGGCCATGCACCTTCGAGAGTTCTTTTCCCCCGAAGCGGTATCGCTCGATCTCAAGGGCGAGACCAAGGACGACGTCCTCCAGGAGCTGATCCGTCTGCTCCAGCTCGACGAGCGCAGCGAGGGCATGCTGTTCAAGATGCTGAAGCGGCGCGAGGAGCTGGGCTCGACGGGCATCGGTCGCGGGATCGCGATCCCGCACTCCCGCTCGCTGGTGGTCAGCAAGCTGCGGGTCGCGTTCGGCCGCAAGGCGGCGGGCGTGGACTACAAGTCCATCGACGGCCAGCCGGCGATGTTCTTCTTCCTGATCGTCGCCCCGCCCCTCGAGGTCTCGAACCAGTACCTGCCGGTGCTCGGCAAGATCGCGCAGTTCGCCAAGGAGGAGGACGTGCCGCGGCGGCTCCTCGAAATCAAGGAGCCCTCGGAGTTCCTGCAGCTGATCGAGGAAAAAGGCCTGTAGCTATTCCCACTCGATGGTCGACGGCGGCTTGCTGCTCACGTCGTAGACCACCCGGTTGACGCCCCGCACCTCGTTCGTGATCCGCGTCGCAATTCTCCCCAGCACGTCGTGCGGGAACGGATACCAGTCCGCCGTCATCCCGTCGAGGCTGGTCACCGCCCGCAGCGCGACGACGTTGGCGTAGGTGCGGAAGTCGCCCTGCACGCCTACGGAACGCACCGGCAGCAGGATGGCGAAGGCCTGCCAGATCTGGTCGTACAGCCCCGCCTCGCGGATCTCGTCCAGGTAGATCGCGTCGGCCTGCTGGAGCGTGGTCACCCGCTCCGCGGTCACGGGCCCCAGGATCCGCACGGCCAGGCCCGGCCCGGGGAACGGGTGGCGGCGCACGATCTCCTCCGGCAGTCCCAGCTCGCGCCCCACCTGCCTGACCTCGTCCTTGAACAGCTCGCGCAGCGGCTCGATGAGGGCGAACGGCAGGTTGGGCCTGAGCCCGCCGACGTTGTGGTGCGTCTTGATCGTGACCGACGGTCCACCGCGCGGCGAGAAACTCTCGATCACGTCGGGATAGAGCGTCCCCTGCACCAGGTAGCCCACGTCCGTGCCGACGCCGCGGGCCGCCTCCTCGAACACGTCGATGAACGTGTGACCGATGCGTCGGCGCTTCTCCTCCGGCTCCTCGATGCCGGCGAGCTGATCGAGGAACTGGCGCGAGGCGTCCACCACGCGCAGGTCGGCGCCCAGCTCCGAGCGGAATGTGCGCTCAACCTGGTCGCGCTCGTTGGCGCGCAGCAGTCCATGGTCCACGAAGATGCAGGTGAGCCGATCGCCGATGGCGCGATAGACGAGCGCCGCCGCCACGGCGGAGTCCACCCCGCCCGACAGGCCGCAAATCGCCCGGCGCTGCTGTACCAGATCCCTGACTCGGGCGACCTCCTGCTCGATGAAGTGCCCCGGCGTCCACGTCGGCTTCGCGTTGCAGATCCGGAACAGGAAGTTGTGGATGATCTCCGCGCCCCGCGGCGTGTGCGCCACCTCGGGATGGAACTGCACGCCGAACAGCGGGCGCGAGCGATGCCGGAACGCCGCGACGGGCGCGTTGGGGCTCTTCGCCAGCACGTCGAAGGACTCGGCGGCCAGCTCGACGCGGTCGCCGTGCGACGCCCAGACGGTGGTGTGCGTTCCCGGCGCGAAGCCCGCGAACAGCGCGCCCTCGCCCGTGATCTCGATCTCGGCCCGACCGTACTCCTTCTCGCCGGAGGGCGCGACCTTGCCTCCGGTGAGATGCGCCATCAGCTGCATCCCATAGCACACGCCGAGCACCGGGACGCCGAGATCGAACACGGCCTTGTCCACCGTGGGGGCGCCCTCGTCGTACACCGAGTTCGGGCCGCCCGAGAGAATGATGCCGGAGGGGCGAAACGAGCGGATCCAGTCCGCGCCCTTGTGCGGCGGATGGATCTCGCTGTAGACGTGCGCCTCGCGCACGCGCCGCGCGATCAGCTGCGTGAACTGCGAGCCGAAGTCGATGATGAGGACGCGCTGTGCTTCGTTCATGCCGCGCCCGAGCGCTTGCCTGCCCGCGCCGGCTGCGGGAGGGCGACCCAATTGGGCTGGAGCGTCTCGCCCTGCATCAGGTCCTGCGGGTTCTCTCGCTCGCGAATGACCGCATACCGCTCGCCGTCCACCAGCACCTCCGGCGGACGCGGGCGGGCGTTGTACGTCGAGGTCATCACGAAGCCGTAGGCGCCGGCGCCGCGCACCACCATCAGGTCGCCCTGCTTCAGCTCCGGCAGGTCACGGCCCAAGGCGAAGAAATCGCCGCTCTCGCAGATCGGCCCCACCACGTCGTACGAGACGCGCGGCCGTCCATCGGCACCGTCCACATCGATCTCGTGCCAGGCCTGATAGTGGCTCGGCCGGATGAGATCGGTCATGCCGGCGTCCACCACCGCGATCATCCGCCCGCCGGACTTCTTGCGGTACAACACGCGCGTCAGCAGCAGCCCCGCCTCGCCGACCAGGAAGCGCCCGGGCTCGACGACCAGCGTCAGGCGCGAGGGAGCCACGTGCGGCAGGATCGCGTCGGCGTAGGCCATGACGTCGAGCGGCCGGTCGGTGTCCCGGTACCTGATGCCGAGGCCGCCGCCGATGTCCAGCGTCTCGAGCGAGCCCACGCCGGCGCCCCGCACCGCGGCGACGACCTCGAGCAACTTCACCACCGCCTCGACGAACGGCTCGGTCGCCGTCACGCCCGAGCCGATGTGCATCGCCATGCCGACCAGAACGAGGCCGCGCGTCTTCACGGCACGCAGCGCCAGCGGCTCGGCTTCGTCGTAGGGCACTCCGAACTTCTTGCCCTTGGAGCCGGTCGTCGTATAAGGGTGCGTGTCTACGAGCACCTCGGGATTGACGCGGATGGCGATCCGCGCCGCCTTGCCCGCCGCGCGCGCCAGCTCGGCGAGCGTGTCCATCTCCTCCTCGGACTCGACGTTGATGCACCCGACGCCGGCATCCAGCGCCGCGCGCATCTCCTCGGCCGTCTTGCCCACACCCGCGAAGACCACGTCCCGGCCCGCGAAGCCCGCCGTGAGCGAGCGCGCCAGCTCGCCCGAGGAGACGATGTCCACGCCGGAGCCGAGCGCGCGGAGCAGCGCGAGGATCGCGAGGTTCCCGTTGGCCTTCACGGAGTAATGGATGCGGTGCGGGACCGGCGCGAGCGCCGCATCGAGGGCGGCGTACCGGGACCGGATCGAAGCGGCGCTGTACACATAGACCGGCGTTCCCACGGCCTCGGCCACCCGCGCGAGGCCGACTCCCTCGAGCGTCAGTACGCCTTGGCCCACACCGCCTCGTACTTCGCCGGCTTGCCGCTCCAGACACAGGTCTTCGGCGTCTCGGGCGACTGGAACTCCTGGTCGGGAATCACCCGGATGGTCGCTTTCGTCTCGTTCTTTATCTCCTGCTCCACCCTTGGGTCGCCGCAGAAGCCGCCGTACACGAAGCCGCCCGGACCGGCCATGATGTCGATGAACTCCTGCTTCGACGTCGCGCGGCGCGAGTTCTCCTCGCGGCGCTTGCGAGCGGCCTCGAACAGGTCCTTCTGGATCGCCTCCAGCGCCTTGCCCACCTCGAACGCGAGCGCGTTCAGCGGCAGCGGCGACTTGCCGCCGGTGCGGCGCGCGGCGGTCACCTGTCCGGACGCCACGTCGCGCGGACCGATCTCGAGCCGCAGCGGCACGCCGCGCCCCTCGTGCTCGTAGTACTTGGCGCCCGGCTTCATGTCGCGCGTGTCCACTTCGACGCGTATGCCGGCCGCCTTCAGCTCCGCCGCCGCCTTCGTGCACACCTCCATCACCGCTGTCCTCTCGGCATCCGCCCGGTAGATCGGCACGAACACGACCTGGATTGGCGCGAGTTTCGGCGGGAGGATGATCCCCGCGTCGTCGCCGTGGGTCATGATCACGCCGCCGATCAGGCGGGTCGAGACGCCCCACGACGTGCTCCACACATAGTCGAGTCCGCCGGCCGCCGTCTGGTACTGCACGCCGAACGCCTTGGCGAAGTTCTGGCCGAGGTGGTGGGACGTCCCGGCCTGGAGCGACTTGTTGTCCTGCATCAGCGCTTCGATCGCGTAGGTGCGCAGCGCGCCGGCGAACTTCTCCGCGTCGGTCTTCATGCCGGTGATCACCGGCATCGCCATCCACTCCTCGGCGAAGCGCCGGTAGATGCCGAGAATCAGCTGCGTCTCGTTCTGCGCGTCGTCGTGGGTCGCGTGCGCGGTGTGCCCCTCCTGCCACAGGAACTCCGTCGTCCTGAGGAACAGGCGCGTGCGCATCTCCCACCGGACGATGTTGCACCACTGGTTGATGAGCATCGGCAGGTCGCGGTACGACTGGATCCACTTCGCGAACGACGCGTAGATGATCGTCTCGGACGTGGGCCGCACGACCAGCGGCTCCTCCAGCTCCTTGCCGCCCGCCCGCGTGACCACCGCCACTTCGGGGGCGAAGCCCTCGACGTGCTCGGCCTCCTTCTGGAGGAACGACTGCGGGATGAACAGGGGGAAGTACGCGTTGCGGTGCCCGGTCTCCTTGAACATGTCGTCCAGGGCGCGCTGCATCAGCTCCCAGATGGCATAGCCGTTCGGCCGGATGACCATGCAGCCCCGCACCTGCGAGTAATCCGCAAGCTCGGCGCGCATGATCGCTTCGTTGTACCAGGCGCTGAAGTCCTTGGCCCGGGGAGTGATGCCCTCAGCCATGGAACACGTAGCTCGTCGTAAGGTCCGAGACCTTCACCCGCGCTTCCTTCCCTTTCCCGTCGAGTGAACGCACCACGGCTTCTCCCGCCGCGCGCTCATCCGGACCGATGATGATCGCATGCCGCGCGCCCCTGGCCGCGGCGAGGTCCAGCTGCTTGCCCACCGTCATGCGCCTCAGCGCGTACTCGACGCGCAGCCCCCGCTCGCGCAGGCCGTGGACGATGCCCAGCGCGGCGAAGCTGTCCTCGTCTCCCACCGTGACGACGAACAGGTCCGCCGAGGGTCCCGCAACGGGCGGCCCATCGCGCGTCTCGAGCAGCTCACCCAGGACGACGTCACCCATGCCGAAGCCGACCATGGGCAGGTCCACGCCCCCGAGCTGCTGGAGCAGCGTGTCGTAGCGCCCGCCGCCGCAGATGGCACGCAGGCTCTTGCCCGCGTCGAACAGCTCGAAGACGATGCCCGTGTAGTAGGCCAGGCCGCGCACCACGCGGAAGTCCACGTCCACGAAGTCGGCCAGGCCCATCGCTTCGAGATGCGACAGACACTGCTTGAGGTGCACGGCCGCCGGCTGATCGAGCAGCGAGCGCGTGTCGCCCAGCGCGGCGGCGAACTCGCGCACGCGGTGCGCACGCCCCTCTTCGCCCACCACCGCGGCAATGGCCTTCTCGGCCGCCTCCTTCGAGCGTTCGTACTTGTCGAACGCCCCGAGCACGCCCGGCAGCTCGCTCTCGAGGACACCCATCCCCTCGCAGAGCGCCGCCGCGAGAACCCGCCGGTCGCTGACGCGCACGCGAACGTCCTTCGAGCTGAAGCCCAGCGCGCGCACGATGTCGATCGCCGCCGCGATGACCTCGGCATCCGCGGCCGGGCCGCTCTCGCCGATGATGTCCATGTTCAGCTGGAAGTGTTCGCGCAGCCGGCCGCGCTGCTGCCGCTCGTAGCGGAACAGCTGGGGCATGCTGAACCAGCGGATCGGTTTCTTCAGCGCGCTCGCGTGCTGCGCCACCATGCGCGCGAGCGTCGGCGTCATCTCCGGCCGCAGCGCGACCTCGCGCCCGCCCTTGTCCGTGAAGGCGTACAGCTGGCCGACGATCTCGTCGCCGCTCTTGGACGTGTACAACTCGACCGATTCGAGCGGCGGGCCGTCGTACTCCTCGAACCCGTAGCGCGCCGCGACCGAACGCCACGCGGCGAAGATCCGCGCTCGCCGCGCATGGGCGTCGGGAAATACATCGCGAAATCCCGGCAGGGCGGCAAACCGCATGGCCAAATCTAGCGGACTAGCCGAGCGGCGAGAAGCCGGGAAGCCGCGCCATCGCGTCGCCGACGGTGTGGAATGAGCCGGTGACGAGGACGCTCCCGCCGGGGGATCGCGCGGTCTGAAGTGCCCTCGCGAGGTCCGGCTCGATCCGGATCGCATGGCCTTTCCTCTTGCACCAGGCGGCGACTTCGGCCAGGTCCCAGGCGCGCTCGGCCGGGGCGCTGAGCGAGCGCGTGAGCACCAGCTCGTCCACGAGCGGGGCCAGGAGATCCAGCATCTCGGGCCAGGCCTTGTCCTTCAGCACCGCCATCACGCAGGCGAGCGGCCGCGCCGGAGGCTCGGCCCGCAAGGCTGCCGCCAGCGCCCGCACGCCGTCCGGGTTGTGGGCCACGTCGAACAGCCACGGCCCGCGCCGGTCGAACCGCCCGGGAATGCGAGCCGACGCCAGTCCCGCCTTCACGGCCTCTGCGGAAGGCCGGAATGGCGGCGGCAACGCGGCCGCGAGCGCCCGCGCCAGCGACGCATTGGCCACCTGGTGCGGACCGCGGAGTCCCAGCCGCAGGCCTGCGGCCAGCCGCGGATCCACCCGTTCGACTTTCGACTTTCGGCTTTCGACTTCCCCGCGCATCGCCTCCAGCAACCCCGCATCGGTCTCCGTGGTCAGGAACGGGACGCCCGGCTTGGCGATTGCCGCTTTTTCGCGCGCGATGCCCGGGAGGTCGGTGCCGAGGTAGTCCGTGTGCTCCAACGCAATCCGGGTCACGCCGCTGGCCAGCCGCCCCAACACCTTGGTAGAAACGAGCCGGCCACCCACGCCGACCAAGAACACCGCGAAAAAGACGCCCCGCGCCGCCAAGTCGGCGAA
>JBIOIA010000095.1:0-10022 GCA_044449445.1 Gemmatimonadales bacterium
AGGCCACGAGGCGCTGCGCCGCGATGGTCGGCATGGCGAGGCCGGCGAGAACGAGCCGGTGCAGCAGGCCGCGCTCGGCATCGCGCGCCCACGGGATCGCGGCGCCGAAGGTGCCGAAGAAGGTGAACAGCACGCTGTAGACGAGCGCGGCATGCGGCGCGGGAGCGCCGCCCAGGGCGACCACCAGGACGAGCAGCAACGGAACGCCGGCGCTCAATACGATGACGCGCCGCCGGCGCGCCGCCTGCCTCCACTCCAGCGCCCACACGGCGGTGTTCACGCGACCAGCTCTTCGCCCGTGGCGCGCCGGAACACGTCACCCAGATCGGGCCGCCGCATCTCCACGACCGGCTTGTCGCCCAGGGCCTCGATGAGCTCGCGCGTCGCGCCCTCCAGGACCTTGCGACCGCCGCGCAGAAAGATGACACGGTCCGCGAGGCGCTCGACCTCCGCGACGTCGTTCGAGGCGCACACGACGGCCGCGCCGGCGGCGGCGCGCTCCTTCAGCACCTCGCGCAGGGCCTCGCGCCCTTCGGGATCGAGCCCGGTCGTCGGCTCGTCGAGCACCAGGAGACGCGGCTCGTGCGCCAGCGCCTCGGCCAGCAGCAGGCGGCGGCGCATGCCTAACGAGTACTCGGCGACGGGGCGCCCGGCGTCGGGGGAAAGATGGAAGCGATCGAGCATCGACTCGGCGGCGCGCGCGGCGTCGGCGCGGGACAGGCCTGCGGCGCGGGCGAACAGGGCGAGGTTCTCGCGGCCCGAGAGCGCGTCCACGTGGACGGCTTCGTCTCCGGCCACGCCGATCATGCGACGCAGAGCGGCGGTGGGGCGGCGCGCGTCCTCGCCCAGCAGCATCAGCGTGCCCGCGGCGGGCCGGCGTCCGGTGGCGAGCAGACGCAGCAGCGAGGTCTTGCCCGCCCCGTTGGGCCCGAGCACGCCCACGACCTCCCCCGCCGCGACGTCGAGGTCGAGCGCGGAAAGCGCGATCCGGCGGCCGTAGCGCAGCTCGAGCGCCCGGCCCCGGACGGCTAGCTCGGGACTATCTGCGCGCCCGACTGGTCCCATACGGTGAACGCGTCGACCGGGCAGACGTCGCATGCCTCGACCAGCGCGTCGCGCTCCACGGCCTCGGGCTTGAGGAAGACCACGACCCCCGCTTCGTCCAGGACGAACGCGTCGGCCGCGGCCTTGATGCAGTCGGCGAAGCCCACGCACAGGTCGCGGTCAATCCGGATCACGAGGCCTTTGACCTTCCGCTCCGTGGCCATTTCCACCTACATGCCCTCGAGTCCGAGCTCGCGGCGCGCGGTGTCCATCACGTCGGTCGTGATGACCGTGATGCCGCGCTCGGAGGCGTAGTCGGCGTAGATGCGTTTGACCATGCCGCGCACGAACGACGGCACGCGCGAGAGGCGTTCGGTCGCTCCGGCGTCCCAGCTCGGCGAGCCCGGCTTGGACGCGGGCTCCGCGAACGCGCCTTCCTTCGCGCCCTCGACGGACTTGCGCACCTGCTCCATCGGCTGCGCGGGAACGGTGCGGCCGCCGATTTCGACGCCGAGCGAGGATACCAGCTGCGTTTCCATCGGGTTGGTGAGCATCGCGACGGTGCGGCCGCACTTGGGGCACTTGAACATGGCCGCGAGCGTGCCGTCGCCGGGGAGCGCGCGCTCCTCGAACGTCATCTGCTGGTCGCAGTCGACGCAGAGAAACTTCATTTGCGGGCCGGCTCCGCTTGCAGCGCATCGGCCACGAGCGCGATCGCCTGGGCCGCCGCGCCCTCGCTCCTGATGTGACCGGCGTCGGCCTCGGACTGCGAGGGATCGAACGGAATGCTCGCGAGCACGGGCGCGCCGGTGGCCCTCGAGAGCATCCTCGCCGCCTGGCCCTTGAACAGTGGCGCCACCGTGCCGCACGAGGGGCACGCGTAGCCCGCCATGTTCTCGATCACGCCGAGGATCTTCGCACCGTGTTGTTTCGCCATCTCGAGCGCGCGCGCGACAGCGCGCCTGGACGCGTCCGCCGGGATCGTGACCGCGAGGATCCCGCTGAGACCCGGGACGAACTCCATCAGCGCCGAGAGCCGCTCGGTCCCGGGCGGCAGGTCCACGAGCAGCACGTCGAGATCGCCCCACGCGACGTCGGCCAGGAACTCGCGCAGCATCCCGGCCTCCAGGGTGCCGCGCCAGATGAACCCGTCGCCGGTGGGTTCGCGCCACGACAGCGGCGCGTCCTCGGGCAGCAGCAGGTCGGACGACATGACGCGCACGCCGTCGGCCGCGACCGCAGGTCGCACGCCTCCGTCCGTCACCTCGAGCGGCCCCTGGGCGCCTAGCATTCGTGCGGTGGTCGGGCCGTGCAGGTCGGCGTCGAGCACACCGACCCGCAGGCCACGGCGGGCGAGCGCGGTCGCGAGCGCCGCGGTGACGAAGCTCTTGCCGACGCCGCCCTTGCCGCTCATCACCGCGATCACGCGGGCGACGCTCGCGAGCCGCGCCCGCACGCGCTCGCGCTGGGCACCGACTTGCGCGCCGAGGCCTGAGCGGTCCGCGCCGTCGAGCTCGTTGTAGGTGCGCACGCGCCGGCTCATGCGACGAGCGCGCCGCTCGCGGCGGCCCCCGCTGCCCGACCGCTCTTCACGCAGGCCGAGAGGCCGACGCCGCCGAACGCCGCGCCACAGGTGAGCAGCCCGACGTCCGCCGCGCGAGCGTGGAGACGCGCGAGGCGCTCCTCGCGCCCGGGCTCCGGCTTCGGCAACGCGCGCGGCCAGCGGAACACGCGCGAAAACCGCGCTGCCCCGCGCAGGCCGAGCACGCGCGCCAGGTCCTGCTCGACCGCCTGGACGATGGTCGCGTCATTCGACTCCAGCAGCTCGGGACGCCCGAATCGGCCCACATGCGCACGCAGCAACACCATGCCCTCGGGTGCTCGGCCCGGAAACTTGGAGCTCGCGAACGTGCACGCGACCACGACCGGGTTCTCGCGCCGCGGAGACACGAAGCCGGAAGCATCGAGCGGATGCGCGACGTCGGCACGCGAATAGCCGAGCACGATGGTCGCGGTCGAGAGATTGTCCTGCGCAGCGAGCAGCGCGGCCATCCGGGTGTCGAGATCCTGCGCGAGCCGGGCGGCGGCAGCAGACGGCACTGCGAGCACCACAGCGTCGACTTCGAGCAGCTCGTTCCCCGGAAGGCCGAGCGCGAATCCGGAGCCGGCGCGCGCGAGCCGGCCAACCGGCGACCTCGTGCGCACTCGACCCGCGAGCCGCTCGGTCAACGAGTCGACCAGCGTGCCGAGGCCGTCCTGCAACGTGAGGAACCACCGGCTCGCTTCCGCCTCGCCGGTCGCGAGCTCGAGCACCTCAGCCGCCTTGCCGGGCGGCAGCCGCTCGAGCTTCCCGCCCTCCCACAGCAGCACGTCGCGTCGCTCCTGCCCGACGACCCGGTCCGCGATCCCGAGCTCGGCGCACAGCTCGGGAATGTCGTCCGCGCCGCCCAGGAACCCGTCGGGCCCGCCCTCGAGCAGGCATCCTTCGGTCCGCTCGGTGAGGATGACGCCGCCTGTTCGTGGCGCCGCCTCGCACAGCACGACGTCCGCGCCGCGACGCGACGCCTCGTACGCGGCGACCAACCCGGCGACCCCGCCGCCGATGACCGCGACGCGGCTCACGACCACCCGGCCCCGCGCGCGGCGCTGCTCACCACGTCGGCCAGCGCGTCTATCAGGAGCGGACTCGCATTGAGCGACGCACTCCGCGCGAAGCCGATGCCGAGCCTCCGCGCCTGATCCCGATACGCGACGTCCACGTCGTAGAGCACTTCGACGTGGTCGCACACGAATCCGATCGGCACGATGAGCACGTTCTTGACGCCCGATGCCGCGGCCTCCGCCATCACCTCGCCCGCCTCGGGGCCGAGCCAGCGCTCCGGCGTGCGGCCCGCGCTCTGGTACGCGATGCGCCAGTTGGGCAGGCACAGCCGCTCGGCGACCGCGGCCGCGCTCGCGGCGAGCTGGTCGGGATACGGATCGCCCGAGGCGAGGATCTTCTCGGGCAGGCTGTGCGCGGTGAAGAGCACCAGCACGTCGGCGGGCTCGGCGCCCAGCCGCTTCAAGGCCGCCGCGGCGTTCAGCTCGACCGCGCGAAGAAATCCCGGGTGCGCGCTCCATCCTTCGACGAACGTCAGCTGCACGTCGCCCCGCTGCACGGCGGGCGCGGCCTCGCAGGCGCGACGATACGCGCCCACGCTCATGTCGGAGTAATGCGGCGCCATCGGCAGCGCGACGACGCGCTTGATGCCGCGCTTCGCGAGCGCGCCGAGGGAGTCCTTGATGTAGGGATGCCAGTGTCGCATGCCGACGTCGGCGTGCCAGCCGTCCTTCAGGGACGCGGCCAGCGCGGCGGCCTGCTCGCGGGTGCGCATGAGGAGCGGGGAGCGACCGCCGATGGCGGCGTAGCGCGCGCGCACGTCCTCGACCACCGCGGGCGGCGTCGGCCGGCCGCCGCGCACGTCCTGGAGATAGGGAGCCACGTCATCCAGCGAATCGGGCCCGCCGTAGGCGAGCAGCAGGACGGCGCGATCAGTCATCGCGTGCGCCGTTGGCCCTCACGAACACGGTGCCCTGCTCGACCTTCACGGCGTACACGGCCACGGGCAGCTTGGGCGGACCGTCGACCGCATGGCCGCTCGCCAGGTCGAAGCGGCCGGCGTGCCACGGACACGTCACCACCGCTTCGCGCGGGTCGACGGTGCCGTCCGAGAGCGACGCGCGCGCGTGGCTGCACCGGTCGGCCGTGGCGTAGACCCGGCCGCTCACGTTGAACACCGCGATCGCGTCGCCGCCGGCGTAGACACGCCGCGCGGTCCCGGGAGGCACGTCGGCGAGCGCGGCGACCGCGATGAATCCGTCGGCGCGCGGCTGCTGCGCGTCCTGGGTCCGGCCCAGCGCAACGCCGCCCAGCGTGTCGAGCATGTCGCGCAAGGCCATCTGGATGCACGTGAACGTCGGCGTGTCGCGCAGCGTGTAGCGGGACGCCGCGCTCTCACGCAGCTCCATCACGAGATCGAGGAACTCCGCGGGGTCATCGCCCTCGAAGGCGACCACGAATTCCTGGTCGTCGAGCCCGTAGGAGTAGGTCGTGTTGAGACGGATCGTCGGATGCTGCCGGCCGAGCTTGATGTGCTCGTCCATCATCGTCTGCCGCTCGGCCTTGGGCAGCGCGTACCACTCGCGGGTCTTCACGAACGGGTACACGAACAGGTACCGCGCGCTGCTCGGCTGAATGCGCAGGTGCGAGGAGCCCGAAGTCTCCTCCGGGATCTGGTAGATGGAGCGGCGCGTCATCGCGACGTAGCTGTATGGAATGGTCAGGTACGCGCCGACGGCCGTGCGATTGAGCGCCGTCTGGAGCGTCTGGAGCGTGTCGAGGCTCTCGGCGACCTGCCACAGCAGGAAGTCCGCGTCGCCGCGGACGCCGACCAGGCTGTAGGGCCGCAGCAGCAGCCGACCCGCGAAGGCCTCGAGCGCGCCGGCAAATTCCGCCTTCTGCTCGCGCTGCTCGGCGGCCGACAGCCGTCGCCACGCCGGATCGAGCTTGTAGAACGCGTAGCGGACGAGCTGCCGCTTCTCGTGCTGCGCGGGAGCGCTCATGCGACTTCCTCCAGGAGATCCGCGGCGCCCGCGCCGCGCGCCTCGTCGGCCAGCGCACGTCCCAGCGCCTCCGGCTCGCCGATCATGCCTTGCTTCTGCACTCGCACCACGCGCGTGCCGTCGCGCGCCGCGACGATGCCGTCGACGACGAGCTGCCCATTCACGACGCGTCCGAACGCTCCGACCGGCGCCGAGCAGCCCGCGCCGAGCGCCGCGAGGAACGCGCGCTCGGCGCTGACCGCGGCCCACGTCGCAGCGTGGTTGAGGGTCCGGAGCTGCGCGATGAGCGGCTCGGCCCTGGCGCACTGGATCGCCACGGCGCCCTGCCCCGGCGCCGGCAGAAACGTCTCGGGCGAGAGGCGCTCGGCCTGGACATCCGTGACGCCGAGGCGCGCGAGTCCCGCCGCGGCCAGCACGACCGCGTCGTAGGGGCCCGCGGGATCCATCGCCTTCCTCACGCGGGTCTGGACGTTGCCGCGCAGCGGCACGATGCGCGCGTCCGGGCGCCGCGCGAGGACCTGCGCGGCGCGGCGCAGGCTGCTGGTGCCGACCGCGGGCGACGCAGGCAGCTCCGCGAGCGTGCGCTTCGAGCGCGAGACGAGCACGTCGGCGGGATCGGCGCGCTCGAGCACGGCGGCCACCACGAGGCCCGGCACGTCGTCGGTCGGAAGATCCTTCAGGCTGTGGACGGCGCCGGCGAGCGCGCCACTCAGGATCGCGCGCTCGAGGTCGGCGGTGAACACGCCCTTGCCGCCGATCTCGGGCAGCGGCGTCTCGAGGTCGCGGTCGCCTTCGGAGGTGAACGGAACCAGCTCACACGGCAGGTCCGGATGCGCGGCGTGCAGCGCGGCGCGGACCAGCTCGGCCTGGGCACGCGCCAGCGCGCTCGGGCGGGTGCCGAGCCGCAGCGCGGCGCTCGCCGTGCGCGTCACGGCGCGGCGCCGGGGCCGTCCGCCAGCTCGAGCGCGAACAGGCGGCGCGCCGCCGACGCGAGCTCGGCCGCCCCGGGACTGCCCGCCTCCGCCTTGAGCGAGACGGTCGGATCGTGCAGCAGTTTCTTCACCAGGCTGTGGCTGAATGCCTCGAGCGCCTTGCGCTCGGCCGGGCTCAGCTGCGGCATCTTGCGCAGCGCGCGCTCCAGCTCCGCGACCCGGATCGCCTCCGCGCGACCGCGCAGGCTCGCGATCGTGGGGAGCACGCTCGCCGCCTGGAGCCAGCCGAGCGCGCGCTCGGCCTCCTCGGCAACGATCGCCTCGACCTTCGGCACCTGCGCGCGACGATCCGAGACGCTCTCCTCGGCCCTGGCCGCGAGGTCGTCGAGGTCGAAGTACACGACGCCGGGCAGCGCGCGCGCCTCGGGCTCCACGTCCCTCGGCACCGCCATGTCCACGATGACCAGCGGCCGCTCCGCGCGGCGATCGCCCGCGCGCAGGTCCGCCGCCGTCACGATCGGCTGCTGGGCCCCGGTGGAGGTGATGCAGATGTCCGCCCCGCGCAGCGCCTCGGCCAGCTGCTCCAGCCCGGCGGCGCGCGCCGCGTGGCGGTCGGCGAGCCGCTCCGCGCGCTCGAGCGTGCGGTTGATGACGGTGACCGGACCGGCGCCGCGGTGCACCAGCGCGCGGACCGCCTTCGACGCCATCGCGCCCGCACCGAGCACCAGCACCGCGCGATTCTCAAGCGAGCCCAGCGCGCGCGTCGTCACACGGACCGCGACCGCCGGAACGCTCGCCGCGCCGTCGGCGATCTTCGTCTCCGCCCTCGCGCGCCGCCCCGCGCGGATCGCCGCGTGGAACACCTTGATCAGCAGCATCCCCACGGTGCCCGCGCTCTCGGCCGCCTCGAGCGCGTCGCCGATCTGACCGAGAATCTCCGACTCGCCCAGCACGAGCGAGTCGAGTCCCGCCGCCACGCGCGCCAGGTGCAGCACGGCGTCCGCGTCGTGCCGGGTCTCGAGATACGACTCGAATGAGGACAGGGGCTCGCCGGATGCCTCGGCCAGCAGGCGCGACAGCTCGGCTCCATCCGGACGCTCCCCGGGGCTCGCCGCGTAGAGCTCGGTGCGGCCGCACGTCGCCACCACCACCGCCTCCGCCAGGCCGGCGGCGGATGCCTGTGCGAGCACGCGCTGGATGGCGTCGGGTGCCAGCGCCAGCCGCTCCCGGACGGCGAGCGGAGCCGAGCGGTAACTGATGCCCGTGACGGTGATGTGCACGAGTGGACGTTGAACGGGCCGCGCGGGGGAGTCATCCCGCGCTCAACTTGCACAGGCCGTTCGCGGCGGATTGGCGCCCGCCCCGGTCGCTCGCCCCATGCGGACCGGGCGCAACGGGGCGCTGTTTGCTATTATTCCCGCGGCACGGCCACCGTGTGCCGCGCCGCCCACCTCCTCGACGGAGACGAACGTGGCTGCAAAGAAGACGGCAACCGCGCCGGACGAAGGTTACTGCGTGAAGTGCAAGGCGAAGCGCCAGATCAAGGACGCCAAGCAGGTCAAGATGGCCAACGGCCGTCCGGCTCTGAAGGGCGTGTGCCCGGTGTGCGGCACCGGGATGTTCAAGATCCTGGCACCGCCCAAGAAGTAGGCAGTCCGCCTCGCGGCCCCGGGACCTGCCTGGGGCCGGCGCGGCTCGCGCCGCATGGCGGCGCAGCTTGCGCCCGGCGCCGCCGCCTGTATTTTTATGCGTCCTGATGCATGAGTATACACTCACCCCACGAAGAGCCCCGATGACCACGACCGACAAGTACCTCGACGAAGTGGGCGCGTTCAGCGCCCGGAACTACAAGCCGCTCCCCGTCGTGCTCGACAAGGGCGAGGGCGCCTGGGTGTGGGACGTGGACGGCAAGAAGTACCTCGACTGCCTGAGCGCCTACTCCGCCCTCAACCAGGGTCACCGGCACCCCAAGATCGTCGCCGCGGCCAAGGCCCAGCTCGACCGCATCACGCTGACCTCGCGCGCCTTCCACAACGACCAGATGGGCCCGTTTCTGCACGAGCTGTGCACGCTCTCGGGCTTCCCCAAGGCGCTGCCGATGAACTCGGGCGCCGAGGCGGTCGAGACGGCGCTCAAGGCGGTGCGGAAGTGGGGCTACAAGGTGAAGAAGGTGGAGGGCGGGAAGGCCGAGATCATCGTGTGCGCCGACAACTTCCACGGCCGCACGATCTCGATCGTGTCGTTCAGCACCGAGCCGCAGTACCAGGACGGCTTCGGGCCCTTCACGCCGGGCTTCAAGGTCGTGAAGTACGGCGATGCGGCCGCGCTCGAGAAGGCGATCACGCCCAACACCGTGGCGTTCGTCGTCGAGCCGATCCAGGGCGAAGGCGGCGTGCTGGTGCCGCCGGCCGGCTACCTCAAGAAGGTGCGCGAGATCTGCACGAGGCAGCGCGTGCTGTTCGTCGCCGACGAGATCCAGACCGGCCTGGGCCGCACGGGCAAGATGTTCTGCTGGGAGTGGGACGGCGCGAAGCCGGACGCCTTGATCGTGGGGAAGGCGCTCGCGGGCGGCATGTATCCGGTGTCCGCATTCCTGTCGTCCGAGGAGGTCATGGGCGTTTTCAACCCGGGCGATCACGGCTCGACCTTCGGCGGCAACCCGCTGGGCTGCGCGATCGGCCGCGCGGCGCTCAAGGTGCTGGTCGACGAGAAGCTGGCCGAGCGCGCGCGCGAGCTGGGCGACTGGTTCATGGGCGAGCTGCGCAAGATCGATTCGCCCAACATCAAGGACGTGCGCGGCAAGGGCCTGCTGATCGGCGTCGAGCTCACGAGCGCGGCCCGGCCCTACTGCGAGGCGCTGATGGAGCGCGGGATCCTCGCCAAGGAAACGCACGACCGCGTGGTGCGCTTCGCGCCGCCGCTCGTGATTTCGAAGCAGGACCTCGAGTGGGCGCTGCGCGCCATCACCGAGGTGCTCCAGATGAGCTTCGAGCCGGCGGGGGCCGCGCACTGACGTAGACGGACGAAACCAGACGGAAGCAGTATGTTCTTTCCATGTCCCGCACCAAGGAACACGTCGCGGTCGCGAGGCTGCGCCTCGAGGCCGCGCGGCGCGAGCTCAGGTCGCGCATGGCCGGACTCGGCGCGCCCGCGCTGTGGTCGCGCTTCACGGGACGGATCGCCGCGGTGCTCGCGGGCGGCGGGGCGCGTGGCGCCTACGAGGCGGGCGCGCTGCTCGCGGTGCAGGACGCCGCGGTCCCCATCGAGCTGATCACCGCCACGTCCATCGGCGCCATCAACGGCGCCAGCTTCGCGGCCCACGCCGACGGCGTCGTCGGCAACGCCGAGCCGCTGGTCAACGCCTGGCTCGAGCTGACGCCACATACCGTCGGTGTCGAGTGGACGCGCTACTCCTGGATGATCGGCGGCGCGCTCGCGACCGCC
>JBIOIA010000096.1:0-9976 GCA_044449445.1 Gemmatimonadales bacterium
CCCGGCTCGCCGATCAGCACCGGGTTATTCTTGGTGCGCCGCGACAGCACTTGGATGACGCGCCGCACTTCCTCGTCACGCCCGATCACCGGATCGAGCTTGCCCTGCCGCGCCGACTCGGTGAGGTCGCGCGTGAACTTCCCGATCGCCTGGTACGTCGCCTCGGGACGCTGGTCCGTGACGCGATGGGAGCCGCGCACCGCCGTGAGCGCTTCGCGCAGGTCGTTCGCCGACACGCCCTCGGCCGCGAGCAGCTCGCGCGCGGTGGTGCCCTTGGTCTCGACCAGGCCGACCAGCAGGTGCTCGGTGGACACGTATTCGTCGCCGAGTTTTCCGGCTTCGGCCTCGGCACGATCGAGCGCCTGCTGGAGCTCGCGCGAGAACTGCGGCTCCGAGCCACCCGACTGCTTCGGGAAGCGCTCGAGCTCGCGCGCGACGTCCGCCTTGAGCTTGGTGACGTTGAGTCCGACCTTGTTCAGCAGCGGCGCGACGATGCCCTCGTCCTGATCCAGCAGCGCGGACAGGAGATGGGCGTCGTTGGCGACCGGATTGCCGCGCGAGCGCGCCAGCGCCCGCGCCGACTCCAGCGCCTCGGCGCTCTTGATGGTGAGCTTCTCGAAATTGGCCATAACTGCGGCCTCCAGAAGCAACGGACGTGCCAAAGCAAATGTGCCTGACTGGCGCGTCCTCTGCCAGTCAGGCACATCCGCATACCGGCCCGTGGATCGTCACTTCATGACGATCATCCGCCTCGAAGAGCGTTGGCCGTTCACCACGAGCTGGTAGACGTACACGCCGGACGCCGCCTCGCGTGTCGTGCTCATGTAGAACCCGTCCCAGTACGCCGAGAAGTCACAGAACCCGTTGCTCGGGTTGTTGCAGTCCAGCTCGACGTTATCCAGCGGCTGTCCCGACTGCTGGAGGCTCGGGATCGCCACCAGCTGGGCGAGCACGTTGTAGATCCTGAGGCTGACGATCGGACGATGCCCGCTCGCCCACAGATCCGCGCTCAAACGGAACGGGATCGTGGTCGCCGGATTGAACGGATTCGGGTAGTTCTGCTGCAGTTCGACCTGGTTCGTGCCGCGCGACGGCTGCTGAGCCTCGAGCGCTAGCGTAGGAGCCAGGACGAAGAGTGCCAAGAGCCACGCTGTAGCGCAGCGCTTCATCCATCACTCCAGTCGGACAAAGAAGGATCCTTGTTACGTCACTCCTGAATTAGATGAAGAACGGTGCCCACATCGTGTGGTATGATGGGAGCGCACCCGCCGCAAGTCAAGCGCCTGCGCCATCTCGCAGGGTTCGCCGATCTCCATCTCGAAACGTCACGCCTTCCCGATCGGCCCACTCGAGAAACGGGATGAGCCACTTTCGCGAGCGGCCAAGCCGCCCCTTGAGCGATGCGGGCGTCGAAGGCCCAAGCTCCTTCAGCGCAGCGACCAGACGCGCCTTCTCATGCTGCAACGCCTGCGTTTCGTAGTAGCGGTCGCCTACCAGGATGATCCGGCCGCTGCGGGCCAGGAGCCGCAGCACGCCCGGAACGTCCACTCCTGAAACGCGCGTCGAGATCTCGGCCGGCGACGGCGGCTCGCCGGCGGCCTCGGTCAGGATCCGCAGCACCTCATCCTGGCCCGCCTGCGCCGCGGCCGAAGCCGCGGGTTTCCAGTCGGGCCGCCTGACCAGGGCGCCTTCCCGGACCACCGTGCGCCGTGATTCGAGCCGCGCCTCCGCCAGCTCGAGCAGCTCGCGGCGATCCGAGTGCGCGGCCCCGCGCCACGCCTGAGCGCTCATCCCGGGCTCGAGCGGATTCGCCTCGTGGAACGCCTTGAGTGCCTGGAGCATGCGCTGCGCCGCCGACTCGACCTCCGAGTCCGACACCAGCCGGTCACCGACTTCGATGACGCCAATCTCGCGGGCCGCCGCGAGTGCCGCGGTGAGGCGGCTCACGGTCATGCCCGACACGACCTCCAGCTCCGCGCGGCCGGTGCCGTCGGCGCCGCGGCGCGCAACGAGGCGGGCGACCCGCTCGGCATCGCCCGCTGCCGGCAGCCGCGGAACGTCGTCGCGGCGGCGTACGCCCGGCCTCCGTTGCGCGTCGGGCTCGACGACCACGCCGCCGCCGATCGTGGTGACGGGCGACCACGACCTCAGGACGAACCGGTCGCCGGCGCGCGCGACAATGGGCGCGTCCAGCGCCAGCCGCAGAGCCGTGATGCCGCCCGCGCTCTCGCCGATGCGTGAGACGCGCGCGACCACCTCGGCGGTTCCGTGATGGAGGTGCATGCGGGCCCTGACGCGCGGCGCGGTGCCGGGCGCGAACGACACTGCCACGTCCATCCACTTCGTCGGCTGCCAGCCCTCGCCGGCGACGACCACGGAGCCGCGCATCGCCTGTTCCTTCTGGGCGCCCACCAGCGCGAGCGCCGCGCGGCGGCCGGCGTCGGCCCTTTGCGCAGCGGCGCCGTGCACCTGGATGCTGCGCACCCGCGCGCTCACCAGCGCCGGCAGCACGGTCACGGTCTCGCCTTCGGCAACGCCCCCGCTCCACACGGTGCCGGTCACGATCGTGCCCGCGCCGGCCAGTGCAAACACGCGATCCACCGGAAGCCGGAGCCGGTCGTCGCTCGCCCGTGCAGCAAGCGCGTCCGCCTCCGCACGCAGCGCCGCGCGCAACCGGTCCAGTCCCGCTCCGGTCGGCGCCGACACCTCGACGTGCGGCCAGGTGCGACCCAGCTCCGACTGGAGCAGCGCGCCGACTTCCTCGGCCACCAGCGCGCGCCATTCGGCGTCGGTCGCGAGGTCCGACTTGGTGATCGCGACGACGCCGCGGCTCACGCCGAGGTGACGCAGGATCGTCACGTGCTCGCGGGTCTGCGGCATCACGCCTTCGTCCGCGGCGACGACCAGCAGCGCGAGGTCCACTCCGGTCGCGCCGGCCACCATGTTCCGGATGAATCCCTCGTGCCCGGGCACGTCCACGATGCTGGCGGAGAGGCCGTCCAGGTCGAACGGCGCGAAGCCGAGATCGATCGTGATGCCGCGTTCCTTCTCTTCGGCGAGCCGGTCGGTGTCCACGCCGGTGAGCGCGCGCACCAGCGCGGTCTTGCCGTGATCGATGTGGCCGGCGGTGCCTATGACGACGTGTCGTTCCACGAGGCCGAATCCCAGAAGGCCATGGCCGGCAGATCGCGGTGCTCGGCCAGGTGGTGACGGACGAATCCGAGCAGCAGCCGGCGGTGCGCGGCCTCGTGCCTGGCATCGAGCGGCGCCGGCAGCCGGCCCGCGACCAGCGCGCCGAGCGCGGCGGCGTCGTCGTCCTTGAGCTTCGAGGTCGGCATGCCGCGCGCGTGCGTGCGGCACAACGCCCCGCCTTGCGCGGGGGAAAACGAAAGCCCGTCAAGGGCCGAGTTGCCGCACACGACGCAGCGGTCGAGCGTCGGCGCGAACCCGAGCGCGGAAACCAGGCCCCAGCACGCCAGGAGCGCGACCGTTCCGGCGAGTGGGGGCGGCGCGTTCTCGAGCGCGTCCAGCCCGGCCGAGGCCGCGGCGAACACGCCGGGATGCGGATCGGAGGGCGCGCATTTCAGCGCCAGCTCGACCAGCGCCGAGCCGGCCGCGAACCGCCCGATGTCGGTCGCGAGACGGGAGTGCGGCGACTGGATCTCGAAGCTGGTGAGCGTGTTCAGCTCCCGGTGCGCCTTGTGGATCAGCGTCACGGAGCCGGCGGCGAAGAGGTCGAGCCGGGGCGCCGAGCGGCTCTTCTGACGCCGCGCGCCGCGGGCGATCGCGCTGGCGAGGCCCAGGTCGCGCGTCAGCAGGCGCACGATGGACGAGGTCTCGCGATACGGCATGACGTGCAGCACGATGGCCGGCGTGACGACGGTGGGCATCGCACGAAAGTTACACTAGCGGCCCGCGTCCATCCTCATGCCGAGGCTCAGCATGCGGCCCGGCGTCCGGAAGCCGTAGATCTCCGTGTACGCCGCATCGAACGCGTTGTCGAGCCGCGCGGTGAGCGTGATCGCCGGCCTGCCGGGGGCCAGGCGCAGCAGCGCGACGTCGGCCCACAGGTCCACGCGCGTGTAGGCGGCGAGCACGACGCGGGCCTCCGGGAACTGAGAGAAGTCGAGATCTTCCCGGCTTCCGGTGTACGCCACCCGCGCGCCCCCCGCGATGCCCGGCAGCGGCATGATCTGGGCGGTGATCGCCGCGCTGTGCGCCGGACGGCGAATCAGCGGGCTGCCCGGCTTGAACTGCGCGCCGTCGTATCCCGAGTCCGACACGCTGGTGTGCAGGAACGCGTACTGCGCCTCCAGCCGCACGGCGGTGCTCGGAGCGAATCGCGCCTCCACCTCGACGCCGGAAGCATTCGCCCCGGCGATGTTGAAGTAGTTGGGCGACGTCGGGCTGATGTACGCGTACTGGATCATGTCGCGGAAACGCTGGTCGAAGTACGTGACCGATGCGCTGCCGCGCGCGCCCGGGAAGGTGCGCTCCACGCCGACCTCCCAGCAGCTCGAGCGCTCCGGCCTGAGGTCCGGGTTGCCGGTCGTGAACACGGTCGAGAAGCTCTGGTCGAGCGACGGCTCGCGGAATGCGGTGCCGACGTTTGCGCGCACGCGCGTGTCCGCGGCGAGCCGGGCGGTGGCACCCAGGCGCCACGTGGCGTGGGTTCCGAACTGGTCGTTGTCATCCACCCGTGCGCCGGCCTGGATCCAGGCCAGGCCGCCCACGCCGGTCAGCGCCTGGGCGTACACCGCGCGGTTGGTGCGGCTGGTGTCGAACGGCCCGGCGCCCGGGCCGAACGAGCTCCGGTAGTTGAAGGTGTCCCGCTCGCTTTCGGACTCGATCACGCCGCCGATGGTGTAGAGCGACGAGGGTCCGCCGCGGACATTGAGTCGCGCATCCGCGCTGGAGCGTCGCACCAGCCCGCGACTGTGATACTCGTAGAGGCCGATGGTGTCCGCGGCGTTGTCCTGCGCGTCCTCGGTCCGCGTGCGCTCCTCGTTGTAGCCGAGCAGCACGCGTGCTTCGACGCGAGCGGACAGCCGATGGCCCGCATCGAGACTGGCCGTGAGCCGGCGCGATGTGGCGTACTGGTTGCTGTCCACGACGGCGCCCGTGCCGTCGGTGGGATAGTGCAGCAGCGCGTCGCTGTAGCGCGCCGTCACGAGCACGTCGGTTTGCGCGTCCGGCGCGAGGCGCAGGCTGCCCGAGGCCGTGCCGTTTCGATAGGCATTGTTGAACGCGTAGATCCCGTCGGTCGTGGATTGCTCGAGCCCGAGGCTCGCGCCCGCCTGCCGCCCTCCCATCGATGTCTCGAAGCCGAGGTCGGTCGAGCCGTACGTGCCGCCCCGCACCGTGACCGACGTGTGGGTCACCGACGGGCGGCGCGTGAATATCTGCATCACGCCGCTCACGGCATCGGAGCCGTACAGCACGCTCGAAGGCCCGCGCACCAGCTCGATGCGCTCGACATTGAGCGTCGAGACGTTCGCCAGGTCGAGGTAGCCGCCGGTCCCGTTGACCGGCACGCCGTCCACGAGGACGCGCACGTAGTTGCTCTCTCCGCCCCGCAGGAACAGGCTCGTGACACCGCCGAACGACCCGTTCTGCACGATCGCCACGCCGGCGAGCGAGCGGACGGCGTCGGACACCGTCGCGATGCCGGCCCGCTCCAGGTCCAGGCCGTCGAGCACGGTCACGGCATTCGACAGCTCGCTGCTCGGCGACGGAGAGCGTGTGGCCGTCACGACGATCGGCGTGAGCGACACGGTGTCGCGCTGCTGCGCGGGCGCGGGCCGAGCCGCGAAGCAGATCGCCGCGGCGCCTGCGAAGGCCAAGGTCTTCATGCGGATGCTCCGGAAATCGGCCGACGCTCGGGATGGATCTGCACGGCGCCGTCGGGCAGCCGGTGCACGGCCACCGGCCAGCCGAAGACTTCGCTCAAGGATTCGGGGATGAGAACGCGCTCGGGCACATCCGCCGCGACGAGGCGCCCGCGCGAGAGCAGGGCCAGGCGATCGGCGAAGCGCGCGGCGGCGTTGATATGGTGGGACACGATGATGGCGCACAGGCCACGTTCCTTGACCAGGCCGGCGACCAGCTCGAGCAGCTCCATCTCGTGGCGCAGATCGAGCGAGGCGGTGGGCTCGTCGAGCACCAGCGCCTGGGGCTGCTGCGCGAGCGCGCGCGCCAGCCGCACCCGCTGCCACTCACCGCCCGACAGCGTCTGGACCCAGCGCTCCTTCAGCGCCGTCACGTCGGTGCGGTCCATCGCCTCGGCGACCGCCTCGTCGTCCGCCGGGCCGAAGCGCCGCCACGGGCCGAGGTGCGGATAGCGGCCCATCGCGACCGCCTCGGCCACGGTGATCGGAAAGACCGGCTCCTCGCGCTGACCGACCGCCCCGATCTCGCGCGCCAGGGCCGGTCGCCGCCACAGGCCGACCTCGCGACCGAGCGCCAGGGCGCGACCGGACGCGAGCGGCACGAGTCCCAGCAGCGCGCGCAGCGCCGTCGTCTTCCCCGCTCCGTTCGGGCCGACCAGCGCGACGCACTCGCCGGCGTGCGCGGTCAGCGAGACGTTCTCGAGCTGCGGCGCGCTCGACCCCGCGTAGCGCACGGTCGCGTCCACCAGCTCGAACACGGCACGCGCGGTCACGGCGCGCTCCGCGCGGCGCCGCGGCGCAGCAGCAGCGCGAACACCGGCACGCCGATCAGCGCCGTCACCACGCCGACCGGCAGCTCCAGCGGCGCGAACAGCGTGCGCGCGAGCGCGTCGGACAACACGACGAACACGCCGCCCAGCACGAACGCCGACGGCAGCAGGCCGCGGTAGTCCTGCCCGCGGATCATCCGGATCAGGTGGGGCACGGCGAGCCCGACGAAGCCGATGATGCCTGCGGCCGCGACGGCCGCCGCCGTGAGCAGCGAAGCCGCGGCGTACACCCGGCGCCTCGTGCCCGCGACGTCCGCGCCCAGGTACTGCGCCGGCTCCTCGCCCAGCGAGAGCAGGTTGAGCGCGCGTGATTCGCGCACCAGCACGGCGAGGGCGGGCACGCTGTAGACCGCCAGCACGAGGACGCCGGTCCAGCCCACGCCGCCCAGGCCGCCCAGCAGCCACAGCATCGCCGAGCGGATGCGCACCGACTCGCTGACGGCGAGGATCCCGCTGGTGAGCGCGCCCGCGAACGCGCCGATCACGACGCCCGCGAGCAGCAGCACCCGGCTGTCGAGCAGGCCGCCCGAGACGAGCGCGAGCCGGTACACCGCGGCGATCGTCACCAGCGCCCCGACGAACGCCGCGGCCGGCATGCCCCACATCGAGCCCATGCCGAGCGCGATCGCGAGCACGGCGCCTAACGATGCGCCGCCCGACAGGCCGAGCAGGTAGGGATCCGCCAGCGGGTTCCTGACCAGCGCCTGGAGCGAGGCGCCCGCCACCGCGAGCGCGCCTCCGACCAGGAATCCCAGCACGACCCGCGGCGCGCGGAGGTCCCACACGATCGCGCGCGAGGTCTCGCCGCCCCGCCCCAGGAGCGCGAGCACCGTCTCGCGTGCGCCCAGGTGCGCTCCGCCGACCACCAGGCCCAGGAGCCCCGCGATCGCCACCGCGACGCCGAGCGCCAACGCGAATCTGCCGCGCGAGACACGCATCAGCGGGAGTGCTCCGCCACCCTTAGCCGCTCGGCGAGCTTCAGCACGGCCTCGGGCAAGCGCGGCGAGGGCCGGTTGAACTCGCTGCCCTGGATCCCGAGCACCCGGCCGCGCCGCACCGCGGCGATCGCCTGCCATCCCGGCCGCCGCGCGAGCCCATTGGCTTCCGAATCCGGACCCAGCACCAGCACGACGTCGGGATTGCGCTGAGCGGCCGTCTCCAGGCTGAGGGCCGCGCTGGGCGCGCGGATGTCGCCGAACGCGTTGCGCGCGCCGGCGAGCGTCACCAGCTCGGAGAGGAAGCTGCCGCCGCCGATCGCCATCGGCGGGTTCGTCTCCACGACGACGAACACCGAGGGACTCGAGGGCGACACGGATCGCCTCGCCTGCGCGAGTCGCCGGTCATAGTCCGCGAGCAACGACTCGGCGGCGGCGTCCGCGCCGCTCGCCTGCGCCACCCACCGCACGGTGGAGCGCCAGTCGGCGATCGCGTCCTGCTTCAGCGCGGCGGCCGGTATGCCCAGCGCACCCAGCTGCTCGACGGCCTGCCGGTTGGCTTCGGACGGATAGACGAGGACGAGATCGGGATGGCGTGCCGCGATCGCCTCGACGTTGGGCCCGATGCCGTTGCCCACGTCGGGGACCGCGCGCGCCGCGGCCGGCCAGTCGCACCAGGTCGTGCGGCCGACGAGCCGCTCGCCGAGACCCAGCGCGAAGACGAGCTCGGTGGTTTCGGGAGCAAGCGAGACGATGCGGCGCGCCGGAGCCGCGAGCGCGACCCGGCGTCCCCAGTCATCCGTCAGCTCGATTCGAGAGACCCGCGTCTGCCCGCGGCACGAAGCCGCGAGCAGCACGCACGCCAGGACCGCAGCGCGACGCACCACCACCTCTCCCGCGAGGGGGCATGGGCAGAGAGCGAACGGCGAGGTCTCCTGACTTCGGGCCCGTCCGCTCGCCTTCCCGGCGATTGCCAGTGGCTTCGGAGCGGCGGTGGGACGATGGGCGTCCCTGCCCGTTACAGTGGCGGGGCCGTGCCGGGTTCACACCGGCTTCCGAGATCCCCGTTCGCAATCAGTTGTGGACGCAATCTGGGAAGGTGCTCAGCCCTGCGCAAGCCGGCGCGCGAGTGCGGCCTTGAGCGCGGCGCGGCGCGCCTGGTAGGAGGCCCAGGTCTCGGGCGGCGTGGCCTGTTCGCGCCCGCTGAAGCGATCGTCGAGCGCGGCGAGCTGCGCCACGAGCCGCTCGCTCGTCTCTCCTTTGACCTCGCCTCGACGCGTCAGCGCGAACGCCGCACCAGCCGCGAGCAGCGCACCGGCGGCGAGCGCGGCGAACAGCGTGGCGCGGCGCGAGCTGCCCCTGGAGAAGCGCACCTTGAACGAGCTGCCCGCTGCCATGTCGTTCGCGGCGTAGCGCCGGAACGTGTGCCCCTCGATCGCGACAGGGTCGGTCGGGTGCAGCGGATCGGACGGCTGGGCCGTGCTGTCCTCGAGCATCAAGTCCACCTCGCCCGTCGCCTGGTCGATCGGCACCTCAAACGTGTTCAACCCAGCGGGCAGCGTGTAGCTGATGACCACCTGCTTGTCGCCCGGCGGGAATGGGGCCGACACCAGCGCGCGATTGCCCTCGAAGCGGATCGCGGAGGCCGGGATGTCGCTCGCGCCGCTCTCGGGACCGGTGACGCCGGAGGGCAGCCGCACGCTGAACGTGGAGCCCAGGCTGTCCGGCGCCACGCGCGTCGCTGTGCCGGGGTTCTCCACCTGGTAGATGTCGAGCACCCGATGTCCCTGTCCTCCGGCGCCCCGCGTCACGACGACGTTGCGCGTGCCGACCTCGAGAGGAGGACCTGCGGAGCTGGTATCGAAGACCACGAGCGTGAGCGCCGCCGAAGCGGTGTTTCCCGGCGCGACCGGGTCGGAGAAGTACCCGATCCCGTCCCGGAGCGTCGAGACGACGTACACCGCGCCGGTCTCGGGTTGGACGACGACGAACCGGAAGCCGCCCTTGGCGTCGGTCAGCCCGGAGTCGATCGGGCCCTGGCGAGCCTGGCCGACCCGGTGCGCGACGATGCGCGCATGCGCGACGGCCGCGGTGTCGGCGCCCCTGACCCGCACCAGCCGGCCGGCCAGCACCAGCGGCCGCCCGCGCCGTTGCGCGTGGGCGGCCTGCGGCAGTACAAGGAGCACCGCGGCGGGGGCCGGGCGGGCCCCGGGCCCCCCCCCACCCCGGGGAAAAATCCAAAAAGAAGGGGTTTTTGGTGTGTGGGTTTTTGGTTGTGGGGTGGCCAAAGACCCCGCGCGGGGGGGGGGGGCGGACGGACAAA
>JBIOIA010000097.1:0-9965 GCA_044449445.1 Gemmatimonadales bacterium
AGCGGGACCTGATGCCGTTCCGCCGCGCCGTGGTGGCGGGCGTCGCCGGCGTGATGACGGCGCACGTCGCGTACCCGGCCTGGGACCCACTGGGCGTTCCGGCCACCTGCTCGCGCGTGCTGCTGAGCGACCTGCTTCGCCGCGATCTCTTCTTCACCGGCCTCACCGTCACCGACGCGCTCATCATGGAGGGTGCGCTGAGCGGACAGAGCGAGGCGCAGGGCGCCGTGCGCGCGCTGAGCGCCGGCTGTGACCTGCTGCTGTATCCGAAGGACCTGGGGGCCGTGGTGACGGCGCTCCGCGCGGCCGCCGAGCCGAAGGACGGCATCGGCGCGCACGTCGCGCGCGCGGCGTGGCGGCGCGCCGACGCGGCCCGTCGCGCGCTGGCGCCGCAGCCGCTGTCGCACGGCGACGCGCACGCGCTCAAGGAGCGCGGCGAGGCCATCGCGCTCGCGGCGCTGAAGCTCCAGCGCGGCGACCTCAAGAGCGTGCGCCGCGCGGTCACGATCGAGATCGTGGACGACGACGTCGGCGGTCCGTATCCGCTCCCGCCGCGCACGGCCTTCGGCGACGAGCTGACGCGGCTCGGCGTCGAGCAGCGTCCGCGCGGCGAGCGGGTGGTGCTGCTGTTCGCGGACGTGAAGGGATGGAAGGGGCGCAGCGGACTCTCCGACACCAGTGCGCGGCGGCTCACCACGCTGGCGGCCGGCCGGACGCCGGTCGTCGTGTTCGGTCATCCGCGCCGCGTGTCGGACGTGCCGGGCGAGGGCCCGGTGCTGTGCGCCTGGAGCGGCGACGAGGTGATGCAGCGCGCGGCCGCGCGGAGGTTCGCGCAGGCGTGAGCCGGATCGACTGGGCCATCGTCGTCATCTACCTCGGCGGCTCGCTCGGGCTCGGCCTGTACCTCGCGCGCAAGGGCTCGGCGTCGCTCAGCGAGTACTTCCTGGGTGGCCGCGCGATCCCGTGGTGGCTGGCCGGCGGCTCGATGGCCGCGACTACGTTCAACGTGGACACGCCGCTCTACGTCGCCGGGCTCGTGGCGCGGCGCGGCATCGCCGGCAACTGGGAGTGGTGGTGTTTCGCCGCGACGCACGTCGTGATGGCGGTCATCATGGGCCGGCTGTGGCGCCGCGCCAACGTGATGACCGACGCCGAGCTGATCGAGCGCCGCTATCACGGGCGCGCGGCCGCGCTGCTCCGCGGGACGCGGGCGTTCTTCTTCGGCATTCCGCTCAACTGCATCGCCATCGGTTACGGGATGCTCGCGATGCGGAAGGTCATGGTCGCGCTCGGCGTGACCGCGGTGCTCCACCTGCCGGGCGACCAGCAGCTGTGGTCGGTCGCGCTGATCGTCGGGCTGACGCTCGTGTACGCGGCGGCCTCGGGCCTGTGGGGCGTCGTGTGGACCGACTTCTTCCAGCTGTGCCTCAAGATGTTCGGCGCCCTGCTGGTGGCGGGCTTCGCGCTGGCCGAGGTGCACGGGCTGTCTGGGCTGCGCGCGGGACTCACCGCCGTCGGCCGCGCCGATGCGCTCAGGATGCTGCCGCGCGCGGGCGACGCCGCGCTGCCCATCGGCACCTTCGCCGCCTACCTGATGCTCCAGTGGTGGACGTACCGGCTCGCCGACGGGGGCGGGATGTTCGTGCAGCGGCTCTCGGCCGTGAAGGACGAGCGCGCGGCCGACAAGGCCTCGATGCTGTTCATCGTGCTGAATTACGTGGTGCGGACCTGGCCCTTCGTCGTCGTCGCGCTGGCGGCGCTCGTGGTGCTGCCGCCGCTGGCCGACCCCGAGACCGCGTACCCGCTGATGATGAAGCGCTACCTGCCGGCGGGCGTCCTCGGCCTGGTGTTCGCGAGCCTGATCGCCGCGCTGATGAGCGCCGTCTCGACCCAGATCAACTGGGGCGCCAGCTACGCAGTGCGCGACCTGTACCAGCGCTTCCTCGCGCCGAACGCGCGCGAGGGGCGGCTGGTGTTCGTGGGCCGGCTCGCGACCGTGCTGATCACCGTGCTCGCGGGGGCCGCGAGCTTCTACATGGCCGACGTCGGCAAGGTGTTTCGCTTCATGGTGCTGTTCGGCAACGGCACCGGCGCGGTGCTGCTGCTGCGCTGGTTCTGGTGGCGCGTCAACGCGTGGACCGAGTGGACCGCGCTGGTCGCGGGCACCATGATCGCGATCCTGCTGACCGCCGTGCCGGCGCTCGCCGACCTGTCGTTCGGCGCGAAGCTGATGCTGACCGCCTTCGGCTCGGCGGCGCTGTGGGTGCCGGTGATGTTCCTGACGGCGAGCGAGAGCGAGGCCGTGCTCGACGAGTTCTACCGCCGCGCCCGGCCGGGCGGCCCCGGCTGGAGCGCGGTCCGCGCTCGCGTCGGCCTGGGTCCCGCCTCGCCGCTCGGCAGGGATCTTGCCGAGGTCGTCGCTGTCCTCGCGCTCATCATGGGAATGATGCTGGCTATCGGGGGCGTGGTCGTGGGGTCGTGGAGTTGGGCGATCGGCGGCACGCTGGCCGCGGTCGGTGGCGCCGTCATACGAGGAAGGAAGGCGCCACCCACCACGTCTTCTAGAAGATCAAGCTGAGCCCGGCGCCCACCCGCACGCCGGCCTGCGTCGTGCTCGAAACATCCGACGCGGCCACGTCCAGGTGCAGCGGCCCCAGGTACAGCCCGGTGCCGGCGCTGAACGTCAATTCCTGCGTGAAATCCGTTCCGATGCCGGCGCGCAGCGGCAGGACGCCCAGCAGCACGTATTCCGCGCCCGCGCTCACGCTCTGCTTCGGCACGCGGTCGAGCCCGCTGCTGAGGCGCAGCGCGCCCTCGCCCGCCAGCAGCAGCCCGCCGAGATGCCAGGTGACGCCGGCGCGCGCGACCTTCGCGAAGCTGTCGTGCGCGAGCAGCGAGTCCTTGAACGCCTTGGCGATGGCGTCGCCGTCGATCTGCGCGCCGACCAGCGTGGTGCGCACCAGCGAGTTCGTGACCGTGCCGTTAGGCGCCTGCGTGACGACGTACGCCGAGCGCTCGTAGGTCAGGCGATCGGCCTGCCACGTCATGCTGCCCAGCGCGTTGACCAGCGTCGCGCCGATCGTGATGTGGCCCGGCAGCTCGAGGATTCCGCCGACGTCCACGCCGTACCCGGTGCCCGGCGAGCCCTCGCCGCCGAGAATGTCGCCGACGCCCTTGGGGTCGAAGCCCGAGGTGTAGTTCGTGTAGATGGCGTGCCCGGTCGCGTTGACGTTCACGGTGGGATTCACCGAGAACGCGCTCGACAGCTCCGCGGCCTGCCCGAGAGCGTGACCCCAGATCTTCTTGTAGGTCGCGCCCACCGACAGGCGGCCGAGCGGGATCGGGATCGGCAGGCCGAAGCTCGCCGCCAGCGTGGTTGCCGCCCAGCCGTTGCCGTGCGAGCCCGCGGCCGTGAACGGGTTGGCGCGGCCCGCGTTGCCGTTCAGTGCCAGGTCCACGGCGTCCTTGCCGAGGCCGAGCGTCATGTCCGTCGCGGTGCCGATCGAGACGGCGAAATTGGCGATGGACAGTCCGACCGGGCTGATGCCGATGCTGGTCCTCAGGTCGAGCGACGTGTCGATCTTGCCGAGCAGGTACGTCTTGTCCGCGGGAGTCAGCGTCGTGCCCGCGTACTTCTGGAAATCGCTCAGGCCGTAGGAATTGGACCCGAATTCCAGCTGCGCGGCCGGCAGGCCGAGCGTGAAGCCGGGATTCCCGGTCGCGCCGAGCGACGCGGGATTCCAGCCGGTGGCCTCGTAGCCGCGGGCCAGCACGGTGTACGAGCCGCCGAGCGCGAGGGCGCGCAGCGACGGGTTCGGCAGCTGAGCGGCGAGAACGGTGGGCGCGAGGAGCAGCGCCAGCGGCAATGTGCGTCGCATGGTCGTCTCCTAGCGCGAAATGGGAACGGTGGCGAGCAGCGTCAGCCGCACGCCGACCGAGTCGCCGGCCGCGAACGTGCAGCCGGCTGCGTTGACGCATGTCGCCAGGCCGCGCATCTGGATCCACAGCGGTCCGCTGGCGTTGGCGACGTTCTGGAGCATGGTGAGCCCGGCGGCCGTGACGACGGCCTGCGAGCTGTCCTTGGCATTCGCGGCGACGATCGAAAGCGGCACGACGATGCGCGTCGCGGCCGGGTTGGTCAGGTCCGCCTGCGTTTGCGCGATGAACAGCGTGTCCGCGCCGCTCACCGTCACCGTCTTGGTGATGACGCTGACGATGCTGGCCGCGACCAGCCCCGGCTTCAGGATCTGGCCGACCAGGCCGTCGATCGTCTGCGTCTGCGCGGGGAAGCTCACGTTCTGGCTCGTGCCGTTCGGAACCGGCACGCCGGCCGGGAACGGCGGCGAGACCGTGATCTTCTGCGACGCCAGGGGAAGTTGTTCGTCGGAGTTCCACTTCGGGAGCAGCGGAATGTCCTTGCACCCGACGAGGACGATGGATGCGATTGCCGCGAGAGTCTTCGCGGCGAGTCGTGTGGGTTTCATGGCAGGGTATGCTAGTCGCAAGAACCGCGCCGCGCTATAGCCCAGGTGGAAAGCCGGCTTGCGGGGCATGGGTTACACGAAAACTGTGATCTACATCGCGTGGCGTGTCGTTCGGTCCGTGTCCAATCCGCACCAACTAGTGCGGCAGCAGCGCCTGCGCGCGGGCAATGGGAAGCCCGAGAATGGCCCTTCCGCCGCTGCTCACGAGGCCGCCGAACTCGACCCCCACGACATGGCCGTCGCGATCGAAGATCGGAGAGCCGGACCCGCCGGCGCCGCTGAAGGAGTCCAGCTCGTACAACGAGTCCGGGGTCACGTGGGTCACGGACCCGGTCACCAGGGTCGCGTGGTTGACCCCTCCCGAGTTGACGGCTCCCGGGAAGCCGATCAGCGCGATCGGTGCGCCCTCCGCGATCGGAGCCGGCGCAATGCCGAGGATCGCGGGGAAGGGTCCCTGCGATTCGAGCTGGAGGATCGCGAGGTCCGCGTCGGGGCTCGTGCGCACCAGCCGCGCCGGCAGCACGTCGCTCGATCCCGAGAACTGGATCGCGATGTCCTGGGCGCGCTGGCCGTGCTCGCTCGTGACCACGTGCCGGTTCGTGATCATCACGCCCGCGGTCGAGACCGAGAACGCGGTGCCGGTGACCATCGAGCTGTCGGGGAAGCGGATGTAGGCGATCGCGACCGCGCGGTCGTTCGCGTTCTTGATCGTCGTGTAATCCACGCCCTGCGCCGTCTGGATCGCTACGCCCCGCGCGGTCACGCTGGTGAGCCGCGTGCGCAGCTGCGCGATGCGCGCCGGATCCCGCTCGGTGCGCAGCGCGCTCTCGAGCGATCTCTTCACCGAATCCGTCTGCGCGGCGAGCTGCCTGAGCTGGGTGAGCTCGGCGGTGAGCGAATCCACCGTGTGCTGCGCGCGCACCTGCGCGCTGTTCGACGTGCGGCCCAGCCACACCACCACCGCGATCGCGCCGAGCACGACCACGATGACGGTGAGTGCGAGCGCGCGGTAGCGCGAGCGCTGCTCGTGGATCTCGGCGCGCAGCACGGCGGTCCTCGAGGGGCCGGACGGGGCGGCCGCCGCCGGCGGAGGCGCGGCGGCCTTCGCCGGCTCGGCCCGCTTCGCCGCAGCGGGCTCCTTCGCCGGGCCGGAAGAGGCCGGCGTGTGCACGGCCTCCATGATCACTTCGCCTTCCTCGCGCAGGATGTGGAAGCTCACCTCGGGTCCGTGGACGCCGAAGCGCAGCGCGTCGCCATCGTTCAGCGTGCGCTCGCCGGCGAGCTTCTCGCCGTTGACGTAGGTGCCGTTGGTGCTGCCGAGGTCGCGCAGGACGAACGTGGTGCCGGTCCTGACGATCGCCGCGTGGCGGGTGGAGGCGTCGAGATCGCTTTCGGCGTCGAAGCGCAGGTCGGAGAGCGGGTGGCGCCCGATACCGATGTACGACTTGTCGTACACGTCCCGGTGGCCCGAGCGGGCCCCCGAGACGATGCGCAGCTCGCACTTCACCGCGCGGGACCTAGAACGGCCACCAGGACTTCTTCTTCGAACCCGCGTCGCCGCCGCCCGACGGCACCGGGCCGCCGGCCATCACGTCGGGCGGCGGAGGTGGGGAGGCCTCGGTCTTGCGGGCGCCCGGGTCGTCTTCGGGCCGGTACACCGGAACCGGCTCGGTGGTGGACTCCGTGTCGAGCAGCGGGTAGACCTGGTGACCCACCGGCTCGCTGCCGTCCGGATCGGGCAGGCCGTCGCCGCCGAAGCGCGCGACGATGCACGTGATGTTGTCCGGGCCGCCGCGCTCGTTCGCGAGGTCGATCAGCGCCTTGCACACCGCGACCAGCTCGCGGTTGGCGAGCACGATCTTGAGCATGTCCTCCCTGGGCACCAGGCCCGAGAGCCCGTCGGAGCACATCACCAGCATGTCGCCCTTGCGCAGGTCCTGGCGCGTCAGGTCCACCTTGACGTGCGGGTCGGGGCCGAGGGCCTGGAGGATGATGTTGCGCCGCTCGCTGACGGCGGCCTCCTCCTCGGTCAGCTCGCCCGCGTCCACCAGGCGCTGCATCAGCGACTGGTCCTTGGTGATCTGGGTGATCTTGCCCGCACGGATCAGGTAGCCGCGCGAGTCGCCGATCTGCGTCATGTAGAGCGCGTACTGGAAGATGCCGGCGGCCGTCGTGGTCGTGCCCATGCCACGGTGCTCGGGGTGCGCCTTGGCGTACTCGTGGATGCGGCCGTTGGCGAACTCGACCGCCTCCTTGAGCCGGAACGCGAAGCGCTGCTCCGTCACTTCCTGATCGTTGCCCCACTCGCTGACCATGTGGGCATAGATCGAGTCAACGGCGAGGTCGCTGGCGATCTCGCCCGCGGCCGCGCCGCCCATGCCGTCGGCGACGACGAACAGGCTGCCGCGCGGCCCGACCTCGTGCTCGCGCATATCGGGCTGGAGCGAGGCCACCTGGCGCGACAGGTCCGCGACCATGAAGCTGTCTTCGTTGTGGTCGCGCGTCTTGCCGACGTCGGTGCGGCCGAAGACTTCGACCTTCAGGGGGCCGCTCATTGGCACGCCATCTGCGTGATGGAGCTCTGGATCCGGGTCTTGTTGTTACCCACGGCGTACTGCGCCGCATTGCGCATCCACTCGCAGGCCTGCGCCGGATCGTTCTCGTAGTTCGTGGCGATCAGCTCCGCCATGTCGGTTTTCTGCTTATTCGTCGCCTCGCTGCGAGTGTAGATCCATCGGGCGATTCGGATCGCGACGTTGTGCTGGTTGTTCTGGTCCGCGCGCACCGCGGCGTTCGCCGAGTCTTCGATGATCGCGACCATGTTCCCGCCGCCGGGCGGCGGGTTCGTCGTGTGGGTGGTCGTGTCGCGCGGCTGCGGCTGCGGCCGCTCCCGCTTCGTGTTGCCGGGCACCTTCGTGCCGCCTCGGTTCGAGTCCGGGCGGGAGAGATTCGGCACCGAGTCGGCGTGCGTCGCCTTCGCGCCCGACCCGCCGAGCTTTCCGCTCGCGAACAGCCCGACGACCGCGATCAGCGCGATCGCGCCGCCGCCGCCGAGCACCGGGATCAGCATCGAACGCTTCGCCGCCACGGGCATAGCGGCCGGTGCAGGAGCGGGCGGGCCGACTCGGCGGCCCGCTTCGCGGCCGGCTGGTGCTTGGTCGCCTGCGCCTGGAGCTCGGCCGGCGAGACCACCTGGGTCGCGCCCTCGTGCGCCGGCGCCACGCGGGTCTGCGGCGCGGCGGTGCCGGCCACCGCATCCGCGGTGTCGCGCCCGAACTCGGCCGCCGACTGGTAGCGCTCGGCCGGCGTGCGCGCGAGCGCGACGTTCATCACCAGCTGGAGCTTGGCGGGGAACGTAAGATCGGGCCGCGCCTGGTCCAGCGGCAACGGGTCGTCGGTGAGGCGCTTGATCATCACTTCCTGCGCGCTGTCGGCCGCGAAGGGCAGGGTGCCGGTCAGCATCCGGTACAGTACCAGCGCGAGCGAGTAGATATCGCTCCGGCCGTCGAGCTTGTCGCCCGAGAGCTGCTCCGGGCTCATGTACTCGGGCGTGCCGACGACCAGGCCGGTCTTGGTCACCTTCTGGCCCGACTCGTCGCCGCCCACGGCGCGCGCGATGCCGAAGTCCACGACCTTCACCACGTCCGTGCCATCCTTGCCCTGGACGACCATGATGTTGTCGGGCTTGATGTCGCGGTGCACGATGCTGAGGTCGTGCGCGGCCTGGAGCGCGTCGGCGGCCTGCTTGAGGATGCTCGCCGCGCGGGCCGGATGCAGCGCGCCTTCCTTCTCGATCAGGTCCTTCAGCGCCTGCCCCTCGATGAACTCCATCGCGAGATAGATCAGGCCGTCGGGCGTTTCGCCGAAATCGTAGATCTGGCAGACGTTGGGGTGGGAGATCCGGCTCGCGTTGGACGCCTCGCGGTTGAAGCGGCTGATCGCGTCGGGGTCCTGCGACATCGCGGCGGCCATTACCTTGATGGCGCTCTTGCGGCCCATCTTCACGTGCTCGCCGAGGTACACGGCGCCCATGCCGCCCTCGCCGAGCTTCTTGATGATGTGGTAGCGGTCGGCGACGACCTGGCCCACCAGGTCGGCGGTCGCGCTCTTCCCTCGCAGTCCCGAGCCGTCGGCGGCGCAGAACTTCGTGTTGTCCGGGTATTCCCGGCCACAGACCGGGCAGACCTTCACGGCATCTCCACCATCATCAGCTTGTCGCCCACCAGGATCCTGGATCCCTTCTTGAGCGCCACGTCGCCGCGCGCGGCCACCGCCACGCCGTTGCGGCTGCCCGCGTCGGCGAGGACGAAGTCCGCGTCCTCCGAGCGGATGATCGCGTGCGCGCCGCTCATCGACGGGTCGTACGGGAACGGCCAGTCGCCGCGGTCACGCCCGACCGCGACGTCCCGTCCCGGCGAGAGGTGCAGCACGTCGCGCACGCTGCCGTCGGAGCGCAGCTGCGCGAGGCTCGCGATGTCGGCGCTCGGCACCAGGCTGCCCATGCGGCGCGTCGCATCCGCTTCCGGCGGGTGCGGGCCGGGATAGCCGAGGCGCCTGAAGCGCAGCAGCTGCGATCCGATCAGGATCAGGTCGCCGTCCACCAGCTTGTGCGGCCCCTCGAGGAACACCCACGTGCCGTTGCGCGAGCCGAGGTCGCGCATCGACATCTTGCCGTCGTGCCACATGAACAGCGCGTGGATCGGCGAGAGATACGGGTCGTCGGCGAACGTGAGGTCGGCGCCGGCGCGACCGATCGTCATCTCTTCGCCGGCGAGCGGGTACTTCGCGCCGCGGGTCCCGTCCTCGGCGAGCATCACGAGGGTGGCGTACTGCATGGCCTGCGCGCGCTGCGCGCTGAAGACGGCCGTCGCCTCGTGCGGCTCCGCCACGGCGGCCGGCGCCGCCACGCCGAGCGGCGAGGCGCAGTTCGGACAGAACTTGAAATCGGCGCTCGCGATCGGCGTGCCGCACTTGGGGCATGGCGGAACGGATGTGGCCACTACGGCACTCCCGAGCTTGGCGCCACAGAAGGCGCAAAAAGGCTGCGAGCTGTCGACCGCGTGCCCGCACGAGCTGCATGTCATGTCGCCGGCGCCGGCCGCCGCCTGGGCCACCCGCGTGGCCGGCACGCCTGCCGGGGCCGCCGCGCCGCCCGCCGCGCCCGGCGCCATCGCCGGAGCGGCCACCATCGCCGATTTACTCAACGGCTTGCCGCAATCCATGCAGAACCGCGAGCCGTCTTCGTTGCTGCGGCCGCAGTGTGCGCAGGTCGTCACGTGCCGGAAGGCCTCCGCATGGGTGTTCGGCGCAGCGATGGGTGGCGAATATACGGGCTGTTTGGAACGTCGGTCAATTGAGCTAAATTGACGCTGCGGCGCAAGTTGACGATGTTGCCGCTCATGGCCCGGACCGCCTCCCCATTCATTAGTACGCTCCTGCTGGTGCTTGCCGCCGCCCCGGGGCTCCAGGCGCAGGGCCGCG
>JBIOIA010000098.1:0-9960 GCA_044449445.1 Gemmatimonadales bacterium
AAGGACGACAAGCCGCTCGGCTTCACCGACGATCTGTCGAGCATGCTCCAGCCGTGAATCGGCCGCCCCTGCACGGGGTCATCGCACCCATTCCGACACCGTTCGACAGCGAGACGGGCGAGACCGCTCCCGTCGTGCTGCGTCACGTCGCGCGCGCCCTCGTCGCGGCGGGACTCGACGGCATCGCGGTCGCCGGCTCGACGGGCGAAGGGGAGCTGCTCGACCTCGCGGAGCGGATCCAGCTGGTCGAGTGGCTGCGCGACGTCGTGACGGACGACAAGTGGCTGATCGCGGGCACGGGCTTCGAGTCCACGCGCGCGACGGTGAAGGCCTCGCAGGAGGCGGCGGCCGCCGGCGCAGACGCGGTGCTGGTGCGCCCTCCTGCCTACTTCGGCGGGATCCTGTCGCCGGCCCAGATGTCGGCGCACTACGCCCGGCTGGCCGACGAGAGCCCGATCCCGGTCATCATCTACAACATCCCGAAGTACGCGCACGTCACGCTGGACGACACGGTGCTGCGCACGCTCGCCGACCACGAGCGGATCATCGGCTTCAAGGATTCCTCGGGCGACCTCAAGTCCTTCACGTCACTGCGCGCGGCGGCGCCGCGCCTGGTGGCCCTGATGGGCGGCGGGCACCTGTTCTATCCGGCGCTCGAGCTGGGAGCCGCGGGCGGCATCCTGGCCGTGGCGTGCTTCGCGGCCGAGTCGTGCGCCGCGCTGTACAAGGCGTTCCGCGCCGAGGACCGGCAGACGGCCGGCGCGCTCCAGGAGAAGATCGCGCCGATCCACCGCGAGATCGTCGGCGCGTTCGGGCCGGCCGGGATCAAGGCCGCGATGGAGATCGTCGGCCTGCCCATGGGCCCGGTCCGCTCGCCGCTCGTGGATCTCGACACCCGTCAGCGACTCCGCGTCGCCGACGTCCTGGCCGCCGCCGGCCTGCGCGCCGCAGCCTAATCCGGATGTTCCGGGACGGGACGCATTGCCTGGTCGTCGTCGGCGCCCAGTGGGGCGACGAGGGCAAGGGCAAGGTGGTGGACGCGCTCGCCGAGCACGCGCAGCTGGTCGTGCGGTACCAGGGCGGCGCCAACGCCGGGCACACCGTGGACGCGCCCGACGGCACGTTCGTCCTGCACCAGATCCCATCCGGCATTCTCCACGACGGCACGCGCTGCGTCATCGGCAACGGGGTCGTCCTCGACGCCGAGACGTTGTTCCACGAAATCGATGCGCTCACGGCGCGTGGTGTCGCCATGGACGGGCGGCTGCTCGTCAGCGACCGCGCCCACCTCGTCCTGCCCTATCACAAGCTGCTCGACGCCGAGAGCGAGCGTTCGAAGAAGATCGGCACCACGGCGCGCGGCATCGGCCCGGCGTACGAGGACAAGGTCGGGCGGCGCGGCGTGCGCGTGGGCGACCTGCGCCATCCCGGGATCGCCGCGAAGCTCGTGCGCGCGGGAGTCGAGCGCGCCAACCAGCTGTTCGCGCTCCAGGGCTCGACGCAGCGTGTGGACTCTGCGGTGATCGTTGCGGCGCTCGAGGCGCTGGCGCCGCGGCTGCTGCCGTTCGTCGCCGACGCGGGCCGCGTCATCGCGGACACGCTCGGCCAGGGTGGCAACGTGCTGCTCGAGGGCGCGCAGGGCGCGCTGCTGGACGTGGACCACGGGACGTATCCGTTCGTCACCAGCTCCAGCACGACGGCCGGCGGCGCGGCCACCGGGGCCGGGATCGGCCCCACCGCGATCGACGCGGTCCTCGGCATCGCGAAGGCCTATACGACGCGCGTAGGCAACGGCCCGCTGCCGACCGAGGCGCCCGACCCGATCGGCTCGCGGCTGCGCGAGCTGGGCGGCGAGTTCGGCGCCACGACCGGGCGGCCACGCCGCTGCGGCTGGTTCGACGCCATGGTGGTGCGCTACGCGGTGCGCGTGAACGGCCTGACCCACCTGGCCGTCACCAAGCTCGACGTGCTCGACACGCTGGAGGAGCTGCTGGTCTGCACCGGCTACGACCTGGACGGCGAGCGCCTCGAGGACCTGCCGGATAACGTGGCGGCCCTCGAATGCGTCAAGCCCGTGTACGAGAGGCTGCCGGGCTGGCGCGAGTCGACGGGCGCCGCACGCCGGCTCACCGATCTGCCCGTGAACGCGCGACGCTACCTTCAGCGCCTGGAGCAGGAGTCGGGCGCGCCGGTGCGCTACGTGGGCGTCGGCATGAAGCGGGAGCAGCTCATCGAGGTCGAGTGAAGGCCCTGCGGCGCGTCCTCGCCGTCCTGGCCGTCCTCGCCGCGGTCCTCGTCCTGCTGATTGCGGCGCTGTGGTGGACGCTCCAGCGCTCGGTGCCGCCCCTCTCGGGCCACGAGACTCTGCCCGGCCTCTCGGCCCCCGTCGACGTCGTATTCGATTCCCTTGCGATCCCCCACATCGTCGCCCGCACGGAGACCGACGCGGTGCGCACGCTCGGCTACCTGCACGCGCGCGACCGGTTGTGGGCGATGGAGGTCATGCGTCGCGCCGCGGAGGGTCGCTTCGCCGAGGTGATCGGCAAGCAAGCGGTAGCGACGGACAGGTTCCTGCGATCGATCGACATCCCGCACGTTGCGCGTCTGATCGTCGAGCAGTCGGCTCCCGACTCGCGTGCAGTGCTGGACGCCTACGTGAGCGGCGTCAACGCGTGGATCGCCCACCCCACGCGGCCGCTCGGGCCCGAGTTCCGGTTGCTCGGCTTCGCGCCGGAGCCGTGGACGGCGCAGCAGGTCGTCGAAGTCGCGCGGGTCATGTCGTGGGATCTCGCCAACGCGAGCGCGGAGCTGGACCTGGCGCGCGCACAGGCCAGACTCGGTCCGCGGGTGAAGGACCTGTTCCCGTGGGTGCCGGATACCGGCGTGGTGATCCTCCCCAGGGGAAGCGGCACGTGGAGCGCCGGCGCCGGGCGGCCGCGCTCGGGCGGCCGCACGCGCGAGCGCACCATGTCGGACGCGCTGCCCAGCGCGCACCTCGCGCTGAGCGAGGTGCCGGACATCCCGCCGCTCGCGGCCCGGGTCCTGGATGCCGTGGCCATGAGCCGTGCGTCGAACTCATGGGTGATCGGTCCCGGCCGCTCGCGTTCGGGGAAGCCGCTGCTCGCGAACGATCCGCACCTCACGCTGCGCGCGCCGTCGCTGTGGTACCTGGCCGCGATCGAAACGCCGACCCTCACCGTCGCGGGTGCGACGATACCCGGGCTGCCGGCGGTCGTGCTGGGCCGCAACCGGCGCATCGCCTGGGGCCTCACCAACATCGAGGCCGACGACCTGGACTACGTGATCGAGCGCCTGAGCGCCGACTCCTCGAAGGTCCAGACGCCCAGGGGCTGGGTGGCCGTTGAGATGGTGCGCGACTCGATCCGGGTGAAGGGCGCGCGTGCCGAGCCGTTCACGCTGATCCGGACGCCCGACGGCCCAATCGTCGGGGCCGATCCCACCGGCGTCGTTCGCGACAGCGGCGGCTCCGTGCGTGCGCTCGCGATGCGCTGGGTCGGCGGCGAGCCGAGCGACGAGCTGGCGGCGCTCATGCGGATCGCCCACGCTGGCACGTGGGACGAGTTCCTCAGCGACGTCAGCGGCTGGAAGTCGCCCGAGCAGAACTGGGTCTACGCCGACGTGGACGGCAACATCGGCTACACCGCGAGCGGGAACATCCCCGTCCGGCGTTCCGGTCAGGGCCTGCTCCCGACGCCCGGCTGGACGGGCGAAGGGGCCTGGGAGCGATTCCTCTCCTTCGCCGAGCTGCCGCGCGCGCTGAATCCGCCCGAGGGCTTCATCGTCACGGCCAACAACCGCATCGCGGGTCCCGAGTACCCGTTCTTCATCACGGCGAGCCCGGCGCTGCCGTACCGGGCCGAGCGGATCCGGGAGATGATCCTCGCGCATCCGAAACTGGACGCGGAAGACGTGCGGCGAATGCAGATGGACACGGTGGACCTGTTCGCGCGGTGGGCCAGGACGATCGCGGCCGCCTCGGCTGATTCGTTAGGCAGAAAGGACGTTGCGGCGGCGCTCAGGGCCTGGGACGGCACGATGGGAAGCGACCGCACGGAGCCGGCGATCTTCTACACCTGGTATCGCGCGCTCCAGCGCATGACGTTCGAGGACGAGAGTCCCGGCTACGCGCCGAACTCGCCGCTCCAGCACTGGATGCTGAATGGCGCCAGCCCGTGGTTCGACGACGTGCGCACGCCGCAGCGCGAGGACCTTGCTGCGCTGTCGCTGGCCGCCATGCGCGAGGCGCTGAGGGTCACCCACGGCCGGCGCTGGGGCGAGATCCACACCACCGTCTCGCGCCACGCGCTCGGGAGCGTCCGTGCCCTCGACCTGCTGCTCGGCCTGAACGTCGGGCCGCGGCCGCGCGCGGGTTCGCTGTACACCGTGGACGTCGCGGACTTCGGGCGACTCGAGCCGCCGTTCGTCAACAGCCACGGGCCCTCGTTCCGCCAGGTGGTTGACCTCGCCGACATGGAGGGCGGCCGCGCGATCATCACGAGCGGAGAGTCGGGAAACCCGTGGTCGCGGCACTACCGCGATCAGCGGGACCGGTGGTGGAACGGCGAGCTGTGGGGGTTGCCGCTCAGCCACGACCGCGTGGCGAAGCTCGCCACGCTGCGGCTGTCCGGCGGGCCGTGAGGCCTAGAGCAGGTTGGCGAACCGCGCCTTGAGAGCCGACAGTCTGCCGCCGCCGGGCTGGGGGCGGTCGCTGCGATAGTACGAGTAGTAGTTGTAGTAGCGGTCGCGCTCCTTCTTGATCCCGTTGAGCACCGTCCCCGCCACCCGGGCCCGCACCCGCTTGAGCTGCGCCAGCGCCCGCTGCGCCGCGACTTCGTCCGTCTCGCCCGCGCGCACCACCAGGATCACGCCGTCGGCCGCGGCGGCGAGCACCGTGGCATCGGTCACCGCGAGCGTCGGCGGCGAGTCGAAGATGATGGTCGTGTACTTGCCGCGGAGCTCCTCGATCAGCCGCTGCATCGTGGTCGAGCCCAGCAGCTCCGACGGATTCGGCGGCAGAGCGCCCGCGGGGAGGACGTCGAGCTTCGGCACCACGTTCGGCCGCACGGCCTCGCGCAGCGTCGCCGCGCCTACCAGCACGTCGGTGAGGCCCGGCTCCTGCACCAGGTTGAAGGCGCGGTGGATCAGCGGGCGCCGGAGGTCGGCGTCGATCAGCAGCGTGTTGCTGCCCAGCTGCGCGAGGATGATCGCGAGGTTGGCCGCGGTGGTGCTCTTGCCTTCGCCCGGTCCGGGGCTGGTCAGCACGATCACCTGGAGTTGCTGCTGTTCCGCGTTCACGAACGTCACGTTGGTACGCAGCGTGCGATACGCCTCGCTCGCGGGGTCGTCCGGGCTCAACAGCGAGACGAGCGGCAGGTTGCGCCGCCGCGCGCTGCGTCCATTGCCCGCGGTCGCGTACGTGTGGACCGGCGCCTCGAGCGGGATGAGGCCGAGCAGCGGCACTTCGAGCGCGCGTTCGACGTCGGAGCTCGTCTTGATCGTCTGGTCGAGGTACTCGAGGAAGAACGCCGTCACGACGGCGAGGAACAGGCCGATGATCAGGCCGACCGTGATCCGCGGCCGCAGGCCCATGCCGATGCGGCCGGCCGGGCTCGACTGCTCCACGATCTGCACGTAGGGCTCGATCGCCGCGGCCGAGATCCTGGCGTCCTCGAGCTGGGACAGCAGGAACTTGTAGGTGTCGTTCTCGAGCTCGGTCTCCAGCGCGCGCTGCGCGTACTGGCTCTGCTTGCCGGGATACGTGGCCAGCTGAGCCCGGAGAGTGCGGATGTCGTTGTCCAGCCCGGTCAGGCCGGCTTCCAGGCTCCGGATCGTCGCCTGCGTCGCGTCCACCAGCGCGCGGCTCGCCGAGGCGATGCGCTGGTCGATCGCCTGTACCTGCGGGTTCGACTCCGTCATGCCGGTCTCGCCCGCGACCTTGGTGCGGCGCTCATCGTAGAGCCTGAGCAGGTTGTCGAGCTGGAATGCCATCGCCGGGTTGGACGAGATCGCGGCGACCGCCGCGAGGCGGTTGACCGTCTCGATCGTCACATCCTGGGAGTTGCCCATGATGCCGCGGATCTGCGCCAGATCGAGCTGCCGGCGCGTGCGCTCGTGGTCGTATTCCTGGATCGAGTTGATGAGCGCCGTTTCCTCGGCGGTGAGGTCGCTCGTGTGCTCCTGTTCCTTGTAGGACTGCATCGCGGTGAGGCTGGCGAGGTAGCGCTGGCGGGCCTCGTCGGAGCGGGCCTGGATGTACTGGAGCCGGTTGTTGGCCGCCTGCCGCGTGCGCTGGACGCCGAATTCCCGCAGCGCCACCATCGACGCGTTCAGGATCGCCGGGGCCACGGACGCGTCGCCGCCGGTATAGGTGAGATCGATGAGGTTGGTGTTGGGCTGGATCGCGTAGCCCAGGCCGCCGCGCACCAGGTTGCCAGCGTCGTCGCGGCCGATGACGGCCATGCGGAGCGCGCGCGCGGAGCCCGGGTTCGCGTGGACCTGGAAGGTGAAGCCCGGTCCCACGACCGGGGTCTCGTATCCGCCCGCCGCCATGGTCCGGCCGCGACTGTCGTGCAGCTCCCAGCCGCGCGCGCCCTTGAGCCGGAGCTCGAACGAGTCGGCCGGGGCCATCGAATCCACCTGCACGTTGTAGATCACGTCGGCGCGGCGCACTTCCTGATCGTCGAACTGCACGCGCAGACCGAGATTGTCGGCCACGGTGACGCCGAGCTGCTGCGTCGAGAGGACCAGCGCCTCGGACAGGACCGGATCGGTGCGAAGCGACAGGTCTTCGACCGCCGCGTTGGGGTCCAGGCGCGAGAGCGGCTGGCGGCTCGAGTTGACGCGGATCGTCGCGTGCGCCTCGTAGCGCGGCAGGACGCGGCGCCCGGTGAACCACGTGGCGGCCACGACGACCGCGGTGATACCGAGGACGACCTTCGCGTGCACCACCAGGACCTGGAGCAGGTCCCACAGGTGCAGGCGGCTCTCTGCCATTGCGGGAAGCGCGCGCCGGCGGGGCGCCTGGTTCATGCGCCCTTCCGCGAAGGCGAAATGCAGCAGATTCGAGTCATGCCAATCAGAGAAGCAATCCTCATTCCCAGCCCTTCCGCGTCGTTACTGGCCCAGCAAATATAGCGGTGACAACGCTTTAGACACAAGTTCCAATATGCGACGTACCTGGCCAGTGAGACGCAAAACGCCACATAGCTCTGGATGTTGCAAGACTGTTACTGATCCGGAGATACGCGGTTTCGGACCACGAGGTGCGCTGGAATCCCCCAGTCGCTCCGGCTAACTTGCGGCCCCGAACGGCTCCGGTGCCGTTCTCCTCCTCTTGCAGCAGGGTTCCATGACGGACAGCGATCGCATGGAGAAGGTGGTGTCGCTGTGCAAGCGACGCGGTTTCGTCTTTCAGTCCTCCGAGCTGTACGGCGGGCTGGGCTCGGTATGGGACTACGGGCCGCTCGGCGTCGAGCTCAAGCGCAACGTCAAGGATCGCTGGTGGCGCGCGATGGTCCACGCCCGCGACGACATCGAGGGCCTCGACGCGGGGATCCTGATGCATCCCAGGGTGTGGGAGGCCTCGGGACACGTGGCCGGCTTCACCGACCCGCTCGTGGACTGCCGCACCTGCAAGTCACGCTTTCGCGCCGACAAGCTCATGGACGCGCAGTGCCCGCAGAAGCCCTCGAAGCATCCGGGTGAACACTCGACGTGCGACCTCACCGAGCCGCGGCAGTTCAACCTCATGTTCAAGACGTTCATGGGGCCGGTCGAGGACACCGCGGCGGTCGTGTACATGCGCCCCGAGACGGCACAGGGCATCTACGTGAATTACCAGAACGTGCTCCAGTCGTCGCGGCAGAAGGTCCCCTTCGGGATCGCGCAGATCGGCAAGGCGTTCCGCAACGAGATCACTCCGGGGAATTTCATCTTCCGCACCCGCGAGTTCGAGCAGATGGAGATGCAGTTCTTCGTGCGGCCGGGTACCGACGAGGAGTGGTTCGAGCGCTGGCGCGAGTGGCGCTGGCAGTGGCACCTGGACCTCGGCGTCAAGCCGGAGCGGCTGCGCTGGCATCCGCACGGGCCGGGTGAGCTCGCCCACTATGCCAAGGCCGCGTACGACATCGAGTACGAGTTCCCGTTCGGGTGGAACGAGTTCGAGGGCATCCACAACCGGACCGACTTCGACCTCTCCCGCCACCAGCAGTACTCGGGGAAGAAGCTCGAGTACTTCGACCAGGAGCGGAACGAGCGCTACCTGCCGTACGTGGTCGAGACGAGCATCGGCGCCGATCGGTGCGCGCTGGTGCTGCTGTGCGACGCCTATCACGAGGAAGCCGTCGAGGGCGAGACCCGCGTCGTCCTGCGCTTCCACCCGGCGCTCGCGCCGATCAAGGCTGCCGTGCTGCCGCTGGTGAAGAAGGACGGGATGCCGGAGATCGCCGAGCGGATCTACCACGACCTCAAGACGCGCGTCACGGCCTTCTACGACGACGGCGGCTCGATCGGGCGGCGCTACCGCCGCCAGGACGAAGCCGGCACGCCGTTCTGCATCACGGTGGACGGGCAGACCAAGGAAGACGGCACCGTCACGGTCCGGCACCGCGACAGCCTCAAGCAGGACCGCGTCGATTCCTCGCGGCTGCTGGCCTGGCTTCTGGAGAGAGTCGAAAGTTGAAAGTTGAAAGTTGAAGGTCGAAAGCCTTCAGCTTCGAGCTTTCAACTTTCGACTTTCGACTTTCGACTGTATTCCATGCGCCTCGCCGATTTCGAACAACTGGTTCGCAGCCTCGCCCACGACGTGCCCGCCGAGTTCAGGGACGGCATCGAGAGCATCGAGGTCACGCCCCGCACGATTCCCGACCCGGTACACGCCGACGTATTCACGCTCGGCGAGTGCGTGCCCCACGTCTACGGCGCGGGCGGCGAGGACGGCGCCGCGCTGCGCTCCACCGTCCTGCTGCACCACGGCTCGTTCGCCGCACTCGCCCGCATCAGCCCCGGATTCGACTGGAAGCACGAAGCGTGGGAGACGCTGACCCACGAGCTGCGCCACCATCTCGAGTGGCGCTCGCGCGTGCCCGCGCTGGAGCGCCTGGACGATGCGGTGGATGCGAACTACGCGCGGCAGGCGAACCAGCCGTTCGAGCCGCTCTTCTTTCAGGATGGCGAGTCGCTCGCGCCGGGCGTCACCAAGGTGGAAGACGACGTGTTCCTCGACGTTCCGCTCGGCTCGGGCGAGTGGAGGCGCGCGGCGGGCGGCGAGCGCCGCGTCACGTGGCACGGGCGCGGGTACGTCGTGACGCTGCCGGCGCGGCTCCCGGACGTGCTGTTCCTGATGCTCGAGGGCGCCGAGCCCGCGCCTGCCGGAGACCTGGTGCTGGTGATACGGCGCCGGCCCGGCGTCAGGGATCTCTGGCACCGGGCCGTCGTGGCGCAGGACCGGGCGATTCTGCGCGAATTACGGTAGTTTTGTGGCCGTGCCGAGGACCCGGTCACACGCGGGAGCTCCATGACCTTCGAGACCACCACATCGCTGGCGCCCGCGGACGTCGTTCGGCGCGCCAAGGCGTTCTTCGCCGGCCGGGTACCGGCCACCGCCGCGTTCCTCGAGAAGGAGGCACCGGGCGTCGTGGTGCTGCGCGGGCAGGGTGGCGAGGAGATCGTCATCGCCGCGCTGTCCGCTCCCTGTGGCTCGGCGGTGCGCGGCTCCTCGATGCTGTTCGGCCAGCAGGTGAAGCGGTTCTTCACGACGCTGCCGCCGTCACTGGCGGATGCTCCGGCGCTGGCAGGGCAGGGGGCCGCATGACGGCCTCGGCGACGGGGCCGCTGCCGCTGCGCGTCACGGTGGGTGACACGTGGCTGCCGCTGCTGCTCGAGGCCGCGCCGAATGAGACCGTGGCGCAGGACCGGGCGATTCTGCGCGAATTACGGTAG
>JBIOIA010000099.1:0-9915 GCA_044449445.1 Gemmatimonadales bacterium
ACGGTCGTAGAAGCCGACGATGCTTCCTCCGAGAAAGCGTCCAACCGCAGCCCACTCGCGCGAGACCGCCCGCCCCAGCGTCGGCAGGCCGATGGCCGTGTACAACCGCCACGCCGCGCGCGCGGGCGGCCACGGCGGGACGCCGAACTCCAGCGAGGCTATCCGCCCGCCGGGGCGGACGACCCGCGCCAGCTCGCGCATCGTCGCCGGCGGGTCCTCGACGTAGCGCAGCAGATACGTGAACGTGAGCGCGTCGAAGCTCGCATCTGCAAACGGCAGCGCCTCGGCCTGTCCTTCGATCAGCTCCACTCCGATCGCCGGCGATCCACCGGCCGCGGATCGGCCGGCGAAGCGAGCACGAGCCGCGGCGAGCATCGCGGCGCTCTGGTCGATGCCGACCACCGAGCAGCTGGCGCGCGCGAGCAGCTCGGCGGCGACCCTCCCGGTGCCGGTCGCGACGTCGAGGATGCGATCTCCGCTCCTCGGCGCCACCGCGCTCACGAGCGCCCTGCGCCAGCGCGGGTCCTGTCCGAAGCTGAGCGCCGCGGAGAGCACGTCGTATCGCCGCGGCAGGCCGCGGAACAGCTCGAGCGCCTCGCGCTTGCTGGCCGATCCCCGACCGGCGGAAGCGACGCCGGCGGCGTCGCCTGGTGTGTTGTAGCTCATGGGTGGCCGATCTGAAAGGCTAACCGGCGAGCGCCGTACCCGGCGCCGGCGACCACCATCCAGAGCAAGGACCCGATGAGCGAACCTGCAAGCACCTCGCGCCAACCCCCCGTCATCGTCGTCACCGGCGCATCGAGCGGGATCGGGGAGGCCACGGCGCGCCGTCTCTCGCGTGAGCCCGGGGCATCGATCGTGCTTGTCGGCCGCAGGGAGGAGCGGCTGCGCGCGTTGGCCGACTCGCTCGGCGAGGGCAGGGTCAGCTTCCTCGCCGCCGACCTCGTCGACGAGCAGGCTCCCGCGCTGATCCGCGAGCACGTCCTCGAGCGCCACGGACGACTGGACCTGCTTGTCAACAACGCCGGGGCAGCCTGGCGGGCGCGGTTCGCCGACGGCGGCTATGAGAACGTCAGGCGCACTATGGCGATCAACTTCGACGCACAGGTGCGACTCACCGAGGCGCTGCTGCCGCTGCTGCGGTCCTCGGCGCCGAGCGCGATCGTCAACGTCGCCTCGACCGCCGGCAGGGTGGCGCGCGCGGGGACGGGCGCCTACAGCGCGTCGAAGTTCGCGCTCGCGGGCTGGTCGGACTCGCTATGGGCCGAGGAGCGCGCGGGCGGCGTGCACGTGGGCCTCGTCCTCCCCGGCTTCATCACTACCGAGGGCTTCCCCCAGGCCGAGCTCACGGCCAGGCCGTGGACCCGCTGGATCGTCTCCTCGCCCGACAGGGCCGCCGAGGCGATCTATCAGGCAGGCATCGGCCGCCGCCCCGAACGCTACGTCCCGCGACCCTACGCGCTGGCCGCCGCGCTGCGGATCCTGACCCCGGGCCTCGTCCGGCGCGTGCTCGGCGGCGGCGCCGCCGCCGTGATGACGACGAGCACCGGCGCGGATCTCGCCGAGCGTCAGAACGGCTCCACGCCGGCCGAGTGATCGGCGGAGCAAGATGCACGGCACCGCCGTGCGCACGACCAAGCGCTAGAGGGCTCGGCCCTACGGCTCGAGCTGGCCCGCATAGAGCGCGAACACGGCGCCCTGCGGATCCTGCACGATCGCGATCTTGGCGATCTGGATGTCGATCGGCCCGGCGATGTTTGTGCCGCCGAGCTCCGCGACCGCGGCAATCGCCGCCTCGACGTCCTCGACGCCGAAGTAGACGAGCCAATGCGGCGGGGTGCCCGGCGGGCTCAGCTGGCGGATGCCGCCGTTGTTCGCAGCGCCGTTCTTGATCGACAGATACGGTTCCGGGCTCGCCTCAAATGGGGCGACGGTCCAGCCGAAGAGATCGGCGTAGAACGCGCTCGATGCGTCGAAGTCGGGTGAGGCCAGCTCGTTCCAGACGAGCGCGCCGGGAGCGTTTACGAGCGCCGCGCCGAAGTGCTGTCCAGGCTGCCAGACCATGAAGAACGCGCCCTGCGGGTCCTGGATCACCGCCATCCGCCCCGCCTCCATGACGTCGAACGCCGGCGCATGCACGGTTGCGCCGAGGGCCTTGGCCCGCTCTGCCGCGTCGTCCGCGCTCTCCACCGAGACGTATGAGTTCCAAACCGGCGGCACGCCCGCGTCGCGCTGCATCTGCGGCTGCGCCGCGATCGCGGCGACGTCCTTTCCTCCGACGCGCTGCATCGAATAGAACGCGTCCTCACCCACGGGCATGTCCTCGGCCTCCCAGCCGAACAGCCCTCCGTAGAACGCCTTCGCCGCGGCTTGGTCGGTCGTCGTGAGGTCGGTCCAGCAGAAGGTTCCCGGCGTGTAGCCCGTGCGCTCGCCCATGGGCGCGAGCGTAGCGCAATCCCGGCGGCTGCGCTCCTGACCTCGCCGACGACTTGTGCGTGTGACCTGAGACAATCAGGCCGGCGATGCGCCGAGCGACCCTCCTGCTCATCCTCGCCGGTAGCGGCGGGCTCCTTTTGGCCTGCGGAAAGAGCGCGCCGAGGGCTCCCAGCGGCCACTCCGCGGGGGCTGGGTCGAGCGGCGTGACGACGCGCGCAGCCACCAGGCAGCGCGCGTTGACCTTCGCCCGTGCGGTGAACCTGACCGCGACCGACGTGCCTGGCTTCTCGGTCTCCTCACAACATGAACGGGGCACGGCAGAGGAAAGGCAACTCGAACACCAGATGCTCCGTTGCGCCGGGAACCTGAGCGCCGGCAAGGGGCTGGCCGAAGTGAGCTCGCAGGACTACGCGCTCAAGCGCGGCATCCTCGATCTTGGCGTGAGCTCCGAAGTCGGCGTCGCGCAGACGTCGGCGCTGGCCACGCGCGAACTCGCGACGATCCGCAGCGCCCACGTCCGGGGGTGCTTCTCTCACTACCTCGATCTGCTGTTCAAGAGCAAGCAATTCAACGGGGCGATCGTGAGCCCCGTATCGATCGCGTCGGGGACTCCGCCGGCGCCCGGGACGGCAGGGGGCTTCGGATGGCGTGTCACGGCGACGTTCACCGTGCAGCGCATAAGGGTTCCCCTCTACCTGGACATCCTCGGGTTCGTGTACGGCCCAGCGCGCGTCACGCTCTTCAGCTCCGGGGTGCTGCGACCATTCCCCGCGGCGGTCCAGCAGGGCCTTTTCTCGCTGCTGCTATCCCGCGCAAAGGCCCACCGCCTCTGAGGCGCCGGGCGACCGCATCGCCGGCCGGCGGCGCGGCGAGCAACTGCGCCGTGAGACCCTCGGCGATCATCGCGCGAGCATAGGCTCTCGGTGCACGTCGATATTGTCCGATCTGCATGGAGCGTTGGAGCGCCGTTGACCGCTACATCACCGATCTGCTCGTTGCAGAGGACCCCGCGCTCGAGGCGGCCGTGGCGGCGAGCGCGGCGGCCGGTCTGCCGCCGATCGCCGTGTCACCGCCCCAGGGCAAGCTGCTGCAGCTGCTCGCGCAGATGCACGGAGCGCACACGATCCTCGAGCTTGGAACCCTGGGCGGCTACAGCACGATCTGGCTGGCCCGGGCGCTCCCGCCAGACGGCCGCCTGGTCACGATGGAGGCCGACGGCAAGTACGCAGAGGTCGCCCGAGCGAACATCGCGCGCGCGGGCCTGGGAGGCATCGTCGAGCTGCGCGTGGGCCCGGCGCTTGACACGCTCCCGGAGCTCGCCGCAGAGGGTCCCGACCCCTTTGACCTGATCTTCATCGACGCCGACAAGAAGAGCACGCCGGACTACTTCACCTGGGCCCTGCGTCTCTCCCGTCGCGGAAGCCTGATCATCACCGACAACGTCATCCGCGGCGGTGCTCTGATCGACGCCGACAGCGATGACCCGGGCGTCCAGGGTATGCGCCGCTTTCACGCGCTGCTCGCCGACGACCGCGCCGGCGCCCAGCGCGTCAGCGCAACGACGATCCAGACCGTGGGCAGCAAGGGATATGACGGCTTCACGCTCGCGCTCGTCCTCGCCTGATCCTCATCTGTCGGCGCGACCCTGCCATAGGCTCAGATCGTGGCGGTCTCCCCCACCTCCGCTCTTCAGCGTGCCGCCCGCCTCTGCGCTCTAACCGTCGCGTGGAACGCGACCGTCGGCGGGCTCGCCGTCGCCACCGCCGTCTCGACCGGCAGCCTGTCGCTGATCGGATTCGGGATCAACGCCGTGGTCGACTCCTCGGCGTCGATCGTGCTCGTATGGCGGTTCCGAGCCGAGATCGCCGGGCACGCCGAGCGCGCTCGACGTGCGGAGCAGCTCGCGCTTCGGCTCGCCGGAGCGGCGTTTCTGCTGATTGCGCTCTACCTGCTCATCCAATCAACGCGCTCGCTTGACGCTGGGCGGCACTTTCAGGCAACCGCGTTCGGAATCGCGGAGGCGCTCGCCGCGCTGCTCGTGCTGCCGGTCCTCGCGTCCGCGAAGTACTCGCTGTCGCAGCGTCTGGGCAGCCGCGCGCTTCGCGCCGACAGCCTGCTCACCTGGTCCGGCGTCGCGCTGGCCTTGGTGGCGCTTGCGGCACTGACTGCGCAACGCACTCTCAGCTGGTGGTGGGCCGACGGCATCGGTGGACTGATGATCGCCGCGCTCCTGGCGTGGCAGGGCGCGCGCGCCGTGCGCGAGCATGGGCTGGCCGATTGATCGACGCTAGCGATCATCCGGCGTCAAGCGCCGGCTCATCCACACGTGCGCGATGCCGGCCTCCTCGAAAGGATCCGATTCGACGGTGAAGCCGGCCCGTTCGTAGAGCCCAGTGGCATCGAGCTGCGAGGCCAGGCGCGCCTGGCGACATCCGCGCCCGCGTGCTCGGGCCAGAGCGAGGTCCAGCATTTGCGACGCGATGCCATGACGGCGCCAGTCGCGTTCGACCGCGACGCGGCCCACCTTCGCCACGCCTCCGCCGAGCAACAGCCGCAACGTGCCGATCACACGCTCGGCCTCGGGCTCGAGTGCGAGGAGGTGCAGCGCTGTCCCGTCGCGCCCGTCGATCTCCACCTCGCGGGGCACGCCCTGCTCGCGGCAGAACACCTGCTCCCGAACGCGCAGGGCGTCCCGCAGGTCCTCAGATGTCGCTGCCCAGCGAAGGCGCGGCTCGGCGGCAAGCATCCAAGCCAAGATAACGACGCGCTCAGCGGTCGGCCTGATGCTCCAAGCGCCGGCGCAGCTCGGCCCCGCGGCCGGCGCTCACCGCACGCGTGGCGCGTTCCTCGGTGAGCTCAAGACCGCTGGAGCGAGCGAAGTCGAGCAGGTCCTGGCGTTCCTCGCCCTGCTGCGCGCTGCGCAGGAACAGCCAGCAGAACAGACACAGCGTGAGGATGCTCTCCTCGACCATCATTATCGCGCCCGCGACGTTCTGGTCGGCGATCGGGGAGACATGCCAGATGGTCTCACCGTGCGCGTAGAACGGATAGAAGACGGTGCCGGACCAGAGAAAGACGTTGCCGAGCACCGTTCCCGTGAGACGCACGGCGACGATGTAGCCCAGCTTTGCCAGGTTGCCGAACCAGCGTGGCATCGGCAGCGGGCCGAACAGGCACATCCACATGTTGATGCCGAAGCCGAGGAACATCGCATGCTCGAGCGCGTGAACGCCTTCGTAGCGCAGTGCCGCTTCGTAGAAGATCGGCAGGTGCCAGGCGTACAGGTCCGCCGCCCACAGGGGGAAGGCGATCATCGGATGCGCGAGGATGCGCAGCCGGTCGAAGAAGCCGATGCGCAAGATCGGCGCGATCAACGGCCCGGTCAGGCCAAGCACGATCAGGAGCGCGGCGACGTCGCCGAGCAGGAGGTGCTCGATCATGTGGATGCTCAGCAGTTCCTGACTGTCGTCGCCAAGTCCGCTCAGGGCCGCCCCGATCGTGACGAACCCTCCGTAGAAGCACGCCTGGCGCCAGCCCGGCACGGCGCGTCCCTGGCGAGCAAGCGTGTGAGCTCGCCGCGCATAGAGCAGCCCGATGACGGCCAGCGGTCCAAGCTGGGTTAGCGCCTCGAACGATGTCGATGTCGCGAGCGTGACCATGTGCGCCAGACCTCAGCGTACGCCTGATCGCGAGCGCCTCGGCTCGTGCTAGGCCCGCGCCCCGCCCTCGACGAGGCGCTCCAACCAGTCCTGGGGGATGGGCTCCCACGGCGTCAGAGAGCCGCCATCTCCCGAACCTGTGTCAACCGGATGCTGTTGCCCGAGGGGTCACGGAAGCCGGAGTCGATCCCGTACGGACGCTCCTCGGGCTGCTGGGAGAACTCCACCCCGCGGCCTTTGAGCTCCTCGTAGGCGGCGTGACAGTCCTCGGTCGTGAGGAAGACCGTCCCCGCGAAGCCCTTCGCCATCAGGCTCCGGACCTGCTCGGCCGTCTCGGAGTCCATCACCGGCGGGCCGGGAATGGCCATCAGCACGATTGCGACGTCAGGCTGCCCGGCGGGCCCCACGGTGAGCCAGCGGAAGTTGCCCATCTCGGCGAGCGTCACGTCGGTTCGCACCTCCATGCCGAGCTTGTGGGTGTAGAACGCAAGCGCCTCCTCCTGGTCGTTGACCCACAGCTGCGCGTTGGCGATCTTGATCATCGGATCCTCCTGTTTGAACGGGAACGGTCGCCAGCGATGCTACGTCCGCGCCGGGCTGCTGTCTTCTCGAAACGTGCGGCGTTGTGGGCGCCCGAAGGCGCGCAGGACACACGTCGGGACCAGTGCCTGGTCAGAGGCCGGCGGGAAGGCAACGCGGTATGTGATCGGCGACATGCCGTATGTGCGCTTGAAGCTGGTGGTGAATGAGCCGACGCTCTGCAGGCCGACGGACAAGCAGATATCGGCGACGGAGTGATCGGTGGTCCGCAGCAGCGCCGCTGCGCGCTCGAGGCGTCGCGTGGGCAGGTACGCGTGCGGCGACTCGCCGAACGCGCGGCGGAACTCGCGGCTGAAGTGGGCGCGGGAAAGGCCCGCGGCACGCGCCAGGTCGCTCACATCGAGGGGCTCGAAGTAACGTGCGTCCGCGAGGTCCCTGGCGCGCAACAGATGGCGCGCAGGAGGAGCGAAGGCCATGCGTGCCATTATCGCGGAGAGTACGATGCGCTTGGATGGACGCGCTGGGACCGCTGATTCCCGACGACAGCTCACGCGCTTCCCGAGTGTGGCGGCGCGTCCGCGGAATCAGCGTTGTGGTGATCGCTCTGATCGTGGTGACGTTGCTGTCGCCCGTGCTCTTGATCGGCGGCGTCGCAGTCGATGCGACGCTTTGGCTGCGGCGCCGCAAGCCTTGGATGGCGGTCCGCCTCGTGGCGATGCTGTGGTGGTTCCTGGTGGGCGAGCTCTACGGGCTGCTCGGTCTGCTGGGGATCTGGGTCTCCTCGGGCGGTCGCGACGGGTCGCGTCGCAGGGATCGCGTGTATCGCCTCAAGCGTCGCTGGCTTGCAAGCCACCTCGCGGGTATCCGCGCATTGTTCGGTTTGCGATTTGAGGTCGAGGGTCTCGAGCTCGCCGGACCGGGACCGGTCCTCGTCATGATCCGACACGCCAGCATCATCGACAACGCGCTTCCCGACGCGATCGTCGGCCGCGCCCACGGGCTCGGCTTCCGCTTCGTCATCAAGCGCGAGCTGCAGATGCTCCCGACGATCGACATCGGCGGTCGCTGGGTGCCGACGCAGTTCGTGCGACGCGCGTCTGACGACATTGCCGCGGAGCTCGAGCGGATGCGCGATCTGACAGTCAACATGTCCTCACACGATGGGCTGTTGATCTATCCCGAGGGCACGCGCTGGACCCCAGAGAAGCTCGCCCGCGCGAAGGCGATCATCGCCGAGCGCCAGCCGGAGATTGCGCCGCTCGCCGCTCGCCTGCAAAACGTGCTGCCGCCTCGACTCGGCGGCCCGGTCGTGCTGCTGGAATCGGCGCGCGGCGCCGACGTGGTGATCTTCGGACACTTCGGCCTGGATGGCTTCGAGTACATCAGCGACATCTGGTCCGGCGGGCTCGTGGGCACGACCGTCCGGCTGAAGTTCTGGCGCTTCCCCGCCGCCGAGGTGCCGAGCAACCGCAACGAGCTGATCGCGTGGCTTTATGACCGCTGGCAGGAGCTCGACGACTGGATCGGCGAGATGCGCTCAGCCGGCCCGGCGGCGCCCGCAATCTGACGCGCCCCAGCGCAGCGCTCCGCACGCACGCCCGGATAGCCTGAGGTAGTGGGCTCCGACGACGGTCTTCCGACGATCTCCTTTGCCTCGTCCACGGCGTGGGAGCTGTGGCTGGCGGACAACCATGCGGCGGCTGAGGGCGTGTGGATCAGGATCGCCAAGAAGGACGTCGACGTCGCGAGCGTCCGCTATCCGGAGGTGCTCGAGAGCGCGCTGTGCTTCGGATGGATCGACGGGCGAAGACAGGCGCTCGACGGGCGCCATTTCCTGCAGCGCTTCACGCCGCGGCGGCCGCGCAGCAGGTGGTCGCAGATCAACCGCGAGAAGGCCGAGCAGCTGATCGCGCAGGACAGGATGCGCCCCGCCGGCCTCGCCGAGGTCGACCGGGCCAAGGCGGACGGCCGCTGGGCGGCGGCATACGCGGGTCAGAAGAGCAGCGCCGTCCCTGAAGACCTCCAGCGCGAGCTCGACGCGCGCCCCAACGCCAAGGCGTTCTTCGCCGCGTTGGATAGCCAGAACCGCTACGCGATCATCTATCGGCTCCACGACGCCAAGAAGCCCGAGACGCGCGCGCGGCGACTCGCAAAGTTCGTCACGATGCTCCAGGCCGGCGAGGCGATTTATCCCGAGTCTCCACGGTGACGCGTGCTCGGCGTCGGCCGGCGCAGCAAGTGCCCAGCCGCTAGATGAGTAGTGCCACGGCCTGGGTGGTCGTGGTCTCGGGGAAGGGGACATAGGCAGACAGGTCGAAGCCGGCGGTACTGAATGTCACCGCCGACCCAAGGGGGGCCTCGATGGACGCCGACCTCGACCTGCTGCTCATAGCTGTTTACTGCACGGTGGACGATCTCCTGCCCAAGAAGCCAGGAAACGCCCGCCGGAAGATCGCCGACGCGGAGGTCATCACGCTCTGTATCGCGCAGGCGGTGATGGGCATACCGTCCGATCCGCGGTTCTTGGCGGCCGCGCGCTGGCGGCTGGGGCACCTGTTCCCCGCCCTGCCGGAGCGCACCGCGTTTCACAAGCGCCGGCTGCGGCTCTCGGGCGTGATCGAGGCGCTGATCGCTGAGTTCGCCAAGCACAGCCCGGGGTTCTACGACGACATGCTGCTCGTGGACTCCACGCCGGTGGAGTGCGCACGCTCCCGTGAGACGGTCAAGCGGGGCGGGCAGAGCAGCCTCGCAGACGCGCTCGCCAACGCCGCGGACTACGGGTACTGCGCGAGTCATTCCCGGTTCTTCTGGGGCTTTCGGCTGCACACCTTGTTCGCGATGGACGGCACCCCACGCGCACTCGCGCTGACCTCGCCGAAGGTCTGCGAGCGCGAGGTCTGCCTGGAACTCGTGCGTCGCTGTGAGCGCCAACCCGGCCAGATGCTGGTCCTGATCGGCGACAAGAACTTCCGCGGCAAGCAGTTCGAAGCCGACCTCGCCCTGCTGGACGCCAAGATCATGCGTCCCCGGCGCAAGGACGAGCCCGGAAAGGGCCCACACCTGGCGCCCATCCGCCAGCGCGTGGAGTCGATCTACTGGACCTGCAAGGACATCCTCACCCTCGAGCGCCACGGCGCCCGCACCCTGGACAACCTCCGCGTCCGCCTCGCCACGCGCTTCGCCGCCCTCGCAGCCGCAATCGCGCTCAACCACCGCCTCGGGCGGCCCAGCCGCTCCCTGGCCTGCTACACCGCATAAACCCGTGGCACTACTCATCTAG
>JBIOIA010000100.1:0-9651 GCA_044449445.1 Gemmatimonadales bacterium
CGATCAGGGTCGGCACGAGCCGCGCGTCGGCGTCGCCGATCGCCGCCTTGAGCGCCGCGCGGCGCACCTTGGCGTCGCTGGAGGCCAGGAGCCGTCGCAGGGGGCGGAACGCTCCCGGCCCGAGGTTGCGCAGCGCGCGCGAGGCGCTCACGAGGTCCTCGCGGTCGCCCGAGGCGAGCAGCTTTCCCAGCTCGCCGCCGCCCACGATGCCACCCTCGACGCCGCCGTGCCGGAGCAAGCCGCCGAGCGCGGATGCGCGCGTCTTGGGATCGGCATCGGCCAGCAGCGGTGCAAGCTCGTCCACGCACTCATCGCGGGTGAGCGCCGCGAAGGCGCCCGCGGCGGCCGCGCGCACGTCGGCCACCGGATCCCGGAGCGCGCGCCGTGCCGCGTCGGGGTTGCCGGCCTCGCAGCCGGCCAGGTGATGGAGCGCGGCTTCGCGCACGATGGGATCGGCGTGCGCCGCCAGCACCTCGACGGCGCGGGTGACCTCCTCCGACCGTTCGCCGGCCAGCTGCTCGAGCGCGACCAGCACCGTGCGTGGGGAGCCCTCGGCGAGCGCCCCGAGCAGGATCTGGCGGCCCGCGGAGTCGAGAACGAATCCCTCGTCGAGCGCGAACGCCCCGCGCGCCGAGAGCGTGTTTGCGAGTCCTGTGACGTACTTGCGCCGCACCGACGGAATGAGCCCGAGCCACACGACCACCAGCGGGAGCGTGATGAACGCGAAGTTCTGCGGGTGCGCCGCCAGGCGGCTGGCGAACAGAATCACCGCGAGACCCGCGAGCGTGTAGCCGAGCGGCTTCACCACCGCGTCGAGCAGCGCGCGCGTTTTCGCCTTGGTCTCGGGCGGGAAGGGCACGTAGAGGGCCTGGAACGACGTTTCCTGAATCGTGAACTGGAAGCCGTTGTCGCTGAACTTCATCAGGCTGGCGACGGCGAGTCGCGGCAGGGCGAGCAGCGCGGCCGAGGAGAGCCCGAAGGCGCCGGGCATCACGGTGAGACCCCAGCCGACGCCGGCACGCGCGATGAGCCGCGGCGTCACGATGAGCTGGAACAGGAACGCCACGGTGCCGCTCGCCGCGTAGAACAGCGAGAAGAACCGGGCCAGCTGGTCCTCGCGGTACGTGGCGCGCGCGATCGCCTTGAACTGGTAGTCGCCGATGTTGAGGGCCGTGAAGGCGAGCAGCAGCACGATCGCGAGCAGCCGCACGTACGGATCGCTGAGCGCGCTGGGCGCCTTGCCGGCGCGCCGCTTCGGGCGCTGGCCCGGCCGCGTGCCGCGCTCGGCCGGCGCCTGGCGCGCGATGACGAGGGTGATCGCGGCGATCGCGGCCATCAGCGCGACCAGGATGAAGATGAGCTGCGGCGTGCCGATGAGCCGCACGACCGCGCCGGTCGCCAGGCCGACGATCACCGAGGCCAGCAGCCGCGCCGAGCCGATCGTCCCGAAGAGTCGCTTGGCGGCGCGGGCATCCAGCAGGTCGGCGGCCACGGTCCAGAACTGAACGACCAGGAGGTTGGAGACGACCTCGGTCCACACGTAGAAGGCGGGGTACACGAGGTGCAGGTCGGCACGAACTCCGGCCCACGCCCCGACGTAGGTCACGGCGCCGACCGCGCACGAAAGCAGGATCATGCGGTGCCGTGGAACCTTGTCCGCCATGCGCGCGTACGCGACCGCGACGACCGCCGACACGACGCCGTAGATCACGAACATCCAGGGCAGGGCGGTCAGCGGGAACCGGCTCAGGAACAGGGTGTCGCGGACGGTGCGGCCGAGGAAGAAGACCGCGGCGGCGAGGAACAGGTGCACGAACAGCAGGGCGGTGCGTCGCCCTTCGCCCGGCCTTATCCGCAGCGCGACCTCGACGAACCTTGCGGCGCTCTCGCGCAGTGGGAGATTCAAGGGGAGTGTTCCATTCCGGTCTGTTAGAGAAGAACCGTCGGTGGGCCCCTCGTCAACGTCGTGGCGCCTGACGATACTTCAGCCGGAGTTCGCAGTCCCGCCGTTCCCCTCGCGTGAGGCGTCGCAATGAGCACCGAGAGCCTGACCGTCAAGGACAACCGCACCGGCAAGTCCTACGAAATCCCGATCGTGGACGGCACGATCAAGGCGATGGATCTGCGCCAGGTCAAGACCGCGGCCGACGACTTCGGCCTCATGACGTACGATCCCGCATTCATGAACACCGCCGCGTGCCGGAGCACGATCACCTTCATCGACGGCGACAAGGGCATCCTCGAGTATCGAGGCTATCCCATCGAGGAGATCGCCGACCAGGCGAGTTTCCTCGAGGTCGCCTACCTGCTGGGCGCGGGCGAACTGCCCACGGCCGCGCAGCTCAAGAAGTGGACCGAGGACATCCGGTTCCACACCTACGTCCACACCAACATCATCGAGTTCCTGCGCGGCTTCCGCTACGACGCGCACCCGATGGGCATGCTGCTCAGCACGATCGGCGCGCTTTCGACGTTCTACCCGGAAGCCAAGGACATCCACGACCCGAAGAACCGCTACATCCAGCGGGTGCGCCTGATGGCGAAGCTGCCGACCATCGCGGCCTTCTGCTTCCGGCACTCGCACGGGCTGCCGTACGAGTTCCCGCGCAACGACCTCGACTACATCGGCAACTTCGTCAATATGACGTTCAGCATCGGCGGCAAGCACCAGCCCAACCCGGTGCTCCAGCGCGCCCTGGAGATCCTCCTCATCCTGCACGCGGACCACGAGCAGAACTGCTCGACCAGCGCCGTGCGCGCGGTGGGCAGCTCGGGCGTGGACCCGTTCTCGGCGATATCGGCCGGCATCGCGGCGCTGTACGGGCCGCTGCACGGCGGCGCGAACGAGGCGGTGCTGCGGATGCTCGACGAGGTCGGAACCAAGGACCGGGTCCCCGGCTTCATCGAGAAGGTGAAGAAAGGCGAGGGACGGCTCATGGGCTTCGGGCACCGCGTCTACAAGTCGTACGACCCGCGCGCGAAGCTGATCAAGAAGGTCGCCTACGACGTCTTCGAGCAGACCGGGATGAATCCGAAGCTCGACATCGCGATCGAGCTCGAGCAGATCGCGCTCAAGGACGACTACTTCATCTCGCGGAAGCTGTACCCGAACGTGGACTTCTACTCGGGACTCATCTACCAGGCGATGGGCTACCCGACGGACTACTTCACCGTGCTGTTCGCGATTGGACGCCTGCCGGGCTGGCTCGCCCAGTGGGAGGAGATGATCCAGGACGGCGAGCAGAAGATCGCCAGGCCGAGGCAGATCTACACGGGGGCCAAGCGGCGCAAGTTCGTGCCGCTGGCGAAGCGGGCATGAGTCCGGCCTCACTGCCGGCGCTGCTCGCCGGCCTGCTCGTGGCGGCGCCGGCACGCCCGGCGCCGCCGCCCCCCCCCGTGTCGCTGGTCGTGGTGATCGTCGTGGACCAGATGCGCAGCGACTACCTGGACCGGTTCGGCGACCAGTTCACCGGCGGCCTCGCGCGGCTCGTGCGCGAAGGCGCGGTGTTCGCCCAGGCCTACCAGGACCACGCCATGTCCGAAACGGCGCCCGGGCATGCGACCGTGCTGTCGGGACGCAATCCCGCCTCGACCGGCATCATCCGCAACAGCGAGGGCGTGGCGGACAACAACGATTCGCTGCTGGAGGTCACCGGGCCCGGCGCCTCGCCCTGGCGCCTGCGCGGCACGGAGCTGTTCGACTGGATGCAGGCGCGCTGGCCGGGCGCGCAGGCGCTGTCGGTCTCGCGCAAGGATCGCGGCGCCATCCTGCCCATCGGACACGCGAAGCAGCAGGTCTTCTGGTACCAGTCCGGGCAGTTCACCACCAGCCAGTACTACGCCTACGCGCTGCCGGAGTGGGTGCAGCGATTCAACCAGTCGGCCGTGGCGGCGCGCGCCCCTGGTCGGGTGTGGGATCTCCTGTTGCCCGCGGCGTCCTACAGCGAGCCGGATTCGATGGACTACGAGAACCACGGCCGCGACTTCGCGTTTCCGCACCGCCTGCCGGCCGACTCCGCCGCCGCGGCGAACGCGGTTGTGGCCACGCCGTTCATCGATTCGCTGACGCTGGATCTCGCGCTCGAGGGGGTGCGGCAGCTGAATCTCGGTGCCGCTGCCGATCACCCCGACCTGCTGAGCATCAGCCTCTCGGCCACCGACTACATCGGGCACGCGTTCGGCCCGGATTCGCGCGAGCAGCACGACAACATTCTGCGGCTTGACCGCCAGCTGGGCCGCTTCCTCGACTCGCTCGGCCGGCTGCGCGACCTCGGCCGCGTCGCCCTGGTGCTCACGGCCGACCATGGTGTCACGTCGTACCCGGAGTACTGGAACGCTCACGGTGACCCGCATGCCCAGTGGCTCAACCTGGCCGGCCTCGTCCGCGCGTACCGGGCCGACCTCGCCGCGCGTGCCGGACCGGGGCAGTTCATCAGGTTCTTCGAGACGGGACTGCTCGTGATGGACCGCCGCGGGCTCGCGGCCAAAGGCGTGAACGTGGATTCGGTGGTCGCGCGCATCGCCGCCGAGGTGCGGCGGCTGGCGCCGGTGCTGCGCGTCGACACGCGGCAGGACCTGATGGCGCGCGACACGGCCACCGATTGGATCGCGCGCCGCTGGCTGAACCTGGCACCGCCCGATGTCCAGGCCGAGCTGTTCGTGACGCTGAAACCGCACATGAGCTGGGGCGTACCCGGCGAGGCGCAGCACGGTCAGCCGACCGACGACGACACGCACGTGCCCCTGATATTGTGGGGCGACGCGATACGGGCCGGCCGCTACGGGGATCACGTGAGCGTGGTGGACATCGCGCCGACGCTCGCCCGGGTCCTCGGCATCAGTTCGCTCGAGGCGGTGCAGGGACGCGTGCTGCGCGAGGCGCTGCGCTGAGGGCTCGGGTTCCGACGCCTCGTCGCTCTGTCGGCCATCGGGTTCGCGGTGTAGACTAGACGCTCCAAGCGCCACGTCGCCGGAGGCACCATGTCGGCCAAGCTGTCGGCGAAGGTACAGGAAGAAGTCGAGTTCCTGGAGCACGTGCTCAAGATCTGTGTCCACCTGAGTTCGATGGTGGAGCAGTATGCATCCTCCAAGACCAAGAGCTCGAGCGACATGTACCTGTCGCAGATCACGCGCGCGCTGACGCAGCTCCGCCAGAACGCGATGATGAAGAACCTCGGCTTCGTCGCCGACGCAGCGGGGATCCTGGGGGTCGCGGCGGGACGCGGCAGCCAGGTCATGCGCACACGGGTCCTCCGCGAAGGCTCGGTATCGCTGAAGCAGCTGGTCGAGCGAACCATGAAAGCGGCGATTGACGCCGGCCACCGGGAGAACGCAGAGAAGGAGAAGGTGCACGCGGCCGAGATGGCTGCGGCTGCGGCGGCCAAGCCGACGGAGGGCGCTGACTGATGGCGGTGCTGGACAAGTTCATCCAGGCGATGTTCGACAACAAGGCGACCGCCCTGAAGCTCCAGAGCGGCCAGTCGGTGATGATCGAGGTGAACGGCGCCGACAAGCCGGTCACCAAGGACGTGTTGCCCAAGCCGAAGGTGATGGCGCTGGTGCGCGAGATCGCGCCCGACGGCATGAAGGACCACCTCGAGGGCGAATCGCGCATGGCGTTCGGGTACGCGACCGACGGCAAGCGCATCGACGTCGAGATCGTGCATGCCGGCGACGAAGTGACGGTCACCCTCTCGCCGGCCCGGCCGCGCCGCTCCTCGGCGGCGGTCTCGATGCCGATGGAAGCGAAGATGGGCGGCCTCGAGACCAACGCGCCGCCGGCTCCGAGCCGCCCGACGCCCACGGCCGCGGAGCGCAGCGCGGCCGCCGAGGTCTCGAGCGCCGCGGAAGAGCGCATCCAGGAGATGCTCCGCAAGCTGGTCAGCTCGGGCTCCTCGGACCTGCACCTGCGCGTCGGCGAGCCGCCCATCATCCGCAAGTCCGGCGAGATGGAGCGGCTCGAGGGCTACGAGACGCTCACGGTGGACGAAATGATGGCGCTGCTCACCTCGATCATGCCGGAGCGCAACCGGAAGGAATTCGCCGAGACCAACGACAGCGACTTCGCGTACGAGATCCTTGATCTGGCGCGCTTCCGCTGCAACGTGCTGCGGGAGCGGAAGGGCCCCGCGGCCGTGTTCCGCGTGATCCCGACCAAGATCCTGTCGGTCGAGGACCTCAACATCTCGGAGGACGTGCAGAAGCTGTGCTTTCTCACCAAGGGCCTGGTGGTGGTCACCGGGCCGACGGGCTCGGGCAAGTCCACGACGCTCGCGGCGATGGTGGACCTCATCAACCGCAAGCGCACCGACCACATCATCACGATCGAAGACCCGATCGAGTTCGTGCACCCCAACAAGAGCTGCGTGATCACGCAGCGGCAGGTCGCGCTGCACACCGACTCGTTCAAGCGCGCCCTGCGCGCCGCGCTGCGCGAGGACCCGGACATCGTGCTGGTCGGCGAAATGCGCGACCTCGAGACCGTGGCCATCGCGATCGAGACCGCCGAGACGGGCCACCTGGTCTTCGGGACACTGCACACGACCACCGCCCCCTCGACCGTGGACCGCATCATCGACCAGTTCTCGGCCGACCGGCAGAGCCAGATCCGCGTCATGCTCTCGGAGTCGCTGAAGGGCGTGGTGGCGCAGATCCTGTGCAAGAAGATCGGCGGTGGCCGAGTGGCGGTGCGCGAGATCCTCATCACGATCCCCGCCATCTCCAACCTGATCCGGGAAGGGAAGACGTTCCAGATCATGTCCATGATGCAGACCAACAAGAAGGTCGGCATGGTGACGCTGAACGAGGGTCTGCTCGAGGTGGTGGACAAGAAGCTCGTGGAGCCGCAGGAAGCCTGGACGAAGGCCGTGGACAAGACGGCCCTCGAGCAGATGATGAAGGCCAAGGGTCATAACCTGGACTTCCTCAAGCACATGCAGGCCTGAGCCTGGAGAGTTGACCATGACGTTCCGCTTCCCATCGCGCCGCGGGCTGTTGCTCGCGGCGCTCGTCGCCTTGGCCCCGCGCGCGCTGGCCGCCCAGCAGGGACACGAGAGCGGCAGCGAGTCCTTCACGCTCCAGGCCGTGATGAGCGCGCCGTTCGCGACCGAGCTGGTCAGCTCGCCCGACGGACGGGCCGTGGCGTGGCTGGGCGACGAGGAAGGGCAGCGCAACGTGTGGGTCGCGGAGGCCCCGCTGTGGCGCGCGCGGCGCCTCACGCGCTACCTCGCCGACGACGGGCAGGAGCTGGCCGACCTGGTGTGGACCGCCGACGGCCGTGCCGTGTGCTACACGCGCGGCGGCGACAGCGGCAGCAACTGGGACCGCACGGTGCCGGTGAACCCGACCAGCGATCCCGCGGGAACCGACCAGTCGGTCTGGGTCGCGCCGCTCAAGGGCGGAGCGCCGCGGCGCATCGGCGACGGGCACCAGCCGCATCCTTCGCCGCGCTCCGATCAGGTGGTCTGGTTCCTGCACGACACGCTGCGCGTCGCGCCGCTCATGACGCCGGGGCGGCCGCGGATCCTGATCAAGGAACGCGGCGCCTCCGACGAGCCGGCGTGGAGCCCGGACGGGAGGCGCATCGCCTTCACGAGCCGCCGCCGCGACCACTCGTTCATCGGCGTATACGACCTGCGCGCGAAGAGCATCCAGTGGATCTCGCCCGGCACCTACCGCGACGACATGCCGCGCTGGTCGCCCGATGGCGCGCGCATCGCGTTCGTGAGGAGGAGCGGCCAGCCGTTCGCGGCGGGACCCGGCCTCGCCGGCCCGCGCGGGCGGGGTGACCAGACCGGGTTCACGATCCGCATCGCGGACGCCGCGACGCTCGAGTCGCGCGAGGTGTATCGCTCGCCGGCCGGTCCCGAGGGCGCGCTCGCGAGCGAGGGCGAGTGGAGCCTGATGTGGGCCCAGGGCGACCGGCTGCTGTTCGCGACCGAGCAGACCGGCTGGCTCGGGCTCTACGCCGTGAGCGCGGCGGGCGGTGAGGCCACCCGCCTGACGCCGACCGGCTGCGAGATCCAGGACGTCGTGCTCGCGCAGGGCGGCGCGAGCCTGCTGTACTCCTCGAACTGCGGCGACATCGATCGCCGTCACGTGCAGCGCGTGGACGTGGCGGGCGGCGCGCCGCGCGACGTAACGACTGGCCGCGGCATCGAAGTGAACCCGGCCTTTCTCGAAGACGGCAAGGTCGCGTTGCTGAAGGGCGACGCGCGCCATCCGGGGGCTCCGGCGATCGCCGACAGCCAGTCGGTCACCACACTCGAGGGCTTCTCGCCGCCCGCCGAGTTTCCGACCGACCTGCTCGTCGAGCCGCAGCAGGTGATCGTGCGCTCGGGCGACTCGCTCGAGATCCACTGTCAGCTGTTCATGCCGCCCGACAGCGTGAGCGGGCGCGCGCCCGCGGTGATCTTCTTCCACGGCGGGCCGTCGCGCGAAATGCTGCTCGGCTGGCATTACATGGGCTATTACTTCAACTCGTACGCCTTCAACCAGTACCTGGCGAGCCGCGGCTTCATCGTGCTGTCGGTGAACTACCGCGGCGGCATCGGCTACGGCCGGGCGTTCCGCACCGCGCAGCGCCGCGGGCGGCTGGGCGCGTCCGAGTACCAGGACGTCATGGCGGCGGTGCAGTACCTGCGCGGGCGCGCCGATGTGGACACGATGCGCATCGGGGCGTGGGGCGGGTCGTACGGCGGCTACCTGACGGCGCTCAGCCTCGCCCGCAACTCGGACCTGTTCGCCGCGGGCTTCGACCTCCACGGCGTGCACGACTACGCAGAGGAGTCCAACCTCACGCGCGCATCGGGCGCGAGCGACTCGGTGATCGCCGCGGCACGACGCAATTCACCCATAGGCGACGTCGAGCACTGGCGCTCGCCGGTGCTGCTGGTGGCCGGCGACGACGACCGCAACGTGCATTCCCAGCAGACCGTGGACCTGGCGAACCGGCTGCGGCGGCAGGGCGTCCACGTCGAGGAGCTGATCTTCGTGGACGACACGCATCACTTTCTCAAGCATGCGAACTGGGTCGCGGCGTATCGGGCGGGAGCCGGATTCTTGGCAGAGCAGCTGCGCAGGTAAGAGGAAAGGCGCAGGAGCGCAGGAGCGGGGAGCGGGGCGCCTTCTTACGCCTCAAGGGGTGCGGGGCGGCGCGAATAGCTCGGCGAGACTGATTCGCAGCTCGGGCGCCGAATCGGTCGGGCGCCACGTCAGCATGTCGGTCACGATGAGCGGCCGCTCGTCCTCCGGGTGCCAGACCTCGACCAGCTGCGCGTCGGGATCCACGACCCAGTACGTCTCGACGCGGTGTTGCTGGTACGTCCGGCGCTTCACCACGCGGTCTGCCCGCGTGCTCGAGGGCGAAACGACCTCCGCGGCCAGGACCAGTCGCGCCACATCGACCCATGACGTGACCTTCTCGGCCGGGTGGACGACGAAGATGTCCGGCTGCACCAAGTCATCCGCGTCCCGTGGCGGGACGCCCCAGGTGATGTCGGCCGGCGCCGTGAGGACCAGGTCCGCCAGGTTCATCGCCGACAGGTAAACCCGCAGCGCCTGCACGAGGCGGCCGACGACGAGCTGGTGGTCGTAGCGGGGCGACGGCGTCACCAGCAGCTCGCCGTGGACGACCTCGTAGCGGTTGCCGTC
>JBIOIA010000101.1:0-9610 GCA_044449445.1 Gemmatimonadales bacterium
ACGTAGACGACCGACAGGTTGAAGAGCACGAGCACCAGCCAGAGCGCGCTCGACACAGGACTGCGCCGCGTGATGCACAGCAGCGCCGAGGCCAGCGCGATGGCGCACGCTCCGTAGAAGACCAGCTCGCGCATCCGCTACTCGCCCTTCGGGTCGGCGGGGTCCCAGAGCGTGGAGACCTCGTGCGTCTGCTTCATCAGCCGCTCGAGGTCGTAGACGAAATCCTCGCGCCGGTACTCCGCGTTCTCGTAGTGCACGCCGACGTGGATCGCCTCCTCCGGGCAGACCTCCTGGCAGTAGCCGCAGAAGACGCACCGGAACTCGTCGATCTCGTACACCAGCGGGTAGCGGTTACCCTGCTCGTCCTCGCCCGGCACCAGCTTGATACAGTTGGCGGGACAAACTTGAGGACACAGTCCACAGGCGACGCACTTGGCCTTCCCGTTCTCATCCACCGCCATGCGGTGCGTGCCGCGCCAGCGCTTGGAGATCGTCCAGGCCTCGGAGCCCTGCTGCGAGGTCTCCTCCGGGTACTGCATCGTCCACTTCTTCTGGAACAGGTGCTTGAACGTGAGGCGCATGCCCTTGAGCGTGGCGCGCACGTACGACGTGCCGCCCGGCGCCGGCCGGCGCACGGTCTTGACCGTGATCGCCATGTCAGCCGCCTCCCAGGTGCGACACCATGTCGGCACGCATGGCGGGCCGCGCGCGCATCGCCGCGCCGCCGATCACGCGGCCGCGGTCGAACCAGAGGAACAACACGGCGGCGAGCACGACGTTCAGCCCGGTCAGCGCGAGCGCGCCCTTGTGCCCGAGCCCGATGCCCGAGGCGATCAGCCCCCAGCTGGCCACGGCGATCACCATCACGTAACCCAGGGCCAGCGGCAACAGGAACTTCCAGCCCAGGTCCATCAGCTGGTCGAAGCGGAACCGCGGCAGCGTCCAGCGGATCCAGATGTAGAGCAGGTAGAAGAACAGCGTCTTGGCCCAGAAGGCGAAGAACGTGACGATCGTCTTGGCCACGCTCCAGGGCGGCGCGCTGAAGGCGAGCCCCGGGAACACGTCCCAGCCGCCGAAGAACAGCGTCACGACCAGCGCCGAGGCCGTCAGCATGTTGGAGTACTCGGCGATGAAGAACATCGAGAACTTCATCGCGCTGTACTCGGTGTGATAGCCGGCGATGAGCTCCGACTCGGCTTCCGGCATGTCGAAGGGCAGCCGGTTGGTCTCGGCGAAGGCCGCCACGAGGAACACGAAGAAGCCGACGAACAGCGGGCCCACGTACCAGAAGCTCTCGTGCTGGCGCAGGATGATCTCGTGGGGCGTGATGTTGCCGGCGAGGACGAGCACCGAGACCGACGCGAGGCCCATCGCGATCTCGTAGCTGATGAGCTGCGCCGAGGCGCGCAGGCCGCCCAGCAGCGAGTACTTGTTGTTCGACGACCAGCCCGCGAGCGCGATGCCGTACACGCCGAGCGAGCTGATGGCCAGGATGAACAGGAAGCCCACCGGCAGGTCGGCGATCGCCGTGGAGACGAGTCCCCACGGGGTCGGCAGCGGCGAGGCCATGGGGATGACGCTGAACGTCAGCAGCGCGGGCGTGAAGGCCAGCATCGGTGCCATCACGAACAGCGCCCGGTTCGCGAAGGGAGGCAGCGACTCTTCCTTCAGGAAGTTCTTGAGTCCGTCGGCCACGGGCTGGAACAGCCCCTGCGGACCGACGCGATTGGGCCCGAGCCGGTTCTGCATGAACGCGCACACGCGGCGCTCGACGAGCGTCCACAGCGCGACCAGGCCCAGGACCATCCCGAAGATCACCAGGATCTTGATGACCGACGCGATCAGGAACGGCGTGCCGGTGATCGGTTCCATCACCGCGCCCCCGCCCCCGCGCCCATCGCCTCGGCGACGGCGTCCAGGATCCACGCGGCCGGCCGCGCCATGCCCGGCGGCGTCTTCGCCTGGAAATACGGCTGCACCGTGCCGCGCACGTTCTTGAACGTGCCGTCTTCCTCGGCCATGTTCGCGCACGGCAGGACCACCGCGGCGTTGGCGCGCGCGCCCTGCGGCAGCGTCGTCCCGATGTAGATCTGCGGCGCCGAGAGCGCGGCGTCGGCCGCGCCGTCACGCCAGTCCATCAGCACGATCACCAGCGCCGCGCGCTGCGCCTTCTGGAGCGCCTGCTCCCACTCGTTGGTGAACCCGGCGGCGAGCGCGCCCTGGACGTTGGCCGCGCGTTCCTTGCGCAGCGCCAGGTCCTTGATGCCCGCCAGCGGCGCCTCCTTGCCCTCCCGCACCCTGAACGCGCCGGTGCCGTGGTTGGCCTTGAGCAACGCGCCGAGCCGATCCAGCGCCTCGCACGAGGCGTCGGGTGAGGCGAGGCCGACCCACTCGCCCCTGGCCCCGCGCATCAGCTCGGCGGCTGTTTCGAGCGCCTTCTCCCAGTCCACGGCGATCAGGCGGCCGCCTTCGCGGACCATCGGCGCTTCGAGCCGGTCCCCGCGGTTCATCCACTGGTAGCCGAGCCGGCCCTCGTCGCACATGAAGTAGCCGTTGAGCTCGGGGTTGGGCCTCGGGCGCAGGCGCATGACCTGGTTGTCGCGCGTCTCGATCGTCACGTTGCAGCCCTGCGTGCAGCCCGGGCAGACCGACGCGGTCTTGTCGAGGTCCCAGGCGCGCGCCTTGTGCAGGAAGTCCTTCGAGATCAGCGCGCCCACCGGGCACAGGTCCACCACGTTCCCCGACCACGGGTGGTCGAGCGATTCGCCCTCGAAGATCCCGATGTACGCGCGGTCGCCGCGCTCGGAGACGTTGAGCACCGGCTCGTTCGCGACGTCCTCCATGAACCGCACGCACCGCGTGCACAGGATGCAGCGGTTCGGGACGTACAGCACGTCGGGCCCGAAGTCCTCGACCGGGTTGAAGCGCTTGGCGTAGTCGCCGTAGCGGGTGCCCGAGCGGCCCTCGTTGAACACGAAGTTCTGGAGCTCGCATTCGCCGGCCTGGTCGCAGATCGGGCAGTCGAGCGGGTGGTTGATGAGGAGGAATTCGAGCACCGACCGCCGCGCGGCTTCGGCCTGCGGGCTCGCGACCTTCACGACCATGCCGGGCGCGACGGGCGTCGCGCACGAGGCGGCCAGCTTCGGCTGCTTCTCGATCTCCACCAGGCACATGCGGCACACGCCGGCCACCGGCAGCGCCGGGTGATAGCAGTAGTGCGGCACCAGCACACCGGCCAGCTTCGCCGCTTCGAGGACGGACGTGCCGGGCGGCACCTCCACCTCGCGGCCCTCGATCGTGAGCTTGACGAGGTCGGCCATCTACGCGGTGGCGGCGCGCGTGCCGCGCTTGATGTACGCCTCGAACTCGCCGCGGAACTTCTTGATGGCCGAGATCACCACCGCGGCGCAGGAATCGGACAGCACGCAGATCGTCTTGCCGGTCATCTGGTCGCTGAGGTCGAGCAGCAGGTCGAGGTCCTTCATCTCCCCCTCGCCCGCGAGGATCCGCTTCAGGATCTTCACGGTCCATGCCGTGCCTTCGCGGCACTGCGTGCACTGGGCGCACGACTCGTGGGCGTAGAAGGCCGCCAGCCGCATCGCCTGGTAGACGATGTCGGTGGTGTCGTCCATCACGATGCAGCCGGCCGAGCCGAGCATGGTGCCGGCGGCGACGCAGCCCTCGTAGTCGAGCACCGTCGCGTCGGCTTCGGCGGCCGTGAGCATGGGCACCGACGAGCCGCCCGGGATCACCGCCTTGAACTTGCGGCCCGGCAGCGGCCCGCCACACATGTCGAACAGCAGGTCCTTGAGCGGGAAGCCGAGCGTGACCTCGTAGTTGCCCGGCTTCTGGATGTGGCCGGAGACCGAGAACAGCTTGGTCCCGGTGCTCTTCGGGTTGCCGAGGCACAGCTTCTTGTACCACTCGGCGCCCTGCACCAGGATGTGCGGCACGGACGCGAGCGTCTCGACGTTGTTGATCGTCGTCGGGCAGGCGAACAGTCCCGACGCCGCCGGGAACGGCGGCCTGATGCGCGGGTTGCCGCGCTTGCCCTCGAGCGAGTTCATCAGCGCCGTCTCTTCGCCGCAGATGTACGCGCCCGCGCCGCGGTGCACGTACATGTCGATGCGCTTGCCCTTGCCCATCGCGTTCGTCCCGAGGGTGCCCTTGGCGTACGCCTCGGCGATGGCCTGCTCCATGATGGCGAGCGGTTCGGTGAACTCGCCGCGGATGTAGACGTAGGTCACCTCGGCGCCGATCGCGTACGCGGCGATCGCCGAGCCCTCGATCAGCGCGTGCGGTGTCCAGCGCATGATCTCACGATCCTTGAACGTGCCCGGCTCCGACTCGTCCGCGTTCACGCACAGGTAGTGGGGCTTCTTCACTTCCTTGGGCATGAAGCTCCACTTGAGGCCGGTCGGGAATCCCGCGCCGCCGCGGCCGCGCAGCCCCGAGGCCTTCACCACGTCCACGACCTGGTCGCGGGTCATGCCGAGCGCCTGCTCGAGGGCCTTGTAGCCGCCGCGCTGCACCCAGCCGTCGTACGTCCGGGCCGCGGCGTCCCCGAAGTACTTGGAGAGGACGACCGTCTCCTTCGGATGGCTCTTGTGCGGATAGCCCATGGCTACTGATACCGCGCGACGAGCGCCGGGACCGTCTCCGGCGTGACGCGCTCGATGAAGTCCTCGTCCACGAGCACCGGCGTGGGGAACCCGCACGCGCCCAGGCACTCGACCTCGATGATCGTCCAGCGGCCGTCGGGGCTCGTCTCGCCGAGCCGCTTGCAGCCGGTCGCCTTGAGGAACGCCTCCGCCACTTTCTCGGCGCCGCAGATGTTGCACGGCGTGGTCGTGCACACCTGCACGAAGTGTTTCCCGACCGGGTGCTGGTGGTACATCGTGTAGAACGTCACGACGCCTTTCACGTAGGCCGGCGTGAGGCCGAGCACCTCGGCCGTCTCGGCCATGCCCTCGGGCGAGATCCAGCCGTGCTTCTTCTGGCACATCCACAGGGCGGGCAGCAGCGCCGCCATCTTCGTCGGGTACTTCGCCAGGACATGATCCAGCTCCTTGCGGCCATCGCCTTCGAACACGCGCGGCAGATCCGCGACGTGACCCGAAGGGCCGCCCTTGCGTGCGTCGGCCATTACCGGTCCACCTCGCCCATGACGATGTCCACGCTCGCGTTGATGGCGATCAGGTCGGCGATCACGTGGCCCTCCGACATCTTCGGCAGCGCCGCGAGGTTGATGAAGGCCGGCGGCCGGATGCGCCAGCGCACCGGCTTGGCCGTGCCGTCGGACACGAAGTAGTAGCCCAGCTCGCCGCGCGGGCCTTCGACGGCGCAATACGCTTCGCCGACCGGCGCCGCGACGCCTTCCATCACCTGCTTGAAGTGGAAGATCATCGCTTCCATGTCGCCCATCGCGCGCGACTTGGGCGGCAGGACGACCCGCGGGTCCGCGACGTTGATCGGCCCGTCGGTCAGCCGGTCCAGCGCCTGGAGGATGATGCGCGTGGACTGCCGCATCTCTTCCATGCGGACCAGGTAGCGGTCGTAGCAGTCGCCGTGTTCCCCGACCGGCACCTCGAAATCGTAGGTCTCGTAACCGAGGTACGGGCGGTCCTTGCGCACGTCGTACGGCACGCCGCTGGCGCGGAGCATCGGGCCCGAGAGCGAGAAGTTGATCGCGTCCTCGGCGCTGATGACGCCGATGTCCACGTTGCGGCCGAGCCAGATACCGTTGTTCGACAGCATCGTCTCGACTTCGTCGAGCGTCTTGGGGAAGTGCTCGGACCACTGCCTGAGGCCCTGCGCCCAGCCGTCGGGGATGTCGGCCATCAGCCCGCCGACGCGCGTGAGCGTGGTCGTGAGCCGCGCCCCGGTCCAGGCCTCGATGAGGTTGTTGAGCCGCTCGCGCTCCTGGAACATCCACAGGAACACGGTGAAGGCGCCGATGTCGATGGCCGTCGTGCCGGCCCACACCAGGTGCGAGCTGATGCGCGCGATTTCGCACGCGATGACCCGCAGCACCCTGCACCGCTCGGTGATCTCGATCCCCATCAGCTTCTCGGCCGCCTGCGCCAGCGCGACGTTGTTCGACATCGCCGCGAGGTAGTCGTTGCGGTCGGTGAGCGGGATGATCTGGTTGTAGGTGCGGTACTCGCCGAGCTTCTCGAAGCCGGAGTGCAGGTAGCCGACGTGCGGGATCGCCCGGACCACTACCTCGCCGTCCAGCTCGACCACCAGCCGCAGCACGCCGTGCGTCGCCGGGTGCTGGGGGCCGATGTTGATCAGCATGTGGTCGGTGTCCATCTGCGGCTCGACCGCGACGACCAGCGTGCCGGTTGCGTTGCCCCTGGGCAGGTACGGCGCGGCCTCCTCGACCGACAGCTCTTCCATCGAGTAGTGCTTCTCGAGCTCGCCCGACAGCGCGCGGCGCACCTGCTCGGCGCGGCTGAAGCGGCCGCGCAGCGGGAAGTCCTTCCGCAGCGGATGGCCCTCGCTGTAGTTCTCCCACATCAGGATGCGGCGCAGGTCGGGGTGGCCGGCGAAGCGCACGCCGAACATGTCCCACACCTCGCGCTCCAGCCAGTTCGCGCCCTGCCACAGGTCGGTCACGGTCGCCACGTCGAGCGGCCGCTCGCGGATCAGCTCGATCTTGACGCGCAGCGCCGCCTTGCGCCCGATCGACCACAGCTGGTAGACGACCTCGAGCGGACGCTCGCGGTCGCGGTATTCGACGGCGGTGATGTCGGTGAGGTAGTTGAAGCGCTGCCCGGGGTCGTCCCTCAGCCACGCGAGCACGTCGTGCGCGGCCTCGCGCGTGACGTACACGATCGTGTCGCCGCAGGAGACCTCGCTCCTGAGCACGGCCCGGCCGAATCGGGCCTGCAACGCGGTGACCGAAGGGCTGAGTTCGCTCACGGGCGTGCTCAGGCGGAGCGCGTCTGCGCGACGGAGTTGCCGAACGGCTCGGACAGCTCGTCCACGATCGCCGGCTCGAGGAACAGGCCGTTCTCGCCGGCCAGCTTCTCGACCCGCAGCGTCGGGTCGAACACGGACTCGCCCTTGATCTTCTTCTGGAGCATCAGGATGCCGTGGAGCAGGCCTTCGGGCCGCGGCGGGCAGCCGGGCACGTAGACGTCCACCGGCACGATGGTGTCGATCCCCTGCACCATCGCGTAGTTGTCGAAGATGCCGCCCGTGGACGCGCAGGCGCCCATCGAGATGCACCACTTGGGCTGGAGCATCTGGTCCCAGATCTTGCGGATCACCGGCGCGAGCTTGAAGGGCAGCCGGCCCGCGCAGATCAGCACGTCCGACTGGCGCGGCGAATACGCCATGCGCTCCATGCCGAAGCGGGCCACGTCGAAGCGCGCCGCGGCGGTCGCCATGAACTCGATCGCGCAGCACGCCGTGCCGAACGGCATCGGCCACAGGGAATTGGCGCGCGACCAGTTGACGACCTCGTCCAGCCGCGTGGTCAGCCAGTTGGGCGAGCCGGTGACGACTCCCGTCTGCGTCACGTCCACTCGAGCGCTCCCCGCTTGAGGACGTAGAGATAGGCGACCACCAGGATCACGACGAACATTCCCATCTCGAGGATCGCACCGAGCGGACCCAGGCCGAACAGATCCAGCTGCCGCCAGGCCACGGCCCAGGGGATCATGAACACCACTTCGATGTCGAACACGATGAACAGCACGCCGATGAGGTAGAACTTGATGTCGAAGCGCTCGTGCGCGCCGCCCAGCGGCGGCATGCCCGACTCGTACGGCTGGCTCTTGATCGGCGTCGGGCGGGTCGCCGACAGGACGTGCGAGGCGGCCACGATGAACACCGCGTTCAACGCGACGAAGACGAACAGGATCAGGAGCGGGACGTAGGGCTGCAGGACGGATCTCCCGGGTCACGTGACGCCGCACCGGCGGCTCGGCCGCCAGCCAAACAAACGTACGGGGCGCCGAGCCGGAATTCAAGCAAACCGCTTACATTATGCGCGACCTCTTAGGGGGAACGATGGGGATCAAGTCGGACCGCTGGATCGCGCAGATGGCCCGCGAACACAGGATGATCGAGCCGTTCGCCGACAAACAGGTGCGCCAGGGCGGCATATCCTACGGCGTCTCGAGCTACGGCTACGACATGCGGGTGGCGCGCGAGTTCAAGATCTTCACCAACGCGCTGTCGGCGATCGTGGACCCCAAGGCCTTCGACCCCAGGTCGTTCGTCGAGTTCGAGGGCGACGTCTGCATCGTCCCGCCCAACTCGTTCGCCCTGGCTCGTTCGGTGGAGTACTTCCGGATCCCCCGCAACGTGCTCACCATCTGCCTGGGCAAATCCACCTACGCCCGCTGCGGGATCATCACCAACGTCACGCCGTTCGAGCCGGAGTGGGAAGGCTTCGTGACGCTCGAGATTTCGAACACCACGCCCCTGCCGGCGAAGGTGTACGCCAACGAGGGCATCGCGCAGGTGCTGTTCTTCGAGGGCGACGAGCCCCCGCTGGTTTCCTACGCGGACAAGAAGGGCAAGTACCAGGGCCAGCAGGGAGTCACGCTGCCGAAACTCTAGTGCCCGACGATGTCCCCCTTCATGCCGCCCAGGATCGTCAGCAGCTCGTTCTTCTCCTGCGCGGGCACGCTGAACTGGTCGAGCGTCGCCGAGAGGTAGCCCACGACCACGTTGAACTGGTCCTCCGTGATGTTCAGCCCCTGGTGGGCCGCCGCCATCGAGCGGCCGGTGTAGCTGCAGCCCCCGCCGGTTCCCTGGCAGATCAGCTCGCGCATCAGTCGCTTGAAGTTGTCCATGTCCACGCCGCGGAACAGCGGCGCCAGGGTCGTGTCGCCGTGCACGCGGGCCGTGAACGTGTCCACCACGATCGCCACCGCGGCCGCGCCGCCCAGCCGGTCGTACAGGGTGGGCGCCGCGGGAGCCGCCGCGGGAGCCGGCTGAGCGGCGGGTGCCTCGGCGGTCGGCGCCGCTGCCACAGGAGCTGCCGGCGCGCTTGGAGCCGGGGCGGCGGCAGCGGGCAGGTTGGCGGGTGCGGCCGGCGCTGCCACAGGAGCGGGCGCCTCGGCCGGCCGGGCCGGCGCGGGCGTCGATCCGGTGCGGAGCCGGTCCCCCGGGGATACGGGCGCGACTGCGTTCGGCCCCGGCTGCGAAACCGGCGCGGGTCCCTGGGGAGCTGGACCACCTCCGCATCCAGCCGCGCACAGCGCGGCCACGACGATCAACCCGGCGCGATTCTTCATGCAGGCCTCCGTTGATCCAAGCTTAACTAACGCAGCCCCACGGCCACAGCCAGGAGGATCGCGGCCGCGCCAAGACCCAGCAGCGCGCACATCCACGGCACGGCGAAGCGCAACCACCGCTCATAGCTCACCCCGGCGGCCGCCACGATCGCCATCATGGCTCCGTTGGTCGGCGTCACGAGCTCGGCAAGCCCGGCGCCATACTGGTAGGCGAGCACCACTACCTGGCGCGACAGGCCCAGCAAGTCGGCCAGAGGCACCAGCACGGGCATGGTCAGGACCGCCTGCCCGCTGACGCTGGGCACCGGGAAATGCAGGCCGACGTGCGCGATCATCATCCCCAGCGCCGAAAC
>JBIOIA010000102.1:0-9428 GCA_044449445.1 Gemmatimonadales bacterium
CCCCGGAGCGCGGCGGACGCCGCGTCGAGCTCTTCGTCGACGCCGTCAGCGGTGCCTAACGCCCGGAGCAGCAGCGTCCACGACAAGGGCAGGCCGAGCGCCTCCGCGAGCGCCGGGCTCACGACCTCGAATGCCGCGCCCGTCACGCCGGCCGCCAGGAGGCGCTGCGCCAGCGCGGGTGCGTCCGCAAGGGCCCACGCGCGGGTCCGGTCGGCGGCCGGCCGCGCGCGCAGCCTGAGGTGCGCCTCGACGACGATGCCGAAGGCGCCGTGCCCCCCGATCACGAGCTTGGCGAGGTCGAACCCGGCGACGTTCTTCACGACCCGCCCGCCGGTCCGGACCACCTCGCCGTTGCCGGCGACGATCGTGAGTCCAAGGACCTGGTCGCGCGGCGGCCCGAAGCCGGCGGCGAGCGGGCCGGAGGCGCCCGAGCCCAGAACGCCGCCTAACGTCCGCGTTCGCGGACCGGGCGGATCGAGCGCGAGCCACGCGCCATGCTCGGCGAGGCCGGTCTCGAGGTCCGCGAGCGTGCATCCGGCGCCGGCCGTCGCGACGAGGTCGGCCGCATCGAGCCGCGTGAGGCCGCCCGGCACCGCGCAGTCCAGCGGCACGGAACCCGGCGTGGCATCGGTCCACCAGCCGCCCGACCCGCGCGGGACGAGCCGACCGCGGTGGGACGCGGCCCGGCGGACCTCGGCCGTCAGCCGGTCGAGGGCGCCTTGCACCGTTCCACCTCCGCGCGCACCGCGGCGACGAATGCCCGGGCCTCTTCGATCAGCGGCCGCGCGTCCTCCGCGCGCCAGCCCGTGAAGCTCCGCTGCTCGCGCTTCATCTCGAACAGCGTCGCGAACCCGGACGGCAGCGCCTCGCGCACCAGCTGGCTCATGTCGGCAAGCGAGCGCGTGGTGTGCCACGGCTCGTCGCTGAGCCAGACCCGCACCATCGCCGCGCCCATCACGCCCGGATACACCTCTTCCAGTGCGCGGCCGCCGACCTGCACTGCGAGCTGCGCGTCCGCGGATGTGAGCCGCCGCTCGGCGTCGTCGAGCTGGCCCTCCATCTGCGAGATCCACCGGGTCGGCACGCGGCCGCTCACGAGCCGCTCCACGGCCGCCACTCGCGGCACGAGCTGGTGGGAATCACCTTGCCGGGGTTGGCGAGTCCCGACGGGTCGAAGGCGGAGCGGACCGCGGCCATGATGCCGAGATCGTCGGGCGAGAAGGTGAGCGGCATGTAACGCATCTTGTCGAGCCCGACGCCGTGCTCGCCGGTGATCGAGCCGCCCGCCGCGACGCACGCGCGCATGATCTCGCCGCTTGCCTGCTCGACCCGCGCAAGCTCGTCGGGGTCCTTCGCGTCGAAGCTGAGGTTGGGGTGCAGGTTGCCGTCGCCGGCGTGGAACACGTTCGAGACCCGCACGCGGTGGCGCGCGGCGATGCCGGCGATCGTCTCGAGCACGTCGGGCAGCGACGAGCGCGGCACTACGGCGTCCTGCACCACGAGGTCCGCGCTGGCCCGGCCCATCGCGCCGAACGCCTTCTTGCGGCCCTGCCACAGCCGCTCGCGCTCGGCCGACGTCGTCGCGACGCGAACGCTGCGCGCGCCGGCCTCGCGGCAGATCGCCTCCGCGTGCGCCGCCTCGGCGGCGGCCGCGCGCCCCAGCCCGTCGGTCTCGACCAGCAGGACCGCGGCCGCGTCGGTGGGATAGCCGGCCGCGTACATCGACGATTCGACCAGCTGGACCGTGCTCTGGTCCATCATCTCCAGTGCCGCCGGCACGATGCCCGAAGCGATGATGCGCGAGACCGCCGCTCCAGCCGCCCGCAGCGACGTGAAGTCGGCGAGCAGGGTGTGGATCGACAATGGTACCGGCACCAGTCGCACCGTGATCTCGGTCGCGATGCCGAACATCCCCTCGCTGCCCACGAACGCGCCGACCAGGTCGGGACCCCACGGCTCGCCCGCCGACCCGCCCAGGCGCACGCGTTCGCCGGTGGCCAGCGCGACTTCGAGGGCGAGCACGTGGTTGGTGGTGACGCCGTACTTGAGGCAGTGCGGGCCGCCCGCGTTCTCGGCGACGTTTCCGCCGATCGTGCACGCGGACTGGCTGGAGGGGTCGGGCGCGTAGAGCAGGCCGAACGGCGCGGCGGCGCGGGTCAGGGTCGCGTTGACCACGCCGGGCTCCACCACGGCGCGACGATTCGGCGCGTCCACGTGGAGGATGCGCGAGAGCCGCGTCAGCGTGACGAGCACCGCCGGCGCGAGCGCGAGTGCGCCGCCCGAGAGGCCGGTGCCGGCACCGCGCGCCACGAACGGCACGCCGCGATCGTGCAGCAGGCGCAACACCTCGGCGACTTCGGCGGCCGAGCCGGGCAGGACCGCGATGTCCGGCGTGCAATGGTGGGTCGGCAGGCCGTCCGTGGCGAACGTCGCGAGCTCCGCGCGCGCGGTGCGGACGAAACGCTCGCCGACGATCCGGGCGAGCCCCTGGGCCAATGACATGGCGTAAGCTTAAGCAAAGGCCCCGGCGATTGCCGGGGCCTTGGATTCAAGCGGCGTTCCAGAACCTCATCAGCGCCGCGCCCTCCGGGCAGCCGCGCAGCTTCTCGAAGGCACGCTCGCGTATCTGGCGGATGCGCTCGCGCGTGACGCCCATCAGCGCGCCGATCTTCTCGAGGGTCATCGCCTCGGAGCCCTGCTCGAGCCCGTAATAGAGGTAGAGGATCTTCCGCTCGCGCGGGGTGAGGTACTTGGTGAAGACGCGGTCGATGAAGTCCCGCATCAGGTTGCCGTCCGTCGTCTCCTCGATCTCGCTGCCCTCGACGCCGGCGAAGCGCTCGCCCAGGGTCGCCGCGTCGCGGTCGCTGCGGTCGATCGGCGCGTCGAGCGAGACCTCCGTCGAGGTCATCCGGCGCGCGGTCCGCACGTTCTCGACCGAGTCGCCCAGCGCCCTCGCGATTTCCTTGTCCGTCGGCTCGCGTCCCAGCTCCTGCGCCAGGACCATCTCGGTGCGCGACATCCGGATCAGGTGCGCGTTCTGGTTCAGCGGGATGCGCACGCTGCGCGTCTGCTCGGCCAGCGCCTTCAGCACCGCCTGGCGCACCCACCACACCGCGTAGGAAATGAACTTCACGCCCTGGTCGGGATCGAACTTCCGGACCGCCTTCAGCAGCCCTTCGTTGCCGATCGCCACCAGCTCCGAGAGATCCAGCCCGTGCCCCTGGTACTTCTTCACGTAGGAGATCACGAAGCGGAGGTTCGCCGTCACGAGGCGCTCGGCCGCCGCCGTGTCACCCTTCTGGGCGAGGCGGGCGAGCCGCTTTTCCTCGGCGGGATCGCCGATCAGCGGAAGTTTCTGGATGTCCTGGAGGTACTGGTCGAACGCGCCGGAAGAAGCCTGGCGGAAAAACGCCTTGGATTTGGTGCTCTGCGCTCGCCGCATGCTGAGCATCCCTCGCGGTGTGACAGTCAGATGATAGGGGCCAAACAGGGACGCCCATTTTGGGAACACCGTTTCGGGGTGTCAAGTGGAAAAGTTTATCCACATCACTAAGTTGTTCTACGTGTAGCTGTTGTGGAGGGAACCCACATATCCACATCGCCAAACGGCGATGAATATTCTGTAAGCCGTTGTCCTGTATGATTATACGGAAGTCGCTACGGCGGCCGGAGTTGGGGAGACTAACGGGCGCTGTCGAGAACCTGTCGAATCACTCGCTCTTCCACCTCCACCGTCCACGCACCGTCGTCACTCCGCGCCACCTTTCCGATTTCTCGCGGCAGCGCGAACCGGATCCGGCCCGCGCGCACCTTCTTGTCGGCGCTCATCACTTCGAGCAGCGCGTCGGTGGTGAGCGCTGCGGGCAGCGTGGTGGGCAACGCGTAGCGTTCGAGCATCCTGACCAGCGTTTCGTGCAGGCCCTTCGCCGCCAGGCCGGCCGTTTCGGCGATCCGCGCCTCGGCGCTCATGCCGATCGCGACCGCCTCGCCGTGCAGCAGCTCGAAACCGCAGAGCGACTCGATGGCGTGACCGATGGTATGGCCGAAATTCAGCACCTGGCGCTGACCGGCCTCCTTTTCGTCCGCCGCCACCACGGCCGCCTTGATCTCGATGCTGCCTCTGACGACGGCCTCGAGCCGATCCAGGTCCCGCGCGAGCACGGGGGCGGCGTCTTCCAACGAGGCGAAGTAGGCCCCGTCCCTGATCGCGCCGTGCTTGATCGCCTCCGCCATGCCCGAAGCGAGCTGTGGCTTGGGCAGGCTCGCGAGCAGGTCGATGTCGGCGAGCACGAAGCGCGGCTGGTGGAACGCGCCCACCTGGTTCTTGGCGCCGGGGACGTCCACCCCGGTCTTGCCGCCGATCGAGGAGTCGATCATCGCGAGCAGCGTGGTGGGCACCTGGACGTATGGAATGCCGCGCAGGTACGTCGCGGCCACGAACCCGGCCAGGTCGCCCGTGACACCGCCCCCGAACGCGATGATCGCGCCGTCGCGGCCGAGTTTCGCCGCGAGCAGCTCGTCGGTGAGGCGGCCCCATTCCTCGCGCGACTTGTTCCACTCGCCGGCGGGGAAGCGGTGGCGGAGGGTCGGGACGCAGCCCTTCACCAGCACCTGCCGCATCAAGGGGCCGTGCAGCTCGGCTACCCGGTCGTCGGAGATGATGGCGTAGCAGACCGCGGGGCAGCGCTCGTTCAGGAGCCGCGGCAGCTCCTGGAGCGCGCCGCGCCCGACGAACACCTGGTAAGAGGCGTCGCGCGCCTCGTGAACCGGGACACCGATCGGTCGCACGGGGACGAAGCTACGGCAGCCGGCTGAAAGTCGAAAGTTGAAAGCTGAAAGCTGAAGGCCGGAAGTTGGAACCCAAAGCCCGATGTCTTACTTTCGACTTTCAACTTTCGGCTTTCGGCTTTCTTCGCCCGCCCCGGAGCCCGGCATGAAACTCATCACCTGCATCATCCGTCCCGATCGCCTGCCCGAGGTGAAGCTCGCGCTGTTTCGTGCGGGGGTCACCGGCATCACGCTCACCCGCGTCAGCGGCCACGGCGGCGAAGGGGAGATCATCCAGCGCTACCGCGCCGACGCGGTGGTACTGGAATTCCACGAGAAGGTGAAGATCGAGATGGCGTGCTCGGAGCCGTTCGTCGAGGCGACCATCCAGGCGATCCTGGCCTCGGCGCGCACCGGCGAGGTCGGGGACGGCAAGATCTTCGTGCAGCCGCTCGAGCAGGTGGTCCGGATCCGGACCGGCGAGCGGGACAACGCGGCGCTGACGGCGGTGAATGCGGACCTGGTGCAGCGGATCGCGCAGGCCGAGAATGCGCCGAGCGGAGCGGGTCAGTGAGCGCCCCCCTCGCGGTGCAGGCGGCCGCGGCGGGCGCGGCCGCGGTGTCGGCGGGCGATACGGCGTGGCTGCTCGTCTCGGCGGCGCTGGTGATGCTGATGGTGCCGGGCCTCGCCCTGTTCTACGGCGGCCTGGTGCGCAGCCGCAGCGCGCTCAACACGGTGATGATGAGTGTCGCCGCGCTCGGGATCGTCGGCGTGCAGTGGGTGCTGGGCGGGTACTCGCTCGCTTTCGCGCCCGGCTCGCCGGTGATCGGGCGGCTCATCTGGTGGGGGCTGCGCGGGGTCGGCGCGGAGCCTAACGCCACCTACGCGGCCACGGTGCCGCACCTGGCCTTCGCGATCTACCAGGCGATGTTCGCGGCGATCACGGTCGCGCTCATTTCCGGCGCGATCGTGGAGCGGATGCGGTTCGGCGCATATCTCGTGTTCGGGCTGCTGTGGACCACGCTGATCTACGACCCGCTGGCACACTGGGTGTGGGCGGACGGCGGCTGGCTGCGGACCCTGGGCGCGCTCGACTTCGCCGGCGGCACGGTGGTGCACATCAGCGCGGGCACCTCGGCGCTGGTCGCGGCGATCGTGCTCGGCCGGCGGCGCGACCTGGGACGGCAGCCGCTGGTGCCGCACAACGTGCCGTTCACGCTGCTGGGCGCCGGGCTGCTGTGGTTCGGCTGGTTCGGCTTCAACGGCGGGTCCGCGCTCGCCTCGGGGGCGCTGGCCGTCTCGGCGTTCGCGGCGACCCACGTCGCGGCCGCCGCCGCGCTCACGACCTGGATGGCGCTCGACCTGCTGCGGACGCGCCGCAGCACGGCGGTCGGCGCGGCGACCGGCGCGATCGTCGGCCTGGTGGCCATCACGCCCGCGGCGGGATTCGTGACGCCGCGCGGCGCGCTGCTGATCGGAGGGCTCGCCGCGTGCGCGAGCTACGGCGCGATCCTGGTGCGACCCAGGACGCGCGTGGACGACTCGCTCGACGTGTTCGCCTGCCACGGCGTCGCGGGCGTCATGGGCGCGCTGCTGACGGGAGTGTTCGCGACCAGGGCCGTGAATCCGGCCGGAGCGGACGGCCTGCTGCACGGCAATCCGCACCAGCTCGTGGTGCAGCTGATCGCCGTCGTCGCGACGATCGTGCTGTGCGCGGGCGGGACCGCGATCCTGCTGGCGCTCGTCGGCGCGGTGATGCCGCTCCGGCTTTCCGTATCGCAGGAGATCGAGGGCGTGGATCTCTCCGAGCACGGCGAGGAGGCGTACTACGGCGGCGACGTCGGAGCCCTGGCGGGCCGGCGCATTTCGATCGGAGACAGCGTCTTCCTGTCGGCGGAGGATGCCGGGAAGGCTACCAGGTCACGTCGTTGATGCCGGCGCGCTCGTTGGCGAGCCGCGCCAGCGTGAACAGCAGGTCGGAGAGCCGGTTCATGTAGACCAGGATTTCGGCCGGCACCTCGCCCGTGCGCGAGAGCGCGACGACCGCGCGCTCGGCTCTGCGGCACACGGTGCGCGCGTGGTGGAGGACGGCCGCCTTCGCCGTGCCGCCGGGCAGGACGAACGCCTTGAGCGCGGGCAGGGTCTTCTCCGCCTCGTCGATCGCGGCCTCGAGCGCGGCGATGCGCCCGGGCGGGATGACAACTTTGGCGCGTTGACTGTCCTTGAGCTTCGTCGCTTCCGGCGCCGCGAGCGCGCCGCCGATCGTGAACAGGTCGCGCTGGATTTCGCCGAGCAGCTCATCAGCGAATCCCTTGGGGGCGGTGAGTCGGACGAGGCCGATGCATGCATTGGTCTCGTCAACGTCGCCGTACGCCGCGACGCGCGGATCGTCCTTTGGAACGCGGGTGCCGCCGAGCAGCGACGTCTCGCCCGTGTCGCCCTTCCTGGTGTAGATCCTGGCCACGGGGCGAAACTATCCGTCCGGGAGCGCAATGTCACGGATCGTCCTGGAGATCTGCTGCGAAAACCTGGCCGACGCGGTGGCCGCCGAGGCGGCGCGCGCCGACCGGCTCGAGCTGGCCCAGGCACTCGAGCTGGGCGGCCTCACGCCGTCGCCCGGCCTCGCGCTGGTCGTGGGCGATCGCGTGAAGATCCCGTTCGTGGCGATGGTGCGCCCCCGCGGCGGCGATTTCGTGTACGCCGAGGCCGAGGTCAACGTGATGGAGCGCGACGCGGGGCTGCTGCTGGAGGCCGGCGCGTCGGGGATCGTGTTCGGCTGCCTCACACAAGAGGGCCGGATCGACGAGCGGGCGTGCGAGCGGTTGATCGCCGTGGCCGACCGCGCCGAGGTCGTCTTCCATCGCGCGTTCGACCGGCTGAAGGACCCGCTGGATGCGCTCGAGACACTGATCGATCTTGGCGTGAGCCGGGTGCTCACGAGTGGAGGTGCGAAGACGGCGCTGGAGAGCACGGATCGGATCCGTGCGCTGCTCGAGCGGGCAGACGGTCGGATCGAGATCCTTCCGGGCGGCGGAATCCGGGAGGAGAATGTCGAGCGGGTCATTCGGCAAACCGGCTGCACGCAGGTGCACCTCAGCCGGCGCTGAGACTGCCAAAGGCGACGCGGCGCGGATAGGATTCATCGACTTCAAATCGGAGCCTGTGTGCCGGACCGCGACATCCGCGACATCACGATCATCGGCGCCGGGCCCGTCGGGCTGTTCGGCGCATTCTATGCCGGCCTGCGCGGCGCCTCCTGCCGCCTGATCGACGCGCTGCCGGAGCTGGGCGGCCAGGTCACGGCGCTCTATCCCGAGAAGTACATCTTCGACGTCGGCGGGATCCCCAAGGCGCTCGGCAAGGACTTCGTCAAGCACTGCGTGCAGCAGGGCCTGCAGTTCAAGCCCGACGTGCAGCTGGCACAGGAAGTCATCGGGCTCCGCGAGGAGACGGACGACGGGAAGCCGCTGTTCGTGCTTAAGACGCCGGTGGCGGAGTACGCCACGCGCTCCGTGCTGGTGGCCGCCGGCATCGGCGCGTTCTCGCCCCGCAAGCTCCCGCTCGTCGACTACGACAGCTGGAACGGCAAGGGACTCTTCGACAAGGTCGTCGATCCGAAGCAGTTCCGCGGGCAGCGCGTGATGCTCGTAGGCGGCGGCGACTCGGCGTTCGACTGGGCGCTCGGGCTCCAGGGCGTCGCGAAGAGCGTTCTCATGATTCACCGCCGCGACGGCTTCCGCGCCCACCAGGCCACGATCGACCAGGTCAACGGGCTGTGCGCGGCCAAGAAGATGGAGCTGCGCACGTTCTGGGAGGTCAGGCAGATCCACGGGAGCGGCACGGTCAGCGGCGCCACGATCTTCAGCAGCAAGACGAAGGAGGAGGAGAGGGTCGAGCTCGACGCCATCATCCCGCTGCTCGGGTTCGTCTCGAACCTCGGCGACATCAAGAACTGGGGACTTCATCTCGAGAAGGACGAGGTCGTCGTGAACCAGATGATGGAGACGACGCGTTCCGGCTTCTTCGCCGCCGGCGACATCGTCACATATCCGGGGAAGCTCAAGCTGATCGCGACCGGTTTCGGCGAGGCCTGCACCGCGGTCAACAACGCCGTGCACTTCGTCTACCCGAACAAGAAGATGTTCCCCGGGCACAGCTCGAACATGGACAGCGGGATGTTCGCGGGAGCGACCGCCTAACGCTCCAGCTCGGCGACGATCTGGTCGATGCGTTTCTGCACGTCGCGGGTCGGCAGCGTGTGGTTGTTGAGCTGGATCGAGAAGGTCCACGGGCCGGCCGGCGTCTCGAGGTAGCCGGATAGCGTGGTGACGTTGGCGATGCTGCCCGTCTTGGCGACGACGCGACCCTGGAGCGCGTTGCTCCGGTAGCGGTAGCGCAGCGTCCCCGAGCTCCCTCCCACCGCCATCGCCTCACGGAACAGCTCGCTCCGTGGATGCGCGCGCATCGCGAAGAGCAGCTGCACCAGCGCCTTCGGGCTGATCAGGTTCCAGTGCGAGAGGCCGCTGCCGTCCGCGAGCCGGAACGCGGAGCGGTCCACGTGCAGCCCGTCGAACAGGGAGCCGCGCTCGACCCCGATGCCCGAGTCCCCCCACCCCGTGCCGGGCCCCCCCCACCCCCTGGGATTTAACAGCATATCCCCG
>JBIOIA010000103.1:0-9355 GCA_044449445.1 Gemmatimonadales bacterium
CCGCCGCAGCCTCGAGCTGGACCCCCGCGCCGCCCAGAGCGCGGCCGACCTTGGCTTCCTTGCCTTCCAACGGCGCCGGTACGCGGACGCAGCCCGCTGGTACGACAGCGCGGTGACGCTGGCACCGACCGGCTGGAACTACCCCGTGTTCCGGTCGCGGGTCCGAATCGAGCTGGGCGATTCGGCCGGCGCGCTCCGCGATGCGCAGGAGACCGTGCGTCTCGCCAACGCGAACGCCAGCAGGCTCGCCGAGGCGGTGCTCGCACAGATTGAGGCGCGGACAGGTGACGTGATCTCGGCCCGTGCGCGACTGGAGCCGCTGCTCATTCCGTTCGCGGGGACCGACACCGTGGACATGCGTGACGGGTACGAGCTGGCGCTCGCGCTCGTGGCCATCGGCCAGCCGGACCGCGCGCTCGACCTGCTGGAGCGGGTGCGGCCGCGGGGCCCCTGGCTGTGGACGTACCTGCTCTTTCCCGGCTTCGACCCGATCCGGCCTTTGCCCAGGTTCCAGCGGCTCTATCAGGAGTGCCGGCCGGCGGGCGCCGAGCGCATACCGGGAGTCGATCCGTGATGGCGGACGGGCGGACAGCCGGACGGGCGGACGGAAAGGCGCGGCTCCTCATGCTCGCGCTCCTGCTGTCCGCCTGTCCGCCCATCCGGCTGTCCGCCCAGTGCCCCAGCGGCACGCCGCCGCCCTGCGGCGCCCGCGCGGCTCGCGTCGCAGCGCCCGCGCCGACCAGCGTCGCGGTCCTCAGCTTCGACAACCGCTCGCGCGATACGTCCGACGCGTTCCTCGCCGAGGGCCTGGCCGATGAGATCTCCACGCGGCTCGGCCAGATCGGCCGGCTCTGGGTCATCTCGCGCTCGCAGGTGCGCCGGCTGCGCGGTGCCGACTCGTTGCCCATTCCGGCCATCGGCCGTGCGCTCAACACCGCCAACCTCGTCCAGGGCAGCGTGCAGGGCACGCCGACCCACCTCAGGGTCTCGGTCGAGCTGCTGCGGGCGTCCAACGCCACTCAGGTGTGGAGCCACGTGTACGACCGCGGCCGCGGCGACCTGCTCGAGATCCAGGGCGACATCGCGACGGAGGTCGCGCAGCAGATCACCGGCACGCTGCGGCCCGGCGACCGAGCGACGCTCACGCGGCGCCCGACGGGCAATCCGGAGGCGTACGAACACATCCTGCGCGGCGACGTCCTGGGGGCGAGCCGCAATCGGGTCCAGATCGCGGCCGCGCTGCACGAGTACCAGACCGCGGTCACGCTCGACCCGCTGTCGGCGCGCGCGCAGGCCAGCATCGCCAAGGGGTCCACGCTATGCCGGGAGTACGGGTGCATGCCGGATGTGCCCAATGACACGCTCGTCGCCCGCGCGGTTGCGGCCGCGGACGCCGCGTTGCGGCTGGATTCGGCGACGGCGTCGGCGTGGCTGGCCTCCGCGTACGCCAACTACATGCGTCCGCGGGGGGTCGCCGCGCTGCGCGCCGCGCGCCACGCCGTGGAGCTCGACTCGACGGACGCCGAGGCGTGGCACTTCCTCGGCTGGCTGAACCTGCTCGCGGGAGACGATGCCACCGCAGTGCTTGCGTACCGCCGGGCGCTCCGGATCGATCCGTCGCGCGCCGTGGACTACGAGCACCTGGCGCGCATCAACGTGATCGGCCGCCACTACGCGGAGGCGCGGGCCCAGCTCGACACCTCTCTGGAGCGCGAACCGGGATACGCCCTTGGCTACTACATGCGCGCCACACTGCGCGCATGGATGGGCGACACCGCCGGTGCCCGCGCTGACGCCGAGCAGCTGGCCCTGGTCACTCCGGGCGCCAACCCGCGCGACGCGGTCGACCTGTTCCGGGCGCTCGCGCTCGTGCGCGCGGGCGACACGACGGCAGCCCGCGCAATCGTCGATCGTCTCGATCCGGCCAGTCTGACGTCGCCCGTGGGCTTCGGCGGCGGCAGGGACGTCCTGGGCTACACTCTGCTCGCACTGGGGCGTGTGGATGAGGGACTGCGCCTGTTGCTCGGTCCGGAAGTGGGCTTCGCTTCACGGCACTTCGTCGCGGCCTGGTCCCGACTTCCATACTGGGAAGGGGCGCGCGGCAGCCCTACGCTCCAGCGCGCCATCGCCGAGAGCGGGGCCACCTGGCGGGAGCGCTAGCCGAGCACCTTGCGCGCCACGGCGCGGCCGATGAACCGCAGCCGGTCGGGCCACGCCATCCTGAGCAGGCTCGTCTTCACCACGCCGCGCGTGAAGAACGTCTTGTGCGTGTAGTCGATCGCGCAGTCCACCACGATCGGCCGTCCCGAAGCGGTCACGTCCATTACCCGGCCCAGGACCGCGTCGATCTGGTCGTTGCGGTCCAGCCGCGCGCACTCGACGCCTAACGATTGAACCAGCGGCGCGAGGTCGAAGTCCGGCAGCACGCTCGCCGTCTTCCGGTTCATCGCCACTTCCTGGAACTGCGCGATCTGTCCCAGCTCGCGGTCGCGCAGCACGATGCACGCGATCGCCACTCCGAGGTGCGAGGCCGTGAGCAGCTCGAGCCCGGTCATGAGGAACGCGCCGTCGCCGGCCAGCGCGACGACCGGGCAGTCGGGCCGCGCGAGCTTCGCGCCGATCGCCGCCGGCACCGCGTAGCCCATGCACGAGTAGTCCACCGGGGCCAGGAACTTCCCGGGCGCGTCGAGCCGCAGCATCTCCATCGCCAGGAACGTCCCGTTGCCGCTGTCGGTCGTGTACACGGTCTCGGGGCCCAGGCGCTGCTGGAGCGCCGTCAGCAGCCGATAGGGCGAGACGCGCGCGCCGTCCTGCGATTCCCATTCCCTGCGCACCGCGTCGTGGCCCTCCTTGATCCGCTTCGCGAGCACGTGGCTGCGGGTGCGGGCCGGCGCCGCCCTGGCGAGCAGCGGCAACACTTCGCGCGCGTCCGCCGTGATCCCGACGTCGGCCGGGAAGTTGCGATCGATCACCTTCGGATCGATGTCGATGTGGATGAGCGGGCGCGGCGGCTCGAGGCCGTAGCTCGCGGTCGCCACCTCGCCGAACTTGCAGCCCACCGCGATCGTCGCGTCGCAGTTCTTCACGATCTCGTTCACGAACGCCGGCGCCGCCGCGCCGAACCCCGGCCACAGGGCCAGCCCGCGCGATTCCGGGAACACGCCCTTGCCCTGGAACGTCGTGCACACCGGCGCGCCGAGCCGCTCGGCGAACTCCAGCAGCGCCGTGGCGGCGCCCGCCGCGCCCAGCCCGGCATAGATCAGCGGCTGGCGAATGGTCTTCAGCAGCTCCATCGCCTTCTTGAGCGACGACTCGGACATGTGGATCGCTTCGTGCTGGCCGGTGCGACGCCGGGCCTGCGCCTCGAGATCCACCTCGTGCGTGGTGAGGTACAGGTTCGCCGGGACTTCGACGAACACCGGCCCCGGCGAACCCTCGCGCGCGATCCGGCACGCGCGGCGGATCTGCGTGTACAGGTCCTCGCCGGTCTCGGGCAGCAGCTGGGCCTTCGTCACCGGCCGCACCATGGCGCGCTGGTCCACGTCGTGGAGCTGGAACGCCCGGTTCGTGTCGCGCCGGATGCCGCAGCCCAGCACCAGCATCGGCACGTTGTCCATGAACGCCTCGGCGATGCCCGAGAGCGCGTGCGTGAGCCCCGCACCCGGCACCACGTTGGCACACGCCAGGCGGCCCGAGGCGCGCCACGCGCCGTCGGCGGCGAACGAGGCGCTCTGCTCGTCGGTCACCAGCACCGGCCGCACCGTCTTCGATAGGGCGAGCGCGTCGTACAGCTCGATGTTGTGGGTCCCGGGAATGCCGAACGCGAGCTCGATGCCCTCGTCCTCGAGCGCGCGCACGACGATCTGGGCACCGGTCATCGCCAGGTCAACCCTCCAGCAGCGCCGGCGCGTCGGCCATGACGCGCTCGGCCGCGCGGTCGGCCAGCGCCATGATCGTGAGATACGGATTGATCTCGAGCGAGTCGGGACAGAGCGCGGAGTCTGCCACGAACAGCCATGGCACACCGTGCACACGGCCCCACGCGTCAGTAACGGAGTCCGACGCGTCACGGCCCATCGCGCAGCCGCCCATCAAGTGCGCCGCCGAGACGGAGATCCGTCCCGGCAGGAAGTGACGCGCGTCGATCAGCTCGTCCACCCGGTTCATGTCCTTCCGTTCGATGAGCGGCGGGTCCGCCGACGGCGCGTGCACGCGCCGGGCACCCGCGGCGAAGAAGATCTTCGCCGAGGCTCGCGTCGCGCGCACCATCGCCTCGACGGTGCCTGTGGTGAACGTGTAGTGCACGACCGGGTTGCCGGCCGGGTCCACCGCGACGCGGTTCTCCGGCACCGCCTTGTCGCACGCGAGCACCAGGATCATCTGGAGCCGGGGGAAGGCACGCATCAGCGCGCTGTGCGCGGGACCGAATCCGGTCAGGTTCTTCGCCGTCGTGAATGGAAAGTACATGCACGTCTCGAGAACGTAGCCCTCAGCCTCGGCACGGTCCACGAAGAAGCTCTTGGGGTGGCCGACGTCGTTCGTGATCGGCCGATCGTGCTCGGCAACCAGGATGTGCGCCGGATGGCACGTGAACGCGTGCCCGAGCCGCGGCAACCGCGCGCCGAAGCCCGAGCGCAGCAGCAGCGCGCTCGATCCCACCGCGCCGCCGGCGACCACGACCGCCTTCGCCCGGACGCGGTACTCGCCCGGCTCCCACTCTGAGGGCCGACCCTTCTCGCCCGCTGTCTTGCCCGCGACCCGCACGAGGACCGTGCGTTCCTCGATGCGCAATGCCTCGGCGCGCGTCACCACCTCCACGCCGGCGCGCTCGGCCGCCGGCAGCTGGACGCGGTTCGTTCCCTGCTTCGCCTGGTTGGGACAGCCGAGATTGCAGAGCGACGAGCCCAGGCAGCCCTTCACGCTCAGCGGGAACTGCTCGCAGTGATAGCCCGCGTTGGCGCAGCCGTCCACGAACAGGCGGTTGTTGTCGTTGAGCTCGTCGGGGCCGAGCAGGTGGACGTTGTTGTCGCTCTTGAATTTCGCGGCCCGCAGCGCGATGTCGTCGAACTCGAGGCCGGGCACGTTCCACTTCCGGATCACCCGCTCGGGCACGATCAGCGAGGTGCCCGTGTACACGACCGTCGAGCCGCCGTACGTGCGGCCGAAGGCCAGCGTCATCGTGCCGTCCCTCGTGAGAAACCCGCCGCCGTCCTCGTACAGCGTTGCCGCCATCTCGAGCTCGCGTCCGGTGAACTCGTCGTCCGAGAGACGCGGGCCCTTCTCGAGCACCAGAATCTTCTTCCCCGCCGCGGCGAGCGGCGCGAGCGAGCTGGCGACGGTGCCGCCGCCCGCGCCGGATCCCACGATCACGACGTCGTACTCGCGGGCGATCACCGCCGCGCCTCCCAGCCCCTGGCGTTCGCCCGGTAGCCGATCGCCGCGCCGGCCTCGGGCCTCGCGTAGTAGCCCATGAACACCAGCGTGCGCAGGCCCCACACGCCGCGGCGCACCAGGAGGATCGGAAAGCGCTGCATGGCGGAGAGGAACGCCAGGCGCGAGGCGGGATCGAGCGCCGTGAAGCGACGTCCGTAGCGCAGCAGCGGCAGCACATCGATCACGCGGATCAGCAGTCGAAGCTGGCGGCGAACCGAAGCCGGCCGCAGGGCGAGCGCGCTCTCGACGATGCCTTCGACCGCGAGCCACTCCGCGCCTTCGAGCGAGGCCGCCTCGGGGACGACGGTCAGCGCGATGGCGCGGAAGGCGGCGTGAACGGGAGGCAGAACCGGAGCGCTCATCTCACGCCAAAGGTGCAGCACCGGCCGGGCGGGCGGGAAGGCGTCCTGGACACCGGATGGCACAGCTGTCCTCAATGGAGGACGGATGAACGCCCGATGACATGACATAACACTATACAGGACAAGTTCTTACCGTGCCACCCCCTGTGGCACGCCCGATGCGAGTGTAGCATGGCATGAACACTACGCGTTCGACCCTCGCGCTTCTCGTGGCGCTGTCGTTCGTGGGCGCCGCGGACCTCTCCGCCCAGCGCCGCACGACGGACGGTGGCGGCAGCGGTGGTCGGAGCGCCCCTTCCTCCGGTGGTGGCAGCAGTGGCAGCTCGGCTCCCTCGCGCGACCGGGACGTCAGCTCGTCCAGCGGCCCCACGGTGAGCCGCGCCGGCAGCGGCACATCGGCAAGCCACTCCGGATCAACGGCACAGGGTACGAGCGGCACCGGCACGGGTACGACCGGCAAGATCGGCATCATCAAGAAGAATGCGCAGGCGGCGCGCGCCCGGAGCGGGGCGGCCACGGGCAGCGGCGTGTTCATCGGCGCGTGCTGGAACTGCAACTACTGGGGCTGGTACGGCGATCGGTGGGGTTGGTATGACGGGGGCTGGTGGTATCCGGCGTATTATCCGCCGCCGGACTACTACCCTGGCGATGGTTATGCGGGCGGCGGCTCCGCCGGCAGCGATCAGGGTTACCAGCCGTATCCGTACGCCGGTGCCGACAGCACGAGCGAGACGTTCGCGCAGCGCCACGCTTCGGCGCGCCGGACGTACGGCGCCCTCACGCTGATGCACTTCTCCGACGTGGGCTCGACGACGACGGCCGGGCAGATCGGCCTCGAAGGCGCGATCGGGCTGCTGCGCGGCGAGCTCGAGTTCGCGAACTACGCCGAGCCGCTGGTCGGCGGCACGGACCGGCTGCAGACGCTGCGCCTGGGGCTGGCGGCGCAGCCGCGAATCTCAAACAACGCCTACCTGATCGCGGGCGTCGCGGCGCGCGGCGTCTTCCTGAACGACGGTTCCCGCGCGTGGGGCCCGGAGGGCGAGCTGGGAATCCAGGCCTTCCCGCTCCGGCCCTTCGGTTTCAACGTCACGGAACGGCTCGCGGGCCTCTCGTGGAACGGCAACGACTACTTCCTGTTCCAGGAGCTCAACACGACCGGCTCGGTTTTCATCAACCGCTTCGAGCTTCAGGCCGGCTGGCACTGGATGAAGGTCGGCGACGCGCCGGCGTTCGGCGGCCCGATCGTGGGCATGCGCGTCTGGTTCTAGCGCAGTCTACTGACCCGCCGGCGTCGGTCCGATGCTGGGGCGCGCAGCGCTCGCGCTGACGTCCAGCCGCATCCACATGCCGGCCATGCCGTGGCCCGGCACCGCGCAGAAGATCATGTACGATCCGGCGGTGGCCGCGTCGAACCGCAGGCTCTGCCGCGATCCGGTCGCCAGTCCCTGGTCCGGCTGCCTGGTTGCCGCTCCCGCGAACGCCGGGCGACCGGCGCCTGCCGGCACCGGGGTCACGGCGGGAATGACGACCGCCGAGTGCGGCATGTTCGGGTCGTCGTTCCGGAAGTTGAGAACGACGTGCCAACCCACCGGCACCACCAGGGTCAGCGCGCCGTTGGTCGCGCCGTTGAAGTTCATCCCGCCGTTGGTGCCGCCCAGTCCGGCGATGAGGCTGAACTCGGCCGACGAGGCGGCGCTGTCCACCTTCAGCCACGTCGGATCGATGCGCAGGGCGGCCGGGGCCTGTGCGAGCGCCACCCCTGCCAGCGCCGGGACCAGCAGGGCCGGCACCATGACCGCCCGAATGCGTCGCTTCATCTGCTCCGTCATTTCGATGCTCCCCATGCTGGTTAGAACAGCAGCCACGTGATGAGATACAGGGTGTTGTTGTCGGCTGCGTTGCGCCCGGAGCCGTCGTAGTTCGTGCTCCCGCCGTTGAACTTGCTGTAGGCAACGTACTGGGCCTGGAGCCGGATGTTCTGCCACGGCATGAAATCCACCTCGCCGATGACGCCGCTGTTGTCCGGCTTGCCGTTGGCGCTGCCGTTCATGGCGCCGGGCGCGTAGAGCACGTTGTCGGCCGTGCCGGTCGTCGAGAACGGCGCGACCGTGAACGCCCACTCGTGCCCGATGTGGTACATCGCGTCGAACCGCAGCGTCGTGAGGGTGTTGTTGATGTTCTGCGACTCTCCGGCGTTACGCTGCTGCGACTCGTGGATCCACGTGCCGTCCACCGTGAAGCTGTTGTGGCCCACCGGCGCCAGGAAGCTCACGTCCACGGCGACGTCGGTGAACTTGTTGAGCGGCTGGGTGACGTCGGCCGGATACCGGTTCGCGGACATGCCGTACGTGCCGATCGACAGGTACTGATCGCCGAACTGCATCGGCAGCGCCACGCGCCAGTACGGAGCGAAGCCCTGGATCTGCCCGAACGCGCTCGAGTCGAGCGCCAGGGGGCGCTGCACGCCGAGCGGCGCCGCGCGATACCCTCCGGCCTCGAGGTACAGGTGACTGCCCCACATCGCGTAGGCCGTCAGTCCAGCGACCTGGCCGGCCAGCGAGCCGTCGATCAGGGTCGCCGCCGCTGGAGTCGGAGCGGCCGCCGAGCTGGCGTACGGGAAGCCCCAGGCCGGCGTGCTGTTCCACACGTCCTGGACCGTCGGGTTGTTGTTCAGGCTCACGCCGTAGATGGTCGGCTCCCCGAATGCGATCGTATGGTTCGCGTAGCGGAAGTCCGCGTTGTCGATGCCGAGCGAGCCGCTCTGCGGATCGAACGTCACTTGAAGGAATCCACCGACGTGCGGCGTGATTTCACCACCCGTGAACAGGCTGACCTGGTCGGGGAAGAACACCGTGCCATTCTGTGTGCCCGGCTGCGCCTTCGCGGTGGCCGTGTACGACGTCTGGAGCATGAACGAGAGCGGCGTCACCAGTCCGAGCAGCATGTTCTGCTGTCCCTCGGGGCTGCGTCCCTGGAGCGAATCGGAGCCGCGGCGGAACACGTAGCCGTTCAGCTTGAACTGGCGGCCCATCGCCGTGAGCTCAGGGTAGTGCGTGTGACAGGCGCTGCATGCAAGACCGGTCTGGCGGGCGTAGCTCGGCGTGTGGAGCGCGTACGCGGCGCCGTAGCGGGCTTCGTACTCCCGCAGGGTCGCCGCTGCGGAGAGTGCGTTCGACGAGTTCGTCCTGCGCGCTCCCGTCGAGGCGGCGAGCGGGGCGGCGGCAACCACGGCCAGCGCGAGCGACAGCACGGTACGACGACTCATGGCGAGAGCTCCTGTCGAGGGCACCAATGACGACGGCTTCAGTCGGGGTTCGCGTGCAGAATGGGAGGCGGTGCTACAACACAATGTGAACCCTCGATGAAGGATTCGTCACACATTGCGGGTCCGGCCCGCCTGCCCCAACCTTAAGCCCTATACCACTTATGCTTGACCCAGGGTCCATCCTCGCCATCCTGGCCTCGACGCTCCTCGCCCCGGGGCCCGGCGGCCGCCCTGCCGACTCCACCGCAGCCTTCATGGGGCGCGGTGTCTCGCACGAGCTCGCCGAGCATCGCGC
>JBIOIA010000104.1:0-9353 GCA_044449445.1 Gemmatimonadales bacterium
CCACATGGTCTACCTCGCATGGTCCACCGGCTGGCCAGTCACGGAGGTCAAGGAGGACGCTCTCCGCACGAGCCTCGCGCCCGCTCCTGCGCTCCCCGCTCCCGCGCTCCCACGTTTTTCGTACCTCCAGCTCCCGCCGAACCTCGTCTGGGCCGAGCCGGCGGCCGGAGAAGCGCACGAGCCGATGGACGGCGCGTTCGTCCTTGTGAAGGAAGACCGCGTCCACGTGCTGGGGGTGCTCGGGTTCCGGGCCGGGCGCCCGGGATTTACCACCATGGAGGGCGCCATCCGTCTGCCGGCGCCGCCTCCGGAAGGGCGCCCGGACGGCCGGCCGGCCTTCGCCAGCACCCTGCCGGCGGGCGAAAAGGCGGGCCTGGTCTCGGTTGTGGACGAGCACGAGCTGTGCGCCCTGGCCCTGCTCGCCCTGGCCGCCGCCCTGCCCGCCTGATCGTCCCTCTGGACGATTCACGTTCAAAGTTGAACTGTTGATGCGTGCAGCCCCGTCCGGGGCGGCCTCACCACACACGCGGAGCGCCCAGTGAACAGCCAGCCGTCGGTGGGATCGCTAGGAGCCATGTTCTGGATCGTCTGGTGCGTAGTGATGGTGTTCTACATCTGGTGCGGCTGGAGGGTGTTCGTGAAAGCCGGCAAGCCCGGCTGGGCGGCCATCATCCCGATCTACAACGCCGTGGTCATGCTGGATATCGTGGGCAAGCCGATCTGGTGGATCATCCTGTTCCTCATCCCCTTGGTGAACATCGTCGTCGCGATCATCGTGCTCGTGGCGTTCGCGAAATGCTTCGGCAAGGGCGTGGGCTTCGCCATGGGGCTCTTGTTCCTCGGCTTCATTTTCTACCCGATCCTCGCGTTCGGCAGCGCAACGTACACCAAGCCGGCCGCGTAGCTGGCCTCGAATCACAAACGACCGCCGCCCCTTCCGGAGCGGCGGTCGTTTTCGTTGCGCGCGGCGACGCGTTCAGCTGGTGAGGCGCCGTCAGCGCGGCACGAACCGGAACCGCACCGTGGCGGTCGCCGAGATCATGACGTCGGGGAGCGGGGTCGAGACGCTCTGATAGGGACTGCCGAAGTTGACGAAGTTCGGACCCGAGGTCGAGGTCGGCCCCGCCCCGGAGGTGGCCTCGACCACCAGACCCAGTCGGCCGCCGAGACTGGCGGCCAGCGCCTGTGCGTCGCGCTGCGCCTGCCCCAGTGCCTCACCGTAGAGCGCGTGCCGAATCGAATCGGCTGCGGAGGCCTCGAACGTCGAGGCGCCTCCGGAGGCCGCGCCGGCCGCGATGACCGCCGCGGACAGGGTACCCACCTGAGCGACGTCCACCCACGCGACCCGCACCACGTAGCGCGCGACGTTGGGGGGCTGCTGACCCGTGGCCCCGAACGGATTGCTCGTCGGAAGCGGGCTTACCCCAAGGGGAACGGTGCTCATGCCCTGCGCTACCCCGGCGCCGCGGATGGCGTCGTTCACGGCCTGGACCTTCGCCTGGGCACGCTGCACAGCCTCGGCCGGCGTTTCCGCGCTGCCTTCGATGACGACGTACAGGACCGCGCGATCGGGCGCGACGCGCGTGGTCCGCGTCGCGGTCGCAACGATACGCGGCTCGTTAGCCGTCTGGTCCAGCTGCGCACCCTGGGCGCTGAGCAGAGACGGGATGGTGGCCAGCGCTACGAGTGAGATACCCACGCGGATCATCGGCGACCTCCGATTTGGGACAATGGTGCCGAATCTACCGGCGGACCGCTCGACCGCCACCTGTCAGGACTGACAGGGGTGGTCAGCCAAGGTTAGAATCCCGCCATGAAGCGGCGCAAGAAGGCGCGCGGTCGTCCGCCCGCCCCGTCGCCCGCCGAGCGCATCGGCCCGATACTCGAGCGCCTCGGGGCGGCCTACCCCGAGGCGCGGTGCTCGCTCGACCACAAGAACCCGCTCGAGCTGCTCGTCGCGACGATCCTCTCGGCGCAGTGCACCGACGCGCGCGTCAACATCGTGACGAAGGACCTGTTCCGGAAGTACCGGAGCGCGAAGGACTACGCGGTCGCCAACCCCGCCGTGTTCGAGCAGGAAATCAGGAGCACCGGGTTCTTCCGCAACAAGACCAAGAGCGTCCTCGGCATGGCCAACGCGCTGGTGGACCGGCACGGGGGCCGCGTGCCCGACACGATGGAAGAGCTGGTCAAGCTGCCCGGCGTCGGGCGCAAGACGGCGAACGTGGTCCTCGGCAACGCGTTCGGGAAGAACGAGGGCGTCGTCGTGGACACCCACGTCGCGCGCATCAGTGCACTGCTCAAGCTCACGAAGCAGACGGACGCGGTGAAGATCGAGCAGGACCTGATGAAGGTGGTGCCGCGCGAGGAATGGACGATGTTCCCGCACCTCATGATCCATCACGGGCGCGCCGTGTGCATCGCCAACCGGCCGAAGTGCGCCGAGTGCGTGATCAGCGACCTCTGCCCCTCGAGTTCGGTGTGAGTCTCTTTCGACTTTCAGCTTTCGACTTTCGACTGTCTTTATGAATCGCCTCGGCGGCGAAGCGTCCGCCTACCTCAGCTCTGCCGCGCACCAGCCCGTCGCCTGGTATCCCTGGGGCGACGCCGCGTTCGCGGCCGCCCGCGAGGCGGACAAGCCCATCCTGCTCGACGTCGGCGCGGTGTGGTGCCACTGGTGCCACGTCATGGACGGCGAGTCCTACGAGAACGAGCAGCTCGCCGCGTACCTGAACGAGCAGTTCGTGTGCGTGAAGGTGGATCGCGACGAGCGGCCCGACGTGGACGCGCGCTACCAACGCGCCGTGCAGGCCCTGACCGGCCAAGGCGGCTGGCCACTGACCGCGTTCCTGACCGGCGACGGCGACGTGTTCTACGGCGGCACGTACTTCCCTCCCGACGGAAAGTTCGGCCGCCCCGGGTTCCGGAGCGTGCTGGAGCGCGTGCGCGAGATCTACCGGACGGACAAAGGGAAGGTCGCGGAGACCGCGCGCGAGCTGCGCGGCCACGTGGCCCAGGCGCTGCGCGAGGAGAAGGACGGCGCGCTCTCGCCCGAACTGCTCACGCAGGGCGGCGAGCGCATGGCGCGGCTGTTCGACTGGCGCTACGGCGGCTTCGGCACCGCGCCGAAGTTCCCGCACCCCTCGGCCGTGCTGTTCCTCATCGGCCGCTGGTGGGACCTGCGCGAGCCGTGGCCGCGCGAGATCGCCGAAAAGACGCTCACCGGGATGGCCCGCGGCGGATTCCACGACCAGGTGGGCGGCGGTTTCCACCGCTACTCGGTGGACGAGCGCTGGTGCGTACCGCACTTCGAGAAGATGTCCTACGACAACGCCGAGCTGCTGCGCGCCTATGCGTCGGCCTACGCCGCCTTCGGTGAGCCGCTCTACCGCGAGGTCGCCGAAGGCATCGTCGCGTGGAACCTCGAGGTGATGTGCGACCTCGCGCGCGGCGGGTTCGCCGCCTCGCAGGACGCCGACATCGGGCTGCACGACGACGGCGACTATTTCACCTGGACGCCGGACGAGGCGCATGCGGCGCTCGATGGCGCCGAGTGGGAGGTCGCGCACCGGCGGTGGGACATCTACCCGGATGGGGAGATGCACCATAACCCGAGGAAGAATGTCCTGTGGGTCGCCAGGAGCATTGAGGCGATAGCCGAGGAGGTCTCAGGCGGGACACAGGACACAGGACACAGTGGGATTCAGGACGCCTCCACTGTCCGCGACCTGCTCGAGAGCGCGCGGGCGAAGCTCAAGGCCGTGCGCGATCGCCGCACGGCGCCGTTCGTGGATCGCACGATCTACGTGTCGTGGAACGCGATGATGGCCGAGGCGTTTCTGGAAGCCGGCGCGGTCCTCGCGCGCGAGGACTGCACGGCGTTCGCCCTGAAGACACTCGAGCGACTGTGGGACGAGGGATTCGTCCCTGGGAACGGAATGCCACATCGGCTACAGTCGAAAGTCGAAAGCCCAAAGTCGAACGGCCCGTGGCTGCTCGACGACCAGGTGCAGTCAGCGTCCGCGTTCATCTCCGCCTTCGAGCACACGGGCGAGGCCCGCTGGCTGGATCGGGCGCGCGAGCTCACCGACATGGCACTCGCGTTCTACTGGGACGAGGACAAGGGCGGTTTCTTCGACGCGCGCGAGCAGCAGGGCGGCTTCCTCGGCGAGCGGGCCAAGCCGATCCAGGATTCCCCGACCAGCTCGCCCAACGCTACGGCGGCGCTGGTGCTGCTCCGCCTCTCCGCCATCACCGAGGACACTGCGTTCCGGGCCCGGGCCGAGCGGCTGCTGGCCGCGTTCGCCGGCACGGCCGGCGAGTTGGGGATCCACGGCAGCACCTACCTGCGCGCGCTCGACTTCCTGATGAGCGGCGAGTGCCGGATAGTAGTTGTTGATACTACTACTAACGCTCCGCTATGGGCCGCCGCTCGGGCCGCATACCGGCCCCGCAAGGTGCTCGTCCCCACGGCCAGGTCGCCCGTACCGGGGAAATCGGCCCCTGTGGCCCTGGTCTGTGCCGGCACGACCTGCGCGGCCCCCGTCACCACGGCCGAGTCGCTGCGCGAAACGCTGGAGACTTTCGCCCGGGGGGGGTAGCATTCCCGAATGCTGGACGCGGCAAAGAAGCTCCTCTCCGAGGAGATCGGGCGGCTCAACCACGAGCTGAACTTCACCCTGCCGGAAGCCCTGAAGAAGGCGCTGGCCCAGGGTGACCTCAAGGAGAACGGCGATTACCACGCCGCGCTCGAGCGCCAGGGGTTCGTGCAGGCCCGACTGAGCCACCTGCGCTCGCGGCTCGCCAAGATCAACCAGATCGACCTCAGCAAGATCCCGGTGGACGGGGTAGGCCTGGGCTCCAAGGTCGTGGTCCAGGACCAGTCGACCAGGAAGAAGGAGTCCTACGAGCTGGTCGTTCCCGATTCGATGGACTTCGACGATCCCACCCAGATCTCGATCGCCTCGCCGATGGGCCGCGCGATGGTCGAGAAGAAGGTGGGCGACATCGTGGCGGTGCAGCTGCCCAGCGGGGTCCGCAAGCTGAAGATCCTCGAGCTGGTCACTTTTCATCAGATGGTCCCGCCCGGCAGGGACGGTCGCTAGGTTTCTCTTACCGTCTTGTCTGTCTCTATCTGTCTTAATCTGTCTTTCCAGGAGTCTGCGTGGCCAAGCGTGTCGCATTCGATACCGCCCGGGGCAAGTTCGAGGGAGAGCTGTACCCGAAGGACGCCCCCAAGACCGTCGAAAATTTCGAGAAGCTCGCGAACAGCGGATTCTACGACGGCACGCGTTTTCATCGCGTGATCGAGAACTTCGTCGCGCAGGGTGGCGACCCGCTCTCGAAGGATCCGAAGAATCCGCGCGTCGGTACCGGCGGACCCGGATGGACGATCAAGTGCGAAACGAAAGGCAACCCGAACAAGCACCAAGCGGGTTCGCTCTCGATGGCGCACGCGGGCAAGGACACGGGCGGCTCGCAATTCTTCGTATGCCACGGTGCGCTGCAACACCTCGACGGCGTACACACCGTGTTCGGCAGGATCGACGACGCCGGAATCAAGACCGTCCTCGCGATCAAGCAGGGCGACGTGGTGAACAGCATCCGGGTCACCGGCTGATGCACATCGGGCTCGCCGTGGTGTGCGATCACGCGCTGATCGACCAGGCGGGCAAGCTGTCGGTCATCGGGATCTTCGAGCGCATCTGGGTCGAGCGGTTCCCCGCCGTGCATCCCCGGCTGCACCTCGTGCTGCGGCTCAAGGGCCGGCGCACGGAGATCGGCGACCACCCGGTCGTGATCGTGCTCAAGGACCCCGACGGCAACCAGGTGCTGCGCGGCGACGGCTCGGTCCAGATCGGCGAGCCGCCGGCCGGCGTGACCGAAGTGGAGGCCGGGGCGGTGCTTGCCTTCGACGTCCCGCTGGAGCGCGCGGGCACGTACACGTTCGACATCGAGGTGGACGGCGAGCACCAGGCGAGCGTGCCGGTCGCCGTCTCGCAGATGCCGGCGCCCGCGCCGCAGAGCCCCGGGCAGATGCACTGAACGACTGACACCGTAGAATCATCATCACGACATCATGATGGCAGCGAAATTCCCCAGGCGCTGCAACGGTTTTCCAGCACCCACGAACATCCCTCGGCCGCCGGCGTATAATGTCGGATGCCATTGACCCGCTCCTTTACGCACCTCGCGACGCTCGCGCTCACACTCCTGGCTGCCTGCGAGTACACGACCGCCGCGCCGAGCACGTCGCTGTTCGTCAGCAACCCGTGCTCGCCGACGGGCACGGTGAGCGTCCTCGTCAATACCGCGACGCGGATCGATTGCAGCAATGGCGGCACGACCTTCACGCTCGAGGGCGGCGGTGCCAGCTACCTCGTCGTTCCGCAGTTCGTCACCGATGCGGTCGCCAATAATTGGGTCTATTACAGCCTCGCCACGGGCAACCTCGCGGCCATCACCGCGTCCCCGAACGGAGCCGCTGCGGCGCTGAGGGCCGGGGCACAGCGCCCGTCGGCGAGCACGATTCCGTCCGTGACGCCGAACCGCGGCCAGATCGCGTTCGACCACCTGATGCTCGCGCGGGAACGCCAGTTCGCCCTGAGCGCGTTCCACGGCATGGCGGCGCTGCGCGCGCCGACGCAGGCGAACATCACGCAATCGCTGCCGGCGCTCGGCAGCATCCGCCCCTTCCGAGTGCTGAACAGTCTCACCGGGAGCACGTTCGCGACCGCCAACGCAAAGCTCGTCTACATCGGCTCGAGCATCCTGCTCTACGTGGACACGCTCGCGCCAGCGAACGGCTTCACGCCGACGGCGCTCCAGAGCTTCGGCGTGTACTTCGACTCGACGCTGTACGCGATCGACACGACGGCGTTCGGCGGGCCCGCGGACATCGACGGCAACGGGCGCGTCATCATGCTCATGAGCCCGGCGGTCAACTCGATAACGCCCAGCGCGACGTGCACGAGCCAGGGATACGTCGCCGGATTCTTCAATCCCGAGGACTTCAACAACTCATCGGACCCGAACTCCAACGTGGGCGAAGTCTTCTACTCGATCGTGCCGGATTCGCTGGGCACGTACAGCTGCGCTCACTCGGTGGCGTCGGTCACCAGCACCGTGCCGGCGGTCTTCCTGCACGAACTCCAGCACCTGATCGACTTCTCGCAGCACGTGGTGGTGAGCGGCGGCGACCCGGGCTCTTCGTGGCTGGATGAGGGACTGAGCATCACGGCGGAGGAGCTGGGCTCGGTCTACTACGAGCAGAAGTGCCCGCCGCCTTCGTGCCGGACCAACTCCGCGCAGCTGTTCCCGGACAGCTCGCAGGGCTTCATACAGAGTTTTCTCGGGGATTCCTACGCCTATGCGTTCCTGCCCGACACCGCGAGCATCACGCTCCACTCGGACGATGAGCTGGGTTTCGACTGGCGCGGCGGCGTGTGGCTCCTCGCGCGCTACCTGGGCGACCAGGTGGGCCCCGGCTTCTACAAGAACCTCGAGAAGGGTCCGTCCGACGGGATCCTCGACATCCAGCAGGCGTCCGGGCAGTCCTTCCCGGCGCTGTTCGCCAACTTCGGCCTGGCGCTCTACACCGACAGCCTGCCCGGACTGGCTCGGACCACCGCCCCGCTCGCGAACCGGTTCACCTCGCGCAACCTGAGCCAGATATGGGCCAGGTGGTCGGTCACCAACGGCGGGCCGGGCAGCGGGTTCCCCACGATGCCGCTGCTCCTATACTCGATCACGACCGACACCAGCTCCTCGGTGATGACCCCCGGGACCATGTCGTTCTACCGGCTCGACACCGCCGCCGGGGCGAGCACCGTGACCGTCCGGTTCTCGGGCCCCGGAGGATCGGCCTTCCCGGCGTCCCTCAAGCCCCAGATCGCAATCTTCCGGCTGCCCGCGGGGCAATAGCCGAGGCAGGCCCTAACCTGTTGAACGGTCACCCTCTATCATTTGAGGATGAACCGCGCCGAAGCCCTCGCCCTGATCCACGAATACACCGAGTCCGACGCCCTGCGGAAGCACATGCTGGCCGTCGAGGCCGCCATGCGGGCCTACGCCAGGAAGAGCGGGGAGAACGAGGACACCTGGGGCCTGGTGGGCCTGCTGCACGACTTCGACTACGAGCGGTTTCCGAATGCGGCGCACGCGGCCGACCAGGAACATCCCGCCGAGGGCTCGCGGATCCTGGCGGCGAAGGGGTTGCCGGAGGACCTGCGACGGGCGATCCTGGGCCATGCATCCTATACGGCGGTGCCGCGCGAGACGCCGCTGGCGAAGACGCTGTTTGCGGTGGACGAGCTGTGCGGATTCCTGGTCGCGTGCGCGCTGGTGCGCCCGAGCCGCAGCCTTGGCGACCTCGAGGTCGGCTCCGTCAAGAAGAAGCTCAAGGACAAGGCGTTCGCCCGCGGCGTGAGCCGCGACGACATCAGCCAGGGCGCCCAGGAGCTCGGCGTGGAGCTCGACGCCCACATCAAGTTCGTGATCGAGGCCCTGCGGCCCGTGGAACGGGACCTCGGCCTCGGCGCGAGCGGCTAACCCCAAGCCCCGCAACGGGCTTCAACGCCCCCACCTCCACTTGCGTACATCTCTCAGAGAGTTGGACGACGCCGCCCTGGCGGCAAAGGCCATGGCCGGGAGCCGGGAAGCGTTCGGCGAGCTGGTCGGCCGGCACCAGGCGGCGGTCCGGCGGGTCGCCCGCGCGGTCACGGGCGATGAGCACGACGCCGACGATGCGGCGCAGGAAGCGTTCCTGTCGGCGCTCGACCGGCTGGAGACATACGACCGGAAGCGGCCGTTCGGCCCGTGGCTGATGCGGATCGCGAGCAACGCCGCGATCGACCTGCTCCGGCGCCGGGCGGTCAGGCGGGCGGAGCCGCTCGACGAAGCGCTGACGGCCAGCTCCCGCTCTCCCGCGCGCGACGCCGAGCACACGGAGCTGCGCGCGGCGCTCTCCGCGGCGCTCGCGGCCCTGCCGGAGCGGCAGCGTGCGGCGATAACCCTGTTCGATCTCGAGGGGTATGCCCACGCGGAGATAGCTGAAATCCTCGGCGTACCCGAGGGAACAGTTCGATCGGATGTGTTTCACGCGCGGCGCAAGCTACGCGAATCGCTGGGCCAGTATGACCCGGCGCGAATCGAGGAGGACGGATGAACGACCGGGAGCTGAAGGACCTGCTGGGCCCCGACGACGACGGACGGGGGTTCACGGAAGCCGTGCTGCTGCGCGCCGCGGGTGCGTTGCACCGGCGCCGTGCGGCCGCCGCCGCCCAGGTGCCGGCTTTCGGCTGGCTCGAGCGGTGGGCACGGCCGTGGGTTGTCGCGGCCCTGCTCCTCATCGC
>JBIOIA010000105.1:0-9079 GCA_044449445.1 Gemmatimonadales bacterium
AGACGGGCGCCGCGTAGTATGTTGGCCCACATGCACATGCGCCTCTGTCGAACGGCCGCCGAAGGTCGGGGTAGCCCCCGGTGATTCGCGTCCTGCTGGCCGACGACCACCCGATCTTCCGTGAGGGCGTGCGTCGCATCCTGGAGCGGACCCCGGAGGTCAAAGTCGTGGCCGAGACCGACACGGGCGACACGGTGGTGGAGCTGACGAAGGAGCTCCAGCCCGACGTGCTGCTGCTCGACATTTCGATGCCGGGTCCCGGACACCTCTCGATCCTGCGCGACCTCAAGGCCGCCGCGCTGCGCACCCGGGTGCTGATGTTCAGCGGCTACGACGAAGCCGAGTACGGGATCCCGTCGCTGCGCTCGGGCGCCGCGGGTTACATCATGAAGAGCTTCACGGCGGCGGAGCTGGTCGAGGCGGTGCGGCGCGTGCACGCGGGCCGGCGCTACGTGTCCTCGAACCTCGCCGAGCAGCTCGCGGCCGGGCTCGACCGCGACTCGGACCTCGCCCCGCACCTCAGGCTCTCGACCCGCGAGCTCGAGGTGCTGACGATGATGGCGTCGGGAATGAGTCTCAAGGAGATCGCGGCGAAGCTGGACATCAATCCGAAGACGGTGAGCAGTTACCGCGCCCGGATTCTCGAAAAGCTGGACGTCAAGACCAACGCCGAGATCGTGCGATATGCGCTGGAACACGATCTGGTGACGCGCTAGACAACGGACCAACGCAAAACGGGGCGCCTCACTGGAGGCGCCCCGCTTCGTTTCGGCTCCGACGCTCTAGCGGCCTGCGGCCGTAGGCAACGGATTCAGCACGCGATCGATGCGGGCGCGCAGGTCATCGAAATGCGCCTTGGTGTCGCGGTCGCCCGCGCGCGCGCCGGCGGCGCGCAGCTGCCCGTCGAGATCGCGCAGCTCGGCGCGCGCGAGGGCGCGCGCGTCAGCCGGACGCGGGACGATCGTCGCCGCGAACTGCGGCGGCAGGCCCGGCGGAAGCTGCGGCACCAGCGGCGTGTTGATCAGCCGGTCCATCTGATCGACGAACGCGCGCTGGAGGTTACGCCGATAGGCGTCTACGACCGGGCGCGCCGCGGCGGTCTCGCTGAAGATGCCGCGGTGCAGATCGCCCAGCAGGTCGCCGATCGTGTACGACTGGGCGGTGCCCTGCGTGGCCGACTGCTCGACGAGCCGCGAGAGCCGCGCATCCGCGAGCAGCGTGTTGAGGAGCGCTGTCTGGCTCCTGCGAATCCGCTCCACGCTGCCGGTCGGCTCGACCCGGCGCAGGATGTTGAGGTCGAGGAAATAGGTCGGCGTGGTGAACGCATTCTGATTGAGGAACCGCACCGCCTCGGCCTGCTTGTCGCGCGGCACGTTGACGTACTGCACGCCGTCCTGGGTCGGGTACTTGGTGTACTGGTACACGCCGCCGACGACCACCGCGACATGGCCCATCTCGCGCGCCCACTGCCCGATCAGGCTGCCGTACATGTCGTTCAGGGCCGAGTAATCCTCGAGCCGCTCGGTCGTCGTGGCCGGAAGGAGCATCGGCACGATGCGCTTGATGTTCTCGAGCCCGTAGCGCGTGGCCTTCACCGGATCGTCCCCGAGTGCCTCGGTGGCGATGCGCGGGTCCACGGGATCGCCGTCGCCGATCCAGCGCAGCTCGGGGTTGGAATCCTGGAGCCGGGCGATTGAATCGAGCGCCGGACGCTCCGCGTCGGGCGTCGTGGCACCGGGGATGCGTCGATACCCCCAGGTGATGGCGTAGGTGTCGTAGGCGCCGAAGCCCTGCATCAGGCACGCGTTGTCGCCCGGCTGCGCGACGTAGTTGTAGCGCGCGTAGTCCATGATGGACGGGCTGGTGTTCTGGCGGCTGCACGTGAAGCTGCGGCTGCGCAGCGAGTCCGTCGGGTAGTAGGCGCTGGCCACCATGTTGTGCCGCAGGCCGAGGGTGTGCCCGACCTCGTGCGCGGCGACCAGGGCCACCATCAGGCCCATCAGCGAATCGGGCAGCGGCAGGGTGCGGGCACGGGGGTCCGCGGCGCCCGCCTGCGTGAAGTACCACGCCTCGACCAGCTTGGTGATGTTGTGGTAGAAGCCGATGTTGGAGTTGAGGATCTCGCCGCTCCGGGGGTCGCTGACGTGCGGCCCGTAGGCGTTCTCGATCGTGCTCGGCAGCCACCGGATCGAGTTCCAGCGCGAGTCGTCGAGGTCGAAGGTCGGGTCCTCCTGCGGCGTCGGCGCGCGGCGCCCGACGATCGCGTGACTGAAGCCCGCCGCCTGGAAGGCCGGCTGCCACATCTCGATGCCCTTGATGAGCCACGGCACCCACTTGTCGGGCGTGGCCGGGTCGATGTAGAAGACGATCGGGTTGACAGGGTCGCTCACCGCGGCGCTCGGATTCGACGGCTCGAGCCGGAAGCGGCTGATGTAGCACCGCGTCGGGACCGAGGCGCGATCCCGGCCGAAATCCTCGAACGTGAGGTTGAAGTACCCGACGCGCTCATCGCACAGCCGGGGCTGCATCGGCTGGTCGGGGAGCAGCACCATCGAGTAGTGCATCTCCATCGTGAGGCTGTTCAGCGACCGGTCCGGCGTGTCGCCGGGCGCGGCGGGGATCGAATCCACCTCGAAGGTCTGGAGCGCGGTCACGTCGACGTTGCGCGGGAACGACTTCACCCGCTCGATCACCGAGCGCGCGGGGTCGAAGCGCCGCACCCGGACCTGCCGGTCCTGCCGCAGGTTGATCTCGGGCACGTCGGTCGTGAACAGCTTGGTCGCCTCGATGACGAGGTTCGAATCCTCGGGACTCCACGCCGCCACGTCGAAGTTCTGGATGATCGGCGAGAGGTTCGACAGGTTCACCGCGCGGCTGACCGGCAGGTTCGAATCGGCGCGCATGTCGTAGCCCACCGCCCGCAGCAGGACCCGGTTACCCAGGCGGTCCCAGCGGATCACCCGGTGGGTGATTTCCTCGCCCGCGTACCGCACGCCGCGAATCGTCCCCGCCTGGTCACCGATGAACAGGAACTCGCGCCCGATCATGCTGCGCGGGATCTCGTAGAACAGCTGCTCGCCAATGCGGTGCACGATGAACACGCCCGAGTCGGTCGTGGCCTGGGCCGTGATCACCTGGCGGTAGGGCCTGGGGCCCTGTGGCCCGGGGCGCTGCGGCCCCTGGCCCCTGGCCGAGTCCTGGCCGGGCTGCTGGCCTCCACCGGGCGCGGGCTGCTGGGGCGCGGGCCGGTTCTGGGCCTGGGCCCCGAATGCCGCGGTGAGCAGGAGGGTCGCGAGTACGAGCGGGCGTCGGTTCATGCTGGGTGTCCTACGGTGTGGGAAGTGTCGATGCGGGCGAAAAGGCCGCGGCTACGGACAACGGAATACGTTGCAGGCGCGAAGCGAAAACCGCTAGGCCGGGGACGTGACAGCGGTGCCGCACTCCAGGCAGAACTTGCCCTTGCCCTCCAGCGGCGCACCGCACTCGAGGCAGAACCGCCGCGAAGCGCCGCGCCGGCGTGCCGATGCGATGAGCTGCTCGACCGCGGCGTCGCTGGAGGCGGACGGGCGGACGGGAGGACGGGCGGACGACTCGGCTGCGTCGGCCGCCCGCAGGGCCTCGAGCGCCTCGGCGGTGAACCGGGACTTCATGCGCTCGTAGTCGTCGTCGGAGAGCTTGCCCGTCGCGCGGTCGAACTCGATTTCCTTGAGCGCAGCCAGCGCGCGGTCGCGCCGGATGAGCCGCGGATCGTCTTCGTCGTCGCTGTCGGAGAACAGCGGCGCCGGCGCGGCGATCGCGCGGCCCGAAGCCACCCGCAGCAGGGGCTCCAGGACCAGCGCCGCCGAGATCAGCGCCACCAGCAGGGCGAGGGCGAGCATCACCTCAGGCCTCGAACTTCTCGAGCTCGCGCTTGAGCCGCTCGAGCTCGTCGGGCGGCGAAGCCTGCGCGGCCGGCTCGTCCGCCGCGGCCGCGGCGCCGCCGTCCTTCGGCCGCGCCCGCACCCAGCGGCGCATCCACGCGCCCAGGACCAGCGCGCCCAGCCCGAGCGCGATGAACGGCGTCACGTATGCGGTCCAGTTGAAGCCGCGCTTGGGGGGCTGCATGAGGATCGACTCGCCGTACTGCGCCTCGAACGCGGCGACCACCTGGGCCGCCGTCATGTTCGAATCGAGTTTCGCCATCACGGCGCGATGCATCGCGGGCGAAGTAGCGCAGGTGAAGTCGGTCGTGCGACAGGTGAACACGTCGAGGTTGCAGCCGCACGTGCAGTGGATGCGATGCTCGATCGCCTGCACCAGCGAATCGTCCTCGCGCGCCGTCGTGACCGCGTGCTCCTGCACCGCCTGCGGGACGGACAGCTGGCCGACCGAATCCCGCCCCTGCGTCTCACGCGCGTTCTGGGCCTCGAAGCGGCGAAAGCCCTCGTTCTGGGCCCGCGCCGGCACGGCGACGAGCAGCAGGGCAACGGCTGCCAGCCCGGCGCGGATCACGCCCGCACTTCCGCGACGTACCCCGCCGGCTCGGCGCGGCGCCGGCTGGCCGCCGCCTCCCCGCCTCCCGCCGGCCACATCGCGATGATGCCGCCGATCACCAGCACCATGCCGCCGTACCACACCCACCACACCAGCGGGTTCATCGTGATGCGGTAGACCGCTTCCTCGGTGCCCTGGACCGAGCCGGCGTACACGATGTACACGTCGAGCTTCACGTCGCTGCGGATCGCGACCTCGGTGCTCGGCTCGAACGACTTCTCGCCGAGCGAGTTGAGGTGCTGGCGCTTCTCGCTCTTCATCACGCCGAGGAACACGTTGTTCCGGTAGACGTCCATGCTGGCGGCCGACACGAAGCGATTGAGCTGCTCGTACTGCGAAACGCCCTGGTGGACGAACCGGTACGTCTCGCCGTAGGGCGAGCGCACCTCGACCGACTGGCCCGGCTTGAGCGTCGCCTCGGTGTCGGTCTTGAAGGCCAGTCCGCCGAAGCCGACGAACAGCATCACGATGCCCAGGTGCACGATGTAGCCGCCGTAGCGGCGGCGGTTGCGCCCCATCAGCCGCACGAGGGCGACCGGGTAGCTCTCGCCGTGGAGATGGTGCCGCGCCAGCGTCCCGCGCGTGAACTCCTGCATGATCGTCCCGGTGACGAACGCGGCGAGCGCGTAGGCGCCGATCGCCCAGCCGTCCGACATCCGCACCGCCACGAGCAGCACCGCCGTCGCGACCAGGGCGACCGTCGGCCACAGGAACTGCCGCTTGAGGTTGCCCGTCGAGGCGTGCCGCCACGCGATCAGCGGCCCGATGCCCGTCAGCGCGAGCAGCAGCAGCCCGAGCGGCACGTTCACCTGGTTGAAGAACGGCGGGCCCACCGTGACCTTCGTGCCCTTGATCCACTCCGACAGGATCGGGAACAGCGTGCCCCACAGCACGCTGAAGGCGATCACGATCAGGATCAGGTTGTTGAACAGGAACGCGGCCTCACGGCTCACCATGCTCTCGAGCCTGGAGTCCGCCTCGAGCGCGGGCCAGCGCCAGGCCAGCAGCGAGAACCCGCCCGCCGCGGCCGCGATCAGGAAGATGAGGAAGAACCAGCCGACGCCCGACTGCGCGAAGCTGTGCACGCTCGAGATCACGCCCGAACGGGTGATGAACGTGCCGAAGATCGAGAGCAGGAACGAAGCGACAACCAGGCCCAGGTTCCACTTCTTCAGCATCCCGCGCTTCTCCTGGATCATCACGGAGTGCAGGAAGGCCGTCATCGTGAGCCACGGCAGGAACGAGGCGTTCTCGACCGGGTCCCAGGCCCAGTAGCCGCCCCAGCCCAGCTCGACGTACGCCCACCACATGCCGAGTACGATGCCGGTCGAGAGGAACAGCCACGACAGGATCGTCCAGCGGCGGATCGCGTGGATCCAGCCCGTGTCGAGCTTGCCCGAGATCAGCGCCCCGACCGCGAACGCGAACGGAATCGTGATGCTCGTGTAGCCGAGGTACAGCATCGGCGGGTGGATCGTCATCCCGGGGTTCTGGAGCTGCGGATTGAGCCCGCTGCCGTCCGCGGGGATGTAGCCCAGGCGCTGGAACGGGTTGGCCGCGAAGACCATCACGGCGACGAAGAACGTCGCGACGATGGACACCACGCCGGCGACGTACGGCGTCAGGTCACGGTACTTGCCCCGGTTCGAGAGCAGCGCCAGCGCGCCCCACGTCGTGACGACGATCGCCCAGAACAACAGCGATCCCTTCTGCCCGGCGTAGAACGCGGACCACGTGTAGTAGATCGGCAGGTTGCGGCTGGTGTAGGCGGCGACGTACTCGATGCTGAAGTCGTGGGTCATCAGCGCGCGCAGCAACGCGCACGAGGCCACGAACAGCAGCGCCCACATGACGTACACCGCGCGCTCGGCGCTGGCCGCCAGGTCGGGGCGACGGCGATAACCGCCCACGAACGCGACCGCGCTCCCCCAGGCACCGATGAGGAGCGCGATCCAGAGACAGGCGGAGCCGAGATCAGACATTCAGATCAGGAATCAGTTCAGGACACCGGACACAGGACACAGTGGGCGTCAGCGACCTCATGCCTGACGCTGCGGCGCCGTGGCGTAGCGCGAGCCGCACTTTGCCAGCAGCGTCGTTGCGCGGAACGTGCCGTCGCGCTGGAGTCGGCCCTCGACGACCACCTCCGCCTCGTCGGTGAACGTGTCCGGCGCCAGGCCGCGGTAGATCACGGGATAGCTGGCCGTGCCGTCGGTGACCCGGAACGTGATCGTCTGCGACGCCACGTCGCGCTGCACCGAGCCCTTCACGACCTTCGCCCCGATCTTCAGGCCGACATCGTAGATCGAGCGGTCCTGCCGCACCTTCTGCGACAGCTCGGTGGGCGTCAGGTAATAGACGCCGGTCTCCTTGATGCCGGAGGCCATCAGGTAACCCACCGTGGCGAGGATCAGCCCGCCGCCCATCAGGAACTTGGTCTGTGCCTTCATCGGATGCCCCTGCCGGTCACCGGCGATGCGCCGTGGAAGCCGGCCGTCGGTTCAAGTCGTGCAACGTGTGAAAGATACCCGCGCGATCATGGAGGCAAAAGGAATGCCGAGTCTCGTAGGCACCATTTCTACCCCGGTCGGGACAATTCGCCTCACTCGCGGTCGCGGGCCCACGACAGGGCTGCACGCACGGCGCGCTTCCACTCCCGCAAGGCCGGCTCCGGCATGGCCCCCGGCAGGAAGTCGCGATAGCGCCTGGCCGCGACGAAGTCGGCCGCGGATTTCCAGACGCCGGTGGCCAGACCGGCAAGACCCGCCGCACCCAGGGCCGTGGTCTCCACCACGTCGGGCCGGCGCACCGGCACGCCGAGCACGTCGGCCTGGAACTGCATCAGCCAGTCATTCGCCGTCGCGCCGCCGTCCACCTTGAGGTCCGCGAGCGCGAGCCCCGCGTCCTTCGTCATCGCATCGAGCACCTCGCGGGTCGCGAACGCCATGGCCTCGAGCGCCGCGCGCACTACGTGCGCCCTGGTGACGCCGCGCGTCAGGCCGAGGATGGCGCCGCGCGCCTCAGCCTCCCAGTGCGGCGCACCTAGCCCGGTGAGCGCCGGCACGAACACCACGCCGCCCGTGTCCGCCACGCCGCGGGCCAGCTGCTCGGTCTCGCCCGCGTTCGCGATGATGCCGAGGCCGTCGCGCAGCCACTGGATCGCCGCGCCCGCGATGAACACCGAGCCTTCGAGCGCAAAGACCGCGTGGCCCTCGGCGTCGCACGCGATCGTCGTCAGGAGGCCGGCGGCGCTCCGCACCCGCTCGGCGCCGGTGTTGAGCAGCAGGAACGCGCCCGTGCCGTACGTGTTCTTCGCGGTGCCCGCGGTATGGCAGCCCTGGCCGAACAGCGCGGCCTGCTGATCGCCGGCGATGCCGCCGATCGGGATCTCGTGGCCGAACCACTCGGCGTCGGCCATCGCGAACACGCCGGATGAGGGCCGGACCTCGGGCAGCAGCTCGGGGGTGACGTTGAACAGCTTGAGCAGCTCCTCGTCCCACGCGCGCGCCTGGATGTTGTAGAGCATCGTGCGCGATGCGTTGGTGGGATCGGTGACGTGCGCGCGGCCGCGACTCAGCCGGTGCACGAGCCAGCTGTCCACCGTGCCGAACGCGGCGCCGCGCTGGCGTCCGAGCGTCGAGAGCAGCCACTCGAGCTTGGTCGCCGAGAAGTACGGATCCGGCACCAGGCCGGTCTTCTCGGCGATCAACGCGCGGTCGAGCCGGCGGCAGCGCTCGGCCGTGCGGCGGTCCTGCCACACGATCGCGTTGTGGAGCGGGCGGCCGCTCGACTTGTCCCACAGGATCGTCGTCTCGCGCTGGTTGGTGATGCCGATGGCCGTGACGTCGCGGCGGCTCACGCGCGCCGTGCCGAGCGCCTCGCGGGCCGCGGCGAGCGTGTTGGACCAGATCGCCTCGGGGTCGTGCTCGACCCAGCCGGGCTGCGGGAAGATCTGCGGCAGCTCGCGGTAGCCGCGCCCCAGCACCCGGCCGCCCTCGTCGAGCAGCAGCGCGGTGCTTCCGGTGGTGCCTTGATCGAGCGCGAGGACGAGCGGCATGTTGGAGCACTAAATGAACCCACGCCGCCCGTTGGTGCCAGATCTCGCCCGCATGGAGCGCGACGTGCGCCGTCTCGCGGTGGTGCGCCATCCGGTGGCGGCGCCCGACGCGCTGCGCGAGGCGGAGGACTTCATCGCCCTCGAGCTGGGCGCGACCGGGCTGCGCGTCGAGCGCCAGCTGTTCCAATGGAGCGGCCGCGAGTTCCACAACGTCGTCGCGACCAACGACGGCGGCGATCCCGCGCGGCCGTGGGTCGTGGTCGGCGCGCACTTCGATACCACGCCGCACACGCCCGGAGCCGACGACAACGCCAGCGCCTGCGCGGCGATGCTCGAGATCGCGCGGGTGCTCGCCGGCTGGCGCCCCGCCGCGACCATCCAGTTCGTGGGGATCAACCTCGAGGAGGTCCAGCACTGGCTGCCGCCGGTCTACCGCATCGGGAGCCGGGCGTATGCGCGCAAGCTGAAAGCTGAAAGTCGAAAGTTGAA
>JBIOIA010000106.1:0-8902 GCA_044449445.1 Gemmatimonadales bacterium
AACCTCGGCGCCCAGGAAGTGATCGGCATGGGCGCCTCGGGCGCCAAGTACGGGATGATGACCAGCCATTTCTACTGGGTCGGCGCCATCCCGGCCATGGTCTTCGTCGGCGTGTTCATGATGCCGTTCTACTACGGCTCGCGCGCGCGCTCCGTACCCGAGTATCTCAAGCTCCGCTTCGACGAGAAGACCCGCGGCTTCAACGCCGTCACCTTCGCCGTCATGACCGTGTTCTCCTCGGGCATCTCGATGTACGCGCTCGCCAAGCTGCTCGAGCTCGTGCTCGGCTGGAACTTCAACACCAGCGTCGTGCTGTCGGCCGTGATCGTCCTGGCCTACATCTTCCTCGGCGGCCTGACGTCCGCGATCTACAACGAGGTCTTGCAATTCTTCCTCATCGTCCTGGGCTTCCTGCCGCTGGTGCTGCTGGGGCTCAAGGACGTCGGGGGGTGGACGGGGCTGAAAGCGAAGCTGGAGACGGTCGCGACGCACGCCGGGTACGCGCCGGGCGCCTGGTCCGCCTCGTGGCGCCATCTCGAGTCGGCCAACGCCAACCCCATGGGCGTCGAGTGGTTCGGCATGGTGATGGGCCTGGGGTTCGTGCTGTCGTTCGGCTACTGGTGCACGGACTTCCTGGTCGTCCAGCGGGCCATGGCCGCCAACTCGATGAGCGCCGCGCGCCGCACGCCGCTCCTCGCGGCCATCCCGAAGATGCTGTTTCCCGCCCTGGTGATCCTGCCCGGGATGATCGCCATCGCGCTGCACGTCACGCGCGGCGGCCTGCTCCCGCTCGGCAGCGACGGCCAGCCGAACTACAACCTCGCCGTGCCCGTGATGCTCGCGCACTACCTGCCCTCGGGCCTGCTGGGCCTCGGCCTCACCGCGCTCATGGCGTCGTTCATGTCCGGCATGGCAGGGAACGTCACGGCGTTCAACACCGTGTGGACCTACGACCTGTACCAGTCGTACATCCGCCCGGGCCAGTCGGACGCGCACTACCTCAGGATGGGCCACGGCGCCACGGTGTTCGGGATCCTGCTCAGCGTGGCGGCGGCCTACGCCACCACGCGGTTCAACAACATCATGGACATGCTCCAGCTCGTGTTCGCGTTCGTCAACGCGCCGCTGTTCGCGACCTTCCTGCTGGGGATGTTTTGGCGCCGCACCACCGGCCACGGCGCGTTCTTCGGCCTGCTGACCGGGACCGCCGCTGCTGCGTTCCACCACGGGCTCGTGCTGCCGCACGGCGCCGTGGCCGGCCTCAAGGGCGGCTTCCTGGGCGCGGTGCTGCACACCTATCCGAGCGAGATGGCGCAGAACTTCTGGACCGCCATCTTCGCGTGGACCTCGTGCTTCGTCGCCACGATCGTCATCTCGCTCCTCACGCGGGGCAACAAGACGGACGACGAGCTCAAGGGCCTCGTGTACGCCCTGACGCCGCGCGTCGTCGAGCACGATGTGGTGTGGTACAAGCGGCCGGCGATTCTCGGCATCGTGGTGCTCGGGCTCACCCTCGCGCTCAACATCATCTTCTGGTGACGGCTCGATGAACCTGGATTTGCGACTGCCCATCGGGTTGATGTTCACGATCTTCGGCGTGATGCTGACGGGGTTCGGGCTGGTGTCGGGCGAGGCGATCTACGCCCGTTCGCTCGGCATCAACGTGAACCTGTGGTGGGGCCTGGTCCTGCTCGGGTTCGGGCTCGTGATGCTCGGCTTCGCGCTGCGCGCGGGCCGGAAGCGGCACCGCGAGGCCTGAGCGTCGCCTGGGACACCGGGCGATGGGAGGCAGCGTGAAACGTGAAGTGCGGATCCTCGCCCTCGGGCTGCTGGCCCTGGGCAGCGCCTGCGCGCATCATGCCGGCGCGGCCGGAGACAGCGAAGCGAAACCGGGCCTCGGGACCGTCCGCGTGAGCGTCACCAACCACTACAAGACCGAGATGGAGATCTACGTCACGGGATCCGGGACCGCGCACCGGCTCGGGCTGGTGGCTCCAGGGATCGAGCGGGAATTCGAGCTGCCCGAGGTCGTCGCCCTCGGCGGCATGGTGACGTTCCGGGCCCAACCCAGCGGCTTCGGGCCCCTGTTTGAGTCCGAGGAGGTCAGGATCAGGCCGGGCGACATCGTGGACTTCGAGATCGCCACCAACCTGATGGGCAGCCGCGCGATCGTCCGGATGCAGCGCTGAGTCACAACGAGGCGTCGTGGCGCGCGCGGCTCGACGACCCGCTCACCTTCCTGTTCGGGCGACGTTGAAGCCCAGCGTAACCCACTCCACTTCGACGCCGTAGCTGCCGGGCGCGGCGGACACGGCGTCCTCCTTCCGCAGCGATAGCTGAAGCCGCTCGATGTGATCGGGCCGCAGGTGGTCGCCGGAGGTTCCACGCCCGGCCGCGGGGCCCACCCAGTAGTTCCACTCGCCGGGAAACCCCTCGGGCAGCAGCACGCCGCGCGAAATCGTGAACGCGGCGAGGGGCAGGGGCTGCTCGCTCCACGTGCTGTCCACCGGAACCGCGGCGCTCCAACTCGTGCCGTCGTCTTCCATCAGCGTCACGTGCAGGACCTGGCGGGGGCCGATGCCGCGCAGCCGGGCGCGCAGCGTGTCCGCCGAGAGCATGGTGTCCCGGCGCGAGCGGATCCGGTCCAGGATCACCAGGGAGGTCGTGTAATCGCCCGCCGCAGGGCCGCCGCCCACCGCCGGCATCTCGAAATGGAAGACCGGCTGGCCGCTCGCCGAGCGGGCCACGCGGAACAGGCCGCGACGCCCGGCGTCGCCGATGCGCGAGAACGCGAGGCGCGGGGCGTCGGTGGCATCGAACAGCCGGAGCGGCGGCAGGGAGTCGGTCGGCGGCGGGTGGTACTCGGCGAAGCCTAACGCACCGACGCGCTCGGGCAGCGCCCTCACGTCCACGGCTCCGCGGGCGCTCAGCACATAGACGCCGGGCGTGACCGTGAACCGGCCGGCGTGGGCCACCGCGCTCCGCGCATTCCCCGCCGTGATCGGCTGGACGGTGAACGAGGTGCCGAGGTCGCGCAGCACGATCGTCATGGGCCAGGCGCGACTGATGGCCCGGGTGACGATCTTGTTGACGTCGGGCTGCTCGAACGGGTCACGCACCCGGACCGCATCGGGGTAGACCTCGAGCCGCCACAGGCCCGGCCGGACCTTGTCCAGGAAGTAGGTCCCTTCGCCGCCGTACGTGACGAGCGGCGAGGAGCCGTAGCCGGCGATCCGGGTGAGCGCCGCGGGATCGGGCGGGCTCGAGTGCGTCGAGCCGGCGTACATGAACGCGTCGCGCGCAAGGAGCTCGCTCAGGTTCTCCTCGTACGACACGCGGAAGTCGCCGAACCGGGTGTTCCGTGGATACGGGCCGAAGGGCTGCATCCGCGGCAGGCGCCGCATCGCCTCGGCCGCGATGATCGCGCTCATCGCCTTGCGCGGCGTGTACACCAGGTTCAGGTAGTGAGTCTGCCAGCCCAGGTTGCGCGATGCGGTCTCGAGCATGTCGTAGGCGAACATGGCGGCGAACTGCGTGCCGACCGCGCGGAACGTCCGCGCCATCGCGGGATACATGTAGCCGGTGCGCAGGTCGGGGGTGTCGAACTCGTACACGATGCGCGGCAGGCGCGAGAGCTCCGGGCGCAGCATGTCGGGATAGGCGTCCGCGCTCCTGAGGTAGTTGCCCACCAGCTCGTGACCGGAATTCAGGCCCGTGGGATACCAGCCGAACGTCACGCCCTGCGCCCGCGATTGCCGGATCGCCTCGCCGATGCGGAAATCCTGGCTCACGTTGTAGAAGACGAGCTTGCCCGTGCCGGTGGCGCGCACCGCGTCGGTCAGTGCGTTGATGTACGCGATCGAGCCCGGGAGGTCCTCGGGGTGGTGCCAGGGCTCGTTCACCAGCTCGATGAAGAGAATCGCCGGCTCGTCCTTGAGCGCGAGGCCGGTGTACGGGTTCACGTGGTTCAGGATCTGGCGCAGGTAGTTCACCTGCGCCGCGATCGCCGCCGGGTCCGTGCCCATCCGCTCCTTGCCGAAATGCCGGCCGAAGCCGGGCTGACTCGTGTCGCCTAACGCATCCGGCCAATTGGACCCGTAGAGCTGGATCGGGCTGAGCAGCATGTAGATGCCGCGCTCCCGCGCGCGCGCGATCAGATAGTCGAGCAGGTCCAGGTGGTCGTTCTGGATCAGGTTGCCGGCGCTGTCCGAGGCCTCCCAGTCGCCCCAGAAGGTCAGCCGCAGGCCGTCCCAGCCCATGCGCGCGAACTGGGCCATGTCCTCGTCGATCATCCGCTTGCGGTCGCCGTGCACGTAGCCCGCCGCGCGGTAGTCGGATGCGGTGTGGATCACGTAGTTCGCGCCGAACAGCGCGACCTCGCGCCGGTCGTCCCGCCAGCGGACGACACCTGCGCTGTCGAGGTAGACGGCGCGTGCGGCGCGCTGCGAATGCGCTGCGCGCGGCAGCGTGAGGATCAGCACGAGGGCCGCGAGGGTGAGACGCCGCGTTACACGCATGTGGCGGCTCCTAGGAGAGGTACGCTTTCAGCTCGATCAGCTCGAGGCCGGGCACGCGCCGGAACTCCTGCTGGTTCAGCGTGGCGAGCGCGTCGCCGCGGGCCAGGGCCGTCGCGCCGACCAGCATATCGTACGGTCCGATCGGCGTGCCGCCCAGTGTCAGCTCCGCCCACAGCTCCGCGTGCCGCCGGGCCTCGCGCAGCCCGAAGGGGAGCACGGGGATGATGTCGAGCAGGCCCTCCACGAACGCGGCGCGCCGCGCCCGCACGGCGGCATCGGCGGCATGGTGCACGCCGTGCAGCAGCTCGGATGCGGTGACCGCCGCCAGCCCGACGGCCTCCGCGTCGCGATCGTGCAGCAGCGCTTCCAATCGCAGGCTGCGCCGCTCGGCGGCGATCAGCACCGAGGTGTCGAGGATCAGTCCCACGGGGCCCGCGGAGGCGGCAGGGCCTCGCGAGCGGCGGCGACGTCGCGCTCGAGCGCGGCGGCATCCAGCACAGTCAGCCGCGGCAGGGTGCCCCACCGCGCCGCCAGTTCGCCGGCGGTGACGCCCGGCCGGGACGGGCCCGCCGCCGCGGCCGGCGCCAGGTAGGCGGCGAGCACCTCACGCACCAGGGCCGACTTCGCCACGCCGCGCGTGCGCGCCCAGCGCGCCAGGGTGCGGGCCAGGTCGCGCGGCAGTCGCAGGGTCAGATGGGAGTCCTTCATGTGGTACAAGTGTAATACAAATGTGATACTCTAGCAACGGTTCTTACCCGAATGCAGCCCGAAGCCGTGGGCTTGTTGGTTGGCAGTTAGTAACATACATTCAATGTCAGTTACTAACTGACATTCCCAAGGGACGAGATATGATCTTCCAGACGCCGCGCCTGGCCGTGAAGGACAACGAGGTCATAAGCCTCATTGAGCAGGCCAAGGAGCAATTGCGCCATGCGCTTCACGCGCCGCGAGTGTGGACCGGCGTGTTCCGGCGCATCACCCTGGGGCGGGCGATGCGCGGCTCAAACAGCATTGAGGGCTACGTGATCAAGAAGGCGGACGCCGTTGCGGCTGCGGCGGGCGAACAGGTGGATGCCGCAGAGGACACCAGGCGCGCGCTTGAGGCATATCGGCGGGCGATGACGTACGTCCTTCAAGCGTCGAAGGACGGGACGTTCCAATACTCCATCGCGGTCATCAAGGGCATGCATTTCATGATGACCGATTACGACATGTCAAAGAACCCGGGGCAGTGGCGCCCCGGAGCAGTCTTCGTAGTTGACGAGGACAAGAAGCGGACGGTGTACGAGGGGCCTCCCGTCGGAATGGTGGCCCCACTCATGGACGAGCTGGTGGATCGCATTGCTCACGAGGACATGCGGATTCCGTGCGTCGTGCGTGCTGCGATGGCGCATCTGAACCTCGTGATGATCCATCCGTTCTCGGATGGAAACGGCCGGATGGCTCGCGCGCTTCAGACGATGGTCTTGAGCAGGGAAGGTACGCTTTGGCCGGAGTTCTCAAGCGTTGAGGAATACCTGGGCGCGCACCAGCGCGAATACTACGACATTCTCGCACTGGTCGGGCAGGGTCGCTGGCACCCGGAGTTGAGTGCGCTTCCGTGGATTCAGTTTTCCTTGAAGGCGCACTTCCATCAGGCGCATACGCTGCTTCGGCGCATGAGAGAAAACGAGCTGCTGTACGAACGACTGGATAGGATGGTTCGTGACGCAGGGTTGGCGGAGCGCACCGCCCTCGCGCTATTCGATGCTGCGAGCGGCTTCCGGGTGAGAAACGGAACCTATCGACCGGTCGCTGATGTGAACGAGCACCAGGCAAGTCGGGATCTGAAGGCCCTCGTAGATGCCGGCCTCCTCCTCGCTGAAGGCGAAAAGCGCGCGCGCTCCTACGTGGCCTCGCCCATATTGGTCGGCGCGAAGCAGGCCGTTGAGGAGAACGCGCCGATCCCTGATCCCTATGCCGGGATTCGAGCGGTGACCGCACCTGCTACGGTCTCGGTCAGCCTTGGTCCGTCGCTGGTATTCAATCCTGTGCCGCCGTTTTCCTCGACGTCGCCTCGGGCTCCGCGTCGGCCGCCCGGTCAGACGCATGCGGACTAGCCGCGCGCCCTGGCCACGGTCGGCCGGAACGAGGTCACCAGCGCGGCGGTGACCACGACGATGTTCGCCACGATCACCGGCTGGGAGTGGATCAGGACGCCGTACAGCAGCCACAGTGTCGCCCCTGTGCCCTGGATGCGACGCAGCATCACCGGGCTCTTGACCAGGTACGACACCACTACCAGTACGGTTGCAAGCCAGCCGAGCCAGTCGGGTTTCATCGCGCCGCCGGGATCGTCGGCATTGCCGCGCCGCGCACCACCCGCACGCTCACGCTCGCCGAACGGAGTCCGTCCGCGCTCGCCTCGAGGCGAAGCACGCCGGGCTGCTCGGCGCGCACGATCGCGAGCCCGCGGCCGTTGAACGCGTGCCGCTGGCCATCACGATAGGAGCCCTGGTCCGTCATGTTCGCGTTGTCGAGCGCCAGGATGCCGCCGCCCGTCACGGTGAAGCGCACGAGATCGCCCGCCGTCGGCAGGACCGCGCCCGCGGAATCCACGATCTCGAGCATCACGTGCAGGACGTCGCCGGGTCCGGTGGTGACGGTGTCGCGGTCGGCGCTCAGCCGGATGGCAAACGGCGCGCCGGCCGTGCGCACCTCGTCCTCGCACGCGGCCCCGTCCCGTCGCCGCCCGACCGCGCGCAGCACGCCGGGCTCATACGGCACGTCCCAGGAGAGGTGCAGGTCGCTGGTGGTCGGGTTGACGACGGGCAGGGCATAGCTGTTCCAGCCTCCCGACGTGCCCTGCGCCGGAAACTCGAGCCGCTTCTCGCCTAACGAGCGGCCGTTGAGGAACAGCTCGACGCTGTTGCAGTTGGTGTAGGCCAGCACCGGGATGACCTGGCCCTCGCGCCCCGGCCAGTTCCAGTGCGGGAACAGGTGCAGGACCGGCCGGTCCGTCCACTGACTCTGGTACAGGTAATACGAGTCCTTGGGGTGACCGATGATGTCCAGGACACCGGACGGGAAGCCGCGGAACGGCCACACCGCCTCGCCCAGGTAGTCCACGCCGGTCCACATGAAGTCGCCCGCGAAATAGTCGTGGAGAAAGGCCCACTTCAGGTGGCGCTCGGCCTGTATCATGCCGGCCGTGTAGTTGGGCCGCACCCTGGTCGAGTCGGCACCTAACGAATAGCGCTCGTCGAAGCTCTGGAAGATCGTGCCGCTCTCGGTCCCGATCATCCGCCAGTCGGGATGGTCGTGCCGGTCCTGGTCGGCGAACAGCTCGCGCCGCTCGTGCCAGCGGTCCACGTAGTTGTAGCCCACCACGTCCTCGGACGTCAGGAACGCAAGGGTCGCGGGGTGTCCGTCGGCGACGATGTTGTCGTTGCCGGTGGCGACCAGGCGCGTCGGGTCCTCGCGATGGAAGATGCCCACGAGGCGGCGCAGCACCTGCGCGCCATCGGGCGAGCTCTGCTCGCCGATCTCGTTCCCGGCGCTCCACAGCACGATCGAGGGGTGGTTGCGGCTCTGGTGCACGAAGTCGGTGACGTCGCGCTCCGACCACTCGGCGAAATAGCGGTGATAACCCTCCGGCACCTTGCCGAAGGTCCATTCGTCGAAGGCCTCCGCCATGACCAGGAAGCCCATGCGGTCGCACAGGTCGAGGAACTCGGGCGCCGGCGGGTTGTGCGAGGTGCGGATCGCGTTCACGCCCATCGCCTTGAGCAGGGCGAGCCGCCGCTCCCACACCCGTTCCGGCACCGCCGCGCCGAGCCCGCCCGCGTCGTGGTGCAGGTTCACGCCGTTCAGCTTGACGCGGCGTCCGTTGAGCAGGAATCCGTGGTCGGGATCGAACGCAATGGACCGGATGCCGAGCGGCGTCGTGACGACGTCGACGACGCGGGCGCCGTCCACGACCTCCGTGCGCAGCGTGTACAGGTACGGCGCAACGGCCGACCACAGCCGCGGTGTGGTGACGGCGACGCGCTGTTCCACGTCGGCCGCCGAGTCGGCGGGGGCCGCGAACGGCGTCTCGGTGCGAGCGACTTCCTGGCCCGTAGCGTCCAGAACGACGGAGCGGAGCGAGCCGCGCCGCACCGCCGCCTGGTGGTTCTCGATCCGCGTTCTCATCACGACGTCCGCGCCCGCCGAATCGGCGTGCGGGGTCGTCACCCAGGTGCCCCAGTGGCCGACGTGCAGCGGGCCCATCAGCGAGAGCCACACGTGGCGGTAGATGCCGCTGCCCGAGTACCAGCGCGAGTTGGGCATCGCGGAGTTGTCCACGCGCACGGCGACCACGTTGACGCCGGGGACGACGTGCGCGGTGATGTCGTAGGCGAAGC
>JBIOIA010000107.1:0-8846 GCA_044449445.1 Gemmatimonadales bacterium
GATCAGGACGCTGCATGCGGCGCTCGATGCCGGCATGACGCTGATCGACACGGCGAACGCGTACTGCCTGGACGAACGCGACATCGGGCACAACGAGCGGCTGATTGCGAAGGCGCTCGTCGCCTGGAGCGGCGACAAGACGGGCGTGATCGTCGCCACCAAGGGCGGGATCACGCGATCGGGCATGGCGTGGGGGGTCGACGCCCGTCCGGGGAGTCTGCACAACGCGTGCGACGCTTCGCTCAAGGCCCTCGGCGTCGATCGCATCGACCTCTACCAGCTCCACAGGCCCGATCCCGACGTCCCGTTCGCCGACAGCGCCGGCGCGCTCGCCGAGCTTCGGACGGCAGGCAAGATCCGCTGGGTCGGCCTGTCGAACGTATCGGTGGAGCAGATCGACGAAGCGCGCGCAATCGTGCCGATCACGACCGTGCAGAACCGGCTCAATCCGTTCTTCAGGGAGGCGATCCAGGGCGGCGTCGTGGGTCACTGCGCGCGCTTGGGGCTGGGATTCCTGGCCTACAGCCCCGTGGGCGGCGGACGCCTCAACAAGAAGCTGCCCTCGCATCCGGTGCTCGCGCCGATGGCGAAGCGCCTCGGCGTCTCGCCGCACGCGGTCGTCACCGCATGGGTGCTGGCGCAGGGAGCAACCGTGATCGCGATCCCGGGCGCGCGAACGCCGGAGCACGCCATGGACTCGGCGGCGGCCGCCGGCGTCACGCTCACGCGCGAGGATCTGGCCGCGGTCGACCGCGCCGAGTTCTCGACGGCGTAGAAGGGGAGGCCACGTGAGAGCCCACCATCGCCGCGCTCTGCTGCTCTGCTCCGCCCTCGTCCTCGCGGGCTGCGGCGGCGCCGCCTGGCGCGACGCCTACACGCGGCTCGCGCAGTCCGACTCGGCCGCGCGCGCCGCCGGCTACCATCCGCTGAGCGGGCCGCACAACACGTTCGGGATGTTCAATCACGCGGGGAGCGAACGCTGGCGGGTGCATCTCGAGGCCCACCAGACCTACTTCGTCGCCGCGGCGTGCACGAGCGGCTGCGACTCGCTCGACTTCGAAATCGCCGAGCCGCACGGCCCGGTGCTCGCGCACGACACGAGCGCTGGAGCGACGCCGCGCTACGAGCTCACGGCGCCCGAAGAGGGCGATTACGCGGTCACGTTCCGGTGGGGGCCATGCCACTCAGCTGCGAGGTGCCGCTGGGTCGCGCAGGTGTACGCGAAGACGCCCTAGGTCGCTTTGTGAATGACGTGTTGATTGCGCTGGGCCGTAGGGAAGACCCGCGCCTCGAGGATGTTGACGTGCGGCGGCAGGTTCACGATATAGGTCACCAGGTCCGCCACGTCCGCCGCCTCGAGCGGCGTGAACCCCTCGTAGGTCTGCTTCGCCCGCGCCGCGTCGCCCTTGAACCGCACCGCCGCGAAGTCGGTCCGCACGTAGCCCGGATCCACGCTCGAGCACCGCAGCGGCGTCCCGACCAGGTCCACGTTGATCGCCTCGGTGAGCGCGCGCACCGCGAACTTGCTGGCGTGGTAGACGTTCCCCATCGGGTAGACCTGGTGACCCGCCGAGCTGCCGATGTTGACGACGTGACCGCTGCCGCGGGCCACCATATGCGGCAGGAACGCGCGCGTGACGTTGAGCAGGCCCTTGACGTTGGTGTCGATCATGAGGTCCCAGTCGTCGGGGTCGCCCTCGTGGAGCTTCGCCAGCCCGGCTGCAAGACCGGCGTTGTTGAGCAGGATGTCGGGCACGGCGCCGTCCTTGATCAGCGATTCCGCCGCGCGATTCACGGCGGCGCGATCGCGGATGTCCACCGCGGCCGTGCGCACCTTGACCTTCGCTCCCAGCTCCGAGGCCGCCGACTTGAGGCGGTCCTGCCGCCTCGCCCACAGCACCAGGTCGGCCCCATCGGCCGCGAAGCGGCGCGCGCAGGCCAATCCGATCCCGGAGCTGGCGCCGGTGACCAGCGCGAGCTTCCCCGCGATTCGACTCACTGCCCGACGTACATGATGCGGTAGATGCGGCCCGCGCGGTCGTCGCTGACGTAGAGCGATCCGTCGGGCCCTTCCGCAACGCCGCACGGCCGGTGCGCCGCGTCGTTCGCGGCCGTGCCGCGGAAGCCCTCGGCGAACACGCGCCACTCGCCGGACGGCGCGCCGTTCGCGAGCGGCACGAACACGATGTTGTAACCCTGCTGCGGCAGCGGCGCGCGGTTCCACGATCCGTGGAAGGCGACGAACGCCCCGCCCTGGTACAGCCGCGGGAACTGGCGGCCGCGATAGATGAGCAGGCCATCCGGCGCCCAGTGCGCGGGGAAGCCGATCATCGGCACGCGGAACTGCGCGCAACGGCCGACGGCGTGGCCGTCGCCGCCGTACTCGGGATTCAGCACCTTGAGATGCAGATCCGGGTCGTAGTAACAGTACGGCCAGCCGTAGTTCGCGCCGTCCTCGATCTTGTGGAACTCCTCGGCGGGCTTCTCCGCGTTCGCGCTGATGTCGTAGTACTGGGACCAGTCGCCGAGCTGGTCGCGCCCGTGCACGACGCCGAACACCTGGCCGGTGCCACGATCCACGGTCAGGGCGACGGTGTTTCGCAATCCGGTCGCGAAACGGTGACCGTCGGTTCGCGACTGATGGAGGCGTCCCGTGTCGAAGCGCCAGATGCCGCCGGCCGAATCGAGCAGCGGGCACGGATCGCGCCCGGGCGAGCCGGCCACGCGGTCGCGTTCCTGGCACGAGTTGGACGGCGCGCCGATGTTGACGTACAGGGCGCCGTCGTTGCCTATCGCGATGTTCTTCGCCGAGTGCTGGCTTCCGGCCGGCAGCCCGGACACGATGGTGTCGGGCCCGCCACGCGGCTCGAGCGTGCCGGTCGGCCACGGCCAGCGCACGATCGCGCGGTTCATCCCGAAGTAGAGAAAACCGCCGTGCGCCGCGATGCCGGTGCCGCCGGTCGGACCGAACTTCCGCCGCACGTCGGCGCGCCCGTCACCGTCGCTGTCGTGGAGGATCAGGACGCCGCCGGTGTTGCCATCGAGCGCGGCGGCCACGTCGCCGTTCGGGAGCACGGCGATGTGCCGCGACCGGCCGACGCTGTCGGCCACGATGAGCGCACAGAATCCGGGCGGGAGCGTCAGGCCGGCGTTGTCGGGATCGCAGGCCGGGCGGCGCGATTGCGCGGCCAAGGGCGCGGCAAGCGTCGCGGACAGGGCGGCGAGCAGCAGCGGTCGGATGGCGGTCATGACGTGAGTTTACACCGGGGGCGATTGGGGACGGAAGGGCGGTTCGCGGCTAGACAGCGATCCGCCAGTCCCGTCCCCGAACCGCGACAAGCAGGGTCGGAACCACGTAGAGCGTGATCGGCGTCGAGAGCGAGAGCCCGCCGATCACCGCGAGCGCCAGCGGGCGCTGCAGCTCGCTCCCCGAGCCCAGTCCCAGGGCCAGCGGCAGCAGGCCGAACAGCGTGCACAGGGTCGTCATCAGGATCGGGCGCAGCCGGATGCGCGCGGCCTGAAGGATCGCCAGCTCGAGCGCGAGCCCGCCCTCTCGCATCCGGTGGCGGGTAAAGTCCAGCAGGATGATGCCGTTCTTCACGATCAGCCCCACCAGCAGGATCAGCCCCATGAAACTCGACACGTTGAGCGGCGTGCCGGTGACGAGCAGCAGCGCCATCGCGCCGACGAACGACAGCGGCGCCGCGAGCAGCACGACGAGCGGCTCGACGAACGACTGAAACTGGATCACCATCACCGCGATGACGCTCGCGGCGGCGAGGCCGAGCACCAGGAGCAGGGCGCGGAACGCCTCCTGCTGGCCCGCGTACTGCCCGCCCAGCTCGACGCGAACTCCCGCCGGCGCCGGATTCGCGGCCAGCACGCGCTTGACGTCGGCCATGATCGGCCCCAGGGCGCGCTCGCCCACGTCGGCCGTCATCTCGATCATCTGCTGCTGGTTCTCGCGCAGCAGCTCGGAGCGCACGTCGCCGGAGTGGAACGAGGCAACGGCGCCCAGCGGCGTCGCCACGTGCGTCTGCGGCGAAACGACCGGCAGCGCGCGCAGCTGGAGCGGGCTGAACCGAACCGAGTCGGGTGCCCGCACGCGCACGCCGACGACGCGGTCCTCGAGCCGCACTTCTCCCGCGCTCACGCCCATCAGCGCCCCGCTCGCCGCGTCCGCGACCTGCTCGGGCGTCAGCCCGACGCGATTCGCTTCGGCCCCATCCACGCTCATGGACATCTCGGCGCTCGGCTCGCTCACGCCGTCGAACAGGTCCTCGATGCCGGCGATCGCCGCGAGCTTCGGTCCGACGGCCTTGCCGTAGGCCTCGAGCGCGCCCAGGTCCGGCCCGTACAGCCGGATCTCGACCGGTCGCGCGGCGCCGGCGAGGTCGTTGATGACGTCCGACAGGATCTGCACGAACTCGATGCGCAGCCGCGGCACGGCCGCGGTCAGCTTGCCGCGCACGTCGGCGATGACCTCGAAGACCGTGCGCTCGCGCTCGCTCTCGGGCTTGAGTCGCACCACCAGGTCGCCGCGGTTCTGCTCGGTGGCGAACAGCCCCAGCTCGGCACCGGTGCGGCGCGAGGTGCCGGTGATCTCCGGCGTGCGGCCGAGAATGTCTTCGACGATGTGCAACATCCGGTCCGTCTCGACGAGCGCGGTGCCGCCGGGGCTCCAGTAATCGAGCACGAACGCGCCTTCGTCCATCTCGGGCAGGAACCCGCTGCCCACGACCCGGTACGCGAGCGCGCCCAGCACCACGAGCAGGACCGCGATCGCGCCGGCCCGCGCGCGGTGGTGCAGCGTCGCGCCGAGCGAGCGCTCGTACAGGTCCGAGATCGCGTCCACGGCGCGGCCGATCCGCGTGAGCGCCGCTTGGGCCCGGCCGGGCGCGGCCGCGCCCGCGGACTCGGCGTCCCGTGCCGTGAGATACTGCTCGCACATCAGCGGGATGATCGTGAGCGCGAGGAGCAGCGAGACCAGCACCGCGATCGCCAGCGTGATCGAGAGGGCGTGAAAGAACTGGCCGACGACGCCCGTGAGCAGGCCGAGCGGCAGGAACACCACGACGGTCGTGATCGTCGAGGTCGTGACGGGCCAGATCAGCTCCTGCACGGCGGCCCGAATGGCGAGCGAGCGGTCCGGATTGAGATGCATGTGCCGGACGATGTTCTCGGTGACCACCACCGCGTCGTCGATCACCAGCCCGATCGCGATCGCCATGGCGCCGAGCGTCATCAGGTTGAACGTCTGTCCGACCAGCGACATCACGAACACCGTGATCGCCATGGTGAGCGGGATCGCGGACGCGCTGATCGCCGTGATGCGGGCGTGGCGCAGGAACACGAGCAGCACCAGGACCGCCAGCGCCGCGCCGATCAGCATGGCATCGCGCACCGAGCGCACGGCGTCACGCACCAGCGACGCCTGGTCGTAGAGCGGCTTGAGCCGCACGCCGGGCGGCAGCGTCGTCTGGATCGTGGCGGCCAGGTGCGTGATGCTGTCCGCGATGGCGAGCGTGCTGCCGCCCACCTGCCGCGTGATGTTGAGCGCCGCGACGGGCCGGCCGTCGCCCGCGATGATGCGGACGTGGTCCTCGGTGCCCGGCGTGACCGTCGCGAGGTCGCGCACGCGCAGGCCGTGACCCACCACGACGTCGCCGATGTCGCCCGTCGAGTGCGCCTCCTGCGCCGTGACGATCAGGTACTGCTTGTAGTTCTCCGGCATCCGGCCCACCGCGTCCACCGTCGTGGACGCCTTGATCGCCGCCGCGAGGTCGGCGAACGACAGACCCTGCGCCGCGAGCCGCGCGGGATCGGCCACGACCTCGATCTCGCGCACGTCGGTGCCCATGACGTCCACGCGCCCCACGCCCGGCACCCGCGAGATCAGCGGCCGGATCTGGTAGCGCGCAATGTCGTACAGGGTGGCGGGGTCGCCGCCCTCGACGTTGTAGGAGAGGATGGGGAACAGCGACGGCGCGAGGCGCTCGACCTGGATGTCAAGATCGGCGGGCAGCGAGCCGCGCACCTGGTTGACGCGCGCCTGCACCTGCTGGAGCGCGAAGATCATGTCGGTACTGGGCGCGAACGTGACGTTGATTTCCGCCCCGCCCCGGATCGAGCGCGAGCGCACGCGGCGCACGCCCGGCACGACGCTGACCGCTTCCTCGATCGGGCGCGTGACGCTGAACAGCACCTGTCGCGCGCCGAGCGCCGAGCCTTCGGCCACGATGGTGATGCGCGAAAAACTTAGCTCGGGGTAGATGGCGGAGGGGAGCTGCCAGGCGACCCAGATGCCCGCCGCGCTGAGCAGCGTCACGACGAGGAGGATGAAGCGCCGCTGCCCGGCGAGCACACCGAACAGCGTCACGGCCGGACCTGGACGATCTTCGCGCTGTCCTGCACGCCGAACGCGCCGTAGGTCACGACGCGTTCGCCGGCGGCGAGCCCCTCGGTGATTTCGGCCACCTGGTCGCTCTTCCCGCCGACGACCACCGGCCGCGCGTGCGCGATCCCCGCGCTGTCCACGACGAACACCTTGAACCCCTCGCCCTCGGGCACCAGTGCCTCGAGCGGCACGGTCACCGCGGCGGGCCTCGTGCCCACGTCGAGGCGCCCGAACACGGTCTCGCCGATGCGGAGCGCGCGCCGCGTCACCGCCGCGCGCACGCGCACCGCCACGCTCCGGGTCGCGGTGTCCACGATGCCGGCCACGTCCGCCACGCGGCCCTCGCCGAGGGGCTCGCCGGCCGCGCGCTCGCCCGCGCCGATCGTGACCCTCGCGCCGGGACGGATGCGTGAGGCCACGGCCGGCGTCACGCTCAGGAGGATGTCGAGCGCCGTGGGATCGGCGACCTCGACGAGCGGCTGGCTGGGATCCGCCGCGGCGCCGAGCGCGGCGCTCATCCGCGTCACCACGCCCGCGAGCGGAGCGCGCAGCACCGAGAGCTGCTCGGCGCGCTGCGCGGCGGCGAGGTCCGCCTGCGCCCTGGCCTGCTCCGCCGCCGCCTGCTCCACGTCCTTCCTCGGGACGATGCCCTCCTGCGCCAGCCGCTCGGCGCGCGCGTGCGCCTGGTCCGCCACGGCCACCGCCGCCAGAGCGCTGCGGGTCGCCGCCTGGAAGGGCGCCTGCTCCAGCTCCACGAGCGGCTGGCCGAGGCTCACGTGCTGGCCCGCCGTCACGTAGACGCGCGCGATGCGCGAAGGCGAGGGAGCGCCGAGCGCCGCCATGTGGCCCGCGCGCACGACGACCGTGCCGATCGCGTCCACGGTCTCGGCGAACGGCTGGCTGATCGCGAGCGCGGTCCGCGCGCCGACGACCGCCGGAACGGCGTTCTTCGCCTCGTCGCCGCTCTCGCCTTTCTTGCAGCCGACCGTCAGGAGCAGTGCGATCACCATCATCACGCGGGCCATCTTCACCTCGGTTGCACCGTGCTCATCGTGTAGACGCGGAGCGCGGCCGCGGCGTTCCACGCGCTTGCGAGGTCTTCGACGTACTGCGTGAGGATCTCGCGCGCATTGCGCTGGGCTTCCAGCACGCTCGGCAGCGACACCGCGCCTTCCCGGTATGCCCGGAGCGACATCGCCGCGACGCGGTTCGCGCTTTCCACCAGTCGCGCGTCGCGCTCGACGCGCGCCAGCGCGACCTGCCGCACGCGCCGCGTCCCGGCGATCCGCGCCGCACTCTCCAGCCGCGTGGCCTCGAGCTCGGCCTGCGCGCGATCGCGCTCCGCCTCGGCCTGGGCGATCGCGCCGCCGTTGCGATTGAGGAGCGGAATCGGAATCGCGACGCCGAACGTCGGCAACACGCCGGGCTCCGCGCCCGTAGGATCGCCGCGCTCGAACCCGAACGTGATCGCGGGCACCGGCAGCGCGCTCTGATGCTGGAACCGGGCCGCGAGGTCGGCCGAAACGAGCGCGGCCTCCGCGGCGGCGACCACGAGCGGCGTCCCCGCGCTCATCGTCGAGTCGTCGGACGGCAGGAACAACGAATCACTCGGCGTGACCACGATCCGGTCGGCCGTCAGGCCGATGGCGACCTGCAGGTCGAGCAGGTTCTGCCACAGCGCGAGCGAATCGGCGGCCGCCGCGTTGGCCTGCTGGCCCGCGTTCACGGCGGCGAGCTCGACGTCCAGGTCGCTCGCATCGCCCGCGTTGCGCCGCTGGGCCGCCATGCCTCGCAGACTGTCGGCCGCCTCGGCGCTCTGCCGGGACAATCGCGCGCGCGCCATGGCCGCGAGCACGCGGGTGTAGGTCGTGTCCGCCTCGAGCGCGATCGCCGCCCTGCTGTACGCGAACCGGTATTGCGCCGACGAGCGGCCGGCCTCGGCCGAGCCGATGCGCGAGCTCCGGAGCCAGGGCGCATCGAGCGGCAGCTCGGCGATGAAGTGGTACTGCGGCACCGCCTTCGAGTAGGTGAGCGACAGGACGGGGTTCTGGTACGCGCGCGCGGTGCGCAGCTGCGCGGCCGCGACGGCGGTGTCCGCCCGCGCGACGCCCAGGCGCGGCCCGCGCTCGAGCGCGGCGCGAATGGCGTCGGCGCGGCTCAGCGGCGCGGAGTCCTGCGCGCCAAGGGCGCCAGGCACCGCGAGTGAGATCGCGAGGGCGACAAGCGAGAACCTGATCCGCATATCCAGGCGGGAAGCGTACATGGGGCGCCCTGACCCCAACATGACGGGGCCTGTCATCGAAACGTCACGCAGGCGAGTAGGTTTGACCCCATGCGGGTCCTGATCGTGGAAGACGAACCGGCCGTCGCCGACCTCCTGGCCCGGGCCCTGCGCGAAGCCGCGTGGGCGCCGGACGTCGTGCGTACCGGCAGCGCCGCGCTCGAGGCC
>JBIOIA010000108.1:0-8805 GCA_044449445.1 Gemmatimonadales bacterium
AACCATCTACTGGAACAAGATGCCGCATACGGGCGTGCAACTCTCCTTGGACCGAAGCGGCCAGGTAACGGTGTTCTGCGGCGCGACCGAGGTCGGGCAGGGTTCGGACGACGTGCTCGCCGCGATCGTCGCCGAGGTGCTCGGTATCGGCGCCGAGGACGTGAAGCTCGTCACCGGCGACACCGACCTCACGCCGGTGGACCTGGGCAGCTACAGCTCGCGCGTCACGCTGATGATGGGCAACGCGGCGATCCAGGCGGCCGAACGCGCGAAAGCGCTGCTCGCTGGACCGGTCGCGACGAAGCTCGGCGTACCCGAGAACCGGATCGCGTTCGCGCAGCGCCGGGTCTTCGACGTCGAGAATCCGGCGACCGGGATGGACTTCGCTGACGCGATCGTGCTCGCCGAGGCGGCGCACGGGACGCTGGGCACGACGGGCAGCTACGCGCCGCCGAAGTCGCCCGGGAAGTACCGTGGCGCGGGCGTCGGCCCGTCGGCGACCTACAGCTACAGCGCGGCCGTGGTCGAGGTCGAGGTGAATCCTGACACCGGGTGGATAAGGGTTCCAAAGGTCTGGATCGGCCACGACATCGGGCGGGTGCTCAATCCGGTGCTCGCGCGGGGCCAGGTCGAGGGCGGCGTGTACATGGGGCTCGGCGAGGCGCTGATGGAGGAGCAGGTGTTTCGGCGGCTGCCGCAGAAGCTCTCGGGCGCGCTGGTCCACAAGATCCCGAGCATCCTCGAGTACAAGTCTCCGACGTCGCTCGAGATGCCGGAGGTCACGACGTACTTCATCGAGGACGCCGATCCCGCCGGGCCGTTCGGCGCGAAGGAGGTCGGCCAGGGGCCGCTGCTGCCGATCATGCCCGCCGTCGCCAACGCGGTGTTCGATGCGGTCGGCGTCCGGGTGGACGAGGTGCCGATCACGCCCGAGGCGGTGCTCAAGGGACTGGAACGAAAAGCAAAGGGGAGTAAGGGGAGTGAGGGGAGTTACGGGAGTGATGGTGCGGTGAGGGTCGGGCCGACGAGTTTCCCCGACGTGCCGTGGCCCGAGGCGCTGGTCGTGCTGCCGCCGTGGGAGGGCGGCGACGGGCGCGCGATCAAGGGCACGCGGCCATGATGCGCGCCCCGCGGTTCCGTTATCACGCCGCGACCAGCGTGAAGGACGCGGTGGCCGCACTCGCGGGCGGCGGCGCTGAGGCGATGCTGCTCGCAGGCGGCACGGACCTCGTGCCCAACATGAAGCGGCGCCAGCAGACACCGGGCTTGCTCATCGGCATCCGGGGAGTGGAGGAGCTCCGGGCGATCACGAACGGCACCGGCCTCACGCTCGGCGCGTGCGCGACCCTCACCGAGGTGGCCGAGCACCCGAAGGTGCGCAGCGGCTACGCCGCGCTCGCCAGGGCCGCGGGCTCTGTCGCGACCGTGCACCTCAGGAACATGGGCACGCTGGGTGGCAACCTGTGCCTCGACACGCGCTGCAACTACTACAACCAGAACCAGGAGTGGCGGCGCGCGATCGACTTCTGCATGAAGGCGCCGAAAGGCACGAATGGCCATGCCTGCGCGAGCCCCGACGGCACGAGTATCTGCTGGGTCGCGACGAGCAGCCCGCGGTGCTGGGCCGTGAGCAGCACCGACACCGCGCCCGCGCTCATTGCGTTAGGCGCCGAGGTCACGCTGGTGGGGCCGCGAGGCAGGCGGGTGATCCCGCTCGAGCACCTCTACCGCAACGACGGCATGTCGTACCTTACAAAACGAGCGGACGAAATCCTGACGCGCGTGCACCTGCCTGTCGCGAGGCGCGAGGCGCGAGGCGCGAGCGTGCGCTCGACCTACTGGAAGCTGCGCCGGCGCGGCTCGTTCGACTTCCCGGTCCTCGGCGTGGCGGTGGCGCTTACGTTAGGCAGGCGTGACGTCGTGACGGCAGCCCGCGTGGTCCTCGGCGCGGTGACGAGCTGCCCCGTGCTCGTGCCCGAGAGCGACACGCTGATCGGCAAGCCACTGAGCGACGACGTGATCCGCGAGTTCGCCGACGTCTGCTGGAAGCACGCGCGGCCGCTCGACAACACGGACTTCGACCTGGCGTGGCGGAAGAAGGTCGTGAAGAGCTACGTGGTGGGGGCACTGCGAGAGCTCAGGGGCTAGCGCCTGCCGGATTCGATTCGTTCCACAACCGCTGGAACCGAGGATCGGCGCGGATCGGGTCGAACATGGGGTCGCGCATGTAGCAACCCACGATCAGTCCCCGGGGACGGATGCTCTCGAGCATGGTGAGCGCCCCGGCGCGATCGCCCACGGCCATGAACCCGAGCGCGGCGCTGTATCCCTCATACGCCGACAGATGCTCGCGATCCCGGAACCCGCCGACGAGTCGCTCCAGCCGGGCTCGCGCGGCCGTGGTGTCGCCGTCCCGGGTCTCCTGCGCGATGACCATGTGTTCGGACGTCAGCAGGTAGTCCGGACGCCGGGTGCGCACGGCGGCCGTCACGTCGGCTCGGAATCGAGCGGTATCACCGCGGACCAGTGCGATCTGCGCCCGGATGGCGTACAGGTAGTCCGCCTGCGGATCCAGAGCCACGCCGCTGTCCGCGAGCGCCTCGGCTTCATCGTACCGCCGTTCGAAGTACCGGAGCCACGCCAGGTCGGCGAGCGAGATGACGCGCTCGGGATCGAGCTCGAGCGCGCGCTGGAAGGCGGCCGCGGAAGCACTGTCGCGCGAGGCGTAGGTCAGCGTCGCAGCGTACAGGTGCCAGGCCTCCGCGTTGCGGGGATCCAACGTGACGGCGCGCCTGAACGCCTGGTCCACGCCCTCGAACGTCGTGGGGAAGCGGTATGCGAGCAGCGCCGCCCGGGCCATCCACGCGTCGGCCGAGAGCGAATCGATGCGCAACGCCATCGACGCAGCCGCGATCCCGCGCTCGAGCAGACTGTCGGGCGTCAGCCCCGGCCAGGGCCAGCTCCAGTCGTAGAACAACCCGTATGCCCACCCGATCCGTCCGAAGGCCTTCGCGAACCCGGGATCCAGCCGCACCGCCGTCTCATACTCAGCGAGCGCGCGTCGTGCCGCCACAGCGGACCGCTGCGCGATCAGATAGTTGCCGCGCAGAAAGTGGTCGAACGCCTCGGGGTTGGTGGTCGGGCGCGCGACGAGCACGCGCTGCTCCGTCGGCGCGAGCCGACCGCCCACGCCGGAGGCGATCTCCTGCGCGATGTCAGCCTCGACCGCCATGAGGTCGTCGCTTCCGCGTTCGTAGGTGTCGCCCCAGACGCGCACGCCCGTGGAGGCGCGCGTCAACTCCACTGTGACGCGCAGCCGGCCGTTGCCGCGGCGGATGCTCCCGCTCACCAGGTGCGCCACGCCGAGCGTGCGGCCGAGCGTCGTTGGATCGTCTATCGGCCGGCCGCGGTAGCGCTGGACCGCGGTGCGCGATTTGACCTGGAGCCGCTCGATCTGGCCGAGCCGCGCGATCAGCTCTTCGGTGAGCCCGTCGGCGATGTAGGCGTCGTTGCTGTCGCGCGAAACGTTGTCGAAATAGAGGACCGCGACGCTGGTGGGGCCGGGCCCCGCGGCGGCGCGAGCGGCCGCTCGGGCGCACGGCGGCGGTGTGCCGTCGGGGCACTGGAAGGCGTACAGGCGTATCGACGTACTTCCGGACAGCAGCACGAGTGCCAATGCCGCGCGCAGCCTGAACCGGTTGCGCTCGTACGTCCGCACGTCGGTCGTCACGGGTGCTCCAGTCGGCGCATGAGCGCAGCCCAGCGAGGATCGACGTGCATCGCGGCGAAGGCGTGATCCTGGCGCACCGCGATGAGCCACATCGTGCGCTGGTCCACCGCGCGGTCGAGCCACGAGAATGCGCGGTCGACATCGCCTGTTTCCCCGTAGGTCTCGGCGATGCCGTAGGCGTCGAAGTATCGCCGCTCGGCGCTGGCCACCATGGAATCGGCCATGGCGCGCGCAGCCTCGGGGCGGCCGAGGGCCAGCAGGGCCCGTGCGCGAATGGACGCGAACTCACCGCCGTAGAATTGCCAGGTGAGGCCTTCGAGCGCGCCGGCCGCGTCGCCGCGCAGCAGGCGATCGATGGCATCGAAGGTGCGATACTCCTCCGCACTGAATCCGACGCGCGCCCGGGCCAAGGCCGGGCCGAACAGCTCGGCACGCTGGGCGACCAGGAGCGTCCACAGGTAGACGGTTGCGGAGGAAGCCGACAGGGTGTCCCCCTCCCAGCCGCGCCGTGCCTCCGCGATCGATTCGTCCATGTCGCCGGACACCATCAGGGCGGCGCTCGCCAGGAGATGCGCGTCCGGTTGGCGGGGATCGAGCGCGAGCGCTCGCTGCACCATCGGCTGCGCCCGCGCGAAATCCATGTCGAGGGCGATGATGGATTGGCTGAGGAGGGACCACGCGAGGGCCCTGCTACTGTCGAGACCCAGCGCGCGCTCGGCCGCGGCTCTCGCCTGCGGGTAGGCGACCCGCCCTTCCTCGTAGCCGTCCGCCAGCCAGGTCCAGACGAAGGCCTTCTTCGCCCAGGCGTCGGCGAAGCCCGAGTCGCGGGCAATGGCGCGATCCAGCAGGTCGAGGGCGGAGCGGAGCCCGGCCTCCGATGTCGTGTTGGCGGCCCCGACAGCGCGCAGGTAGAGCTGGTAGGCGACCGGGTCTTCCGTGGAATGGCGCGCGAGACTCGCCTGCTCCGTCGGCAGCAACTGCCCGGTGATCGCCCCTGCCACCTCCCGTGCGATGTCGGACTGGATCTGGAGTATGTTGCCGCCGCTGCGATCGTACACATCGCCCCACATGTTGGCACCGTCGGCGGTGCGCACCAGCGAGACGCGCAACCGCACCTGCTGTCCCGCCTGCTGCATGCTGCCCGTGACGAGGTACGCGGCCCGAAGTGAACGCCCGAGAACCTTGGGGTCGCCGGCGGTATGGCCGCGCACCCGCTGCGATTCGAAGCGCGACTTCACGTCGAGTCGCCTGACCTGGCTGAGCCGGACGATCAGCTCCTCGGCGAGTCCGTCGGCGAGGTACGCGTCGGCGGTGTCACGCGAGAGATTGTCGAAGTACAGCACGGCGACGCTGTTCGCTCCGAGCGCAGCCGGTCGGGGCGTGCCGCGCGCGCACGGCGGCGGTGTGCCGTCGGGGCACTGGGCGCGAAGCGAAATCGGAAGGGACAGAAGCCCGCAGACACCGGGCACGAGCCAGCGAACGCTCACCGCGTCACCCGCGGCCGCGCCTCGGCAATCACGCGCTGGAAGCGCGGGTCGTCTCGAATCGCGTCGAACTCGGGAGCGCGCAGCTGGCCCCACAGCTCGAAAGCGCGCGGCTGGATGCGCTCCACCGCCGCGAGCGCGTCCTCGCGCCGGCCGAGGGCCACGAGCGCCGCGACATAGATCGTTCCGAACGTCGGCGTGTCGAGCACGTCGGCACCGGCCGCCGACGCCTCGCGCATCGCTGCCTCCGCCTCATCGCGGCGCCCGGCGCGCGCGAGAACGACCACCCGGACGAACAGGATCCCGCTGCCGGAAGGCGCCAGCTGCGCCCCCGTCGTCGCATCCGCAACGGCGCCCGCCGTGTCCCCCTGCGCCAGGCGGACGCGCGCCCGCCCCGTGTACCCCTGCGCAAAGCCGGGATCCACCACGATCGCGCTGTCGAGCCAGCGCCGCGCGACGTCGAGGCGGCCCGTGCGATACGAGATCCGCGCGATCGTCTCCAGCGTGATGGCGCGGGCCGGATCGACCGCCAGCGCGCGCTCCAGCGTGACCTCAGCCAGCGAGTCCATGCCGGCCGCCATCCGGGCAAACCCCAGGCCGTGCAGCACCTCCGCGTTGCCGGGATCGGCGGCGAGTGCCTGCTCGTCGCAGGCGAGCGCCGCATCGACCTCCTGCGGACGCAGCGCCCAGCGCGTGAGGCACAGGGCGAGCCGGGCGACGCCCGGTGGCGAGGGACCGGCCACCGCCTCGTTGGCCGCGGCGAGGCCGCGCGCCAACAACGTGTCGCGCGTCAGGCCCGGCCAGGGCCAGTACCAGGTCGCGTAGATCGCGTACGCGTAGGCCAGCGTCGCGCGCGCCGGGACCAGCGACGGCTGGATGCGCAGCGCCGCCTCGTATTCGGCGATGGCGTGACGCGTCGCCTCGGCGGTTCGCTGCGCGAGGAAGAAGTTGCCGCGCAGCACGTGGTCGTGCGCCGCGGGATCCGCGGCGGATCGTGCGGCGATCCGGCGCACCTCTCCCGGCACCAGCCGTCCGACGATGGCCGTCGCCACCGCCTCGGCGACCTCCTCCTCGATGGCCAGCGCGTTGGACGCGTTGCGATCGTACGTCTCGCCCCACACGCGGTCGCCCGAGGACGTGCGCGTCAGCTCGACGCTCACGCGCAGCCGGTCGCCGGCGCGGCGCAGCGAGCCCGAGGCGAGGTACGACACTTGCAGCTCGCGGCCGATGCGCTGGGGATCGGCGTCGGTGTCGCGGTAGCGGCGCACCGCGTTGCGCGACTTCACGGTGAGGCGGGATACGGAGCCCAAGCGATCGAGGATCTGCTCCGTCAGCCCCGCCGCCAGGTAGGCGTCATTCGAGTCGCGCGACTGGTTGTCGAAATACAGAACGGCGACGCTGTAGGGCGCCGGCGCACGCGCGCCCGAGCGGCCGCACGGCGGCGGCGTACCGTCGGGGCACTGGGCGAACAGCCCGCGCGACAACACCAGGAGGCCAAACACGGCGAGAGCAGGCGGACGCATGAGGCGGCCAATGTAGAACGAGATGCAACGAATCGCCACGCGGTGGGCGAAAGCCCGTGTGGGTTCGAGTCCCACCGCCGGTACCCGCCGCACTTGACTCGGCACTCGATATCACTGATACTCGGCCTACCGGGGTGCGAACTTGCTGCGGCTGCTTCCGCCGCGCACGAACGGGTCGGGCGATCAGCCCGGCCCGTTCGCTATTCCTCCGCCACCCCGCCGGACACCTGGATCTGGCCGGGCTTCACCTTGCCCACGTCGAACTTCTTCGCCGAGGCGAGCATCTTGTCGATGACCTCCTCGTACGCCGGCGGCGCGCCCTTCACGAACCGGATCGGGTTGCAGCGGGCCACGACGAACGCCTTGAGGTAGGGCGACTCGAACCCCTTCTCCTTCAGCTTCTTGACGACCTCGCCGACGGCTTCGTCCAGCTCGAGCAGCTTCCCCGCCCGCTTCTTCCGCTCGACCAGCGCCTTCGAGAGCTTCGTGTCGAAGAACGCATCCACGCGCTTCAGCACCGGGTGATACTGGGCGCCCGCGAAGCGTCCGTTCTCCTGGTAGCACAGGCCGAGCGTGATGAGCGCCGGCTCCTCGAACTCGGTCTCGAACTCGTTCTCGGGGCGGTCGTCGAGCTTCGCCATCGCCTCGGCGAGCCGGCTCACCTCGAGCGAGCGCTCGCGCAGGTTGTGCGCCTTCTCGGTGTTGAGTACGAGGATCCGGCGGGCTACCGTCTCGTCGGGCACGACGAGCGCGGTAATGGTCCGTGCGCCGAGCCGCTTGAGGGCGGCGAGCCGGTGGCTGCCGTTGGGCGTCCAGTAGCCGTCGCCTTCGCGCACCACGATGATCGGGTCGAGGAACCGGCCGAGCTTCTCGATCGCGCCGGCGAGCCGCTTGACGTGCGCGTCCGACAGGTCGCGCTGGTATGGCGTGGGCTCGACTTTGGTGACCGGCAATCCGGCCAGGACCAGCCAGCCGCCGCCTAACGGATCCCTGTAGATGCCGATGACGACGCCGCCGTCGCCCGCAACGGCCTCCGCGAGATGCGTGAGGTCGTCGGGTTGCTTACCGCTCAGGAGCTCGGGAGGCCGGAGGCCCTGCGAGTCGGGCTTCTTCTTGCGTTGCGGCTTGCGTCGAACGGCCATCGCTATTGCCCCTCCGGCACCGGGCAGCGGGCGGCGATCCGATCGAAGCGGGGCTGGCCGCGCAGCCGGGCAAACGTGGGCGTGCGGATCGAGAAGCAGCGCAGCGCCGGTGACGTGATGGCTTCCAGAATCGTCAGCGCCCGGTCCACCTGTCCGATGAACAGTTGCGGCTCGGGACCCAGGAACGTATCGCCGTTCGAAACAAGCTCGCGGGCTGCGGCAGCCGTGTCACCCGCCGCGGCGTACACCATCGCGCGCATTTCGTGGGTGCTCGGGTCGCTGGGACCAAGGGACACGGCGGTCTCCACCTCGCGCCGTGCGCCGGCGACGTCGCCCTGGGCGAGCAGCAGCCGCGCGCGCACGACGTACCCCCGCACCAGCCGAGGGTCGGCGGCGAGGGCGCTGTCCACCCACGCGCGAGCCTCCGGGATGTGACCTCCCAAAAACGCGAGCTCGGCCATCTCCTCGTACGTCACGGCGCGTCCCGGCTCGAGGTCCAGGGCTCGCCGATACTCGGCGCGCGCCGCGGCGTCCCGCGAGACGATGACCAGCCCCTGTGCGTACTGGTGATGCGCCTCGGGACTCTGCGGATCGAGCTGCACCGCGCGCGCGAGCGAGGCGACGGCCTCGTCCACGTGATCAACGTTCCCGAAGAACGAGCCGACCAGTTGGAAGAACCCGTTGGCGATCCACGTGTCGGAAACGCCCGGCGCCTCGACGAAGGCATAGAGCCCGACCCCGGTGTGCCGGTCCGGGAACGCGACCACAGCGGCGTCTCGCACCTGCGGATGCATTTTGAGCAGCGTCGCAATCTTGGACGCGTCGTGGACGAGTCGCAGTCCGCCGCCTTCGCGATCAGCGAAGCGGAACAGCCCGCGCGTGATCCAGTAGTAGACCCGCTTGCCGGTAGCCATCCAGATCTGGGT
>JBIOIA010000109.1:0-8718 GCA_044449445.1 Gemmatimonadales bacterium
GCCCACTGCCGCCTGCCCCCGCCGCCTCGGCTCCGACTTGGCCGCCCGGTGCGCCGGCCGCCTCGAATCCCGCGTGGGAAGCGACGCCGTGGGAGGGCGACCGGGTCGTCCCGATGAGCCGCATCCGCCAGCTCACCGCCGAGCACATGATCTTCTCGCGCCGGACCTCCGCGCACGTCACGTCCTTCTGGGAAGTGGACATGACGGAGATCCAGCGGCTGCGGGGGCGCAACAAGGCGCTCTACGAGGAGCGTGGCGCGAAGCTGACGTACCTGGGCTTCATCGTGAAGGCGGTCGCCGACAACCTGCGGCGTCACGCGGTCCTCAACGCGGCGGTGCAGGGCCAGAACATCATCTATCGCGGGCAGATCAACATCGGCATCGCCGTCGCGCTCGACTGGGGCCTCATCGTCCCGGTCATCAGGCACGCCGACGAGCTCTCGCTGCTCGGCGTCGCGAAGACCATGGCCGACCTGGCCGAGCGGGCGCGCGGCAAGAAGCTGAAGCCCGACGAGGTCCAGAACGGCACGTTCACGATCACGAACCCCGGCGTGTTCGGCTCGTACATCGGGGCGCCGATCATCAACCAGCCGCAGGTGGCGATCCTCGGCGTGGGCGCGATCGAGAAGCGGCCGCGCGTCGTGACGATGGAGGACGGCACCGACATCATCGTTCCGCGCCTGATGTGCATGCTGTCCATGACCTACGATCACCGCATCGTGGACGGCGCGGACGCGGATCGCTTTTTCGCCGACGTCAAGAAGATGCTGGAGAACTTCCCGGAGACTTCCGTATGACCGAACGGCAGATCACCGTTGACGGCGAGGTCTGGACCGCGTCCATCGCGGGCCGCGTCACGGTGTACGAGAAGGACGAGTTCCCGGTGGTCTTTGCGCGCAAGGACGAACACGGCAGGAAGGTCCGGCGCGTCAGCCGTTTCTCGCCCCTCGGCACGCGCAGCCGCTCGGCCGCGCTGGAAGAGCTGTCACTCGCCGAGCTCGAGGTGCTGTTCCGCCAGAGCCAGCCCGACTGGACCTCGCCTGAGCTGGGCTATGCCAGGTAGGGAGGAGGAGCCGCTCGCCGTCGGCGCCGTCGCACCCGACTTCGAGCTGGACGCGACCGGCAAGCGGCGCATCAAGCTCTCGGCGCTCCTGCGCACCGGACCGGTGGCGCTGTTCTTCTATCCGGGCAACAACACCCCCGGGTGAAACCGCCAACTCTCCGCCGTGCGCGATGAGCAGACCGACTACAAGAAGAAGGGCGTGACCACGCTGGGGATGAACCCGGCGTCGGTCGAGAGCCACGAGAAGTACGTGGAGGGCTTCGCGTTCAACTTCCCGCTGGTGTCCGACGCCGAGCGTGCCGCGGCAAAGGCGTATCACGCGCTGAAACCCGACGGGCGGGGGATCGTGCGCACCGTCTACCTGATCGGGGCGGACGGGAAAATCCTGTTCGGCCAGCGCGGGGCACCGCCGGTAGGCGCCATCCTGGCGCCGTTGGGGTAGCGCTGCCGACCGCGTTCGACTTCTCGGGCCAGACCGTCGTCGTGACAGGCGTCGGTCGCATCGGGCAGATCGGCCACGCGGTGGCCGACGGGTTCGCCAAGGCCGGCGCGAAGCTCGTCATCTCGGACGTCAATGCCGTCGCGGTGGCGACCCGGGCGAAGGAGTTCGTCGCGCGGGGCATCGAGGTCAAGGCCGCGGCCGGCGATCTCACGCAGCCCGACGTCGCGCACTGGGTGATCGAGCTGGCCCAGCAGACTTACGGGCGCGTGGATGTCCTGGTGAACGTCGCCGGCGGGCTCACCGGCGTCGCCCCGATGACCGAGGCGACGCCCGACGTGCTCGACCGCGAGGTCGACATCAACGTCAAGACGATGTACCTGGTCTCGCGCGCCGCGGCCCGCGTGATGAGCGCGCAGCACTACGGCGCGATCGTGAGCTTCGCCTCGGTGGCGGGCATCCACGCCAAGCCGGCGATGGCCGCTTACTCCGCCGCGAAGGCCGGGGTGGCCGCGTTGACGCGCTCGCTCGCCCTGGAGCTGCGCGATGTGGGCGTGCGGGTGAACGCCGTCGCGCCGGGCACCGTGCGCACGCCTGAGAACCGCGCGAGCATGGGCGACCAGGCGGGCCAGGCCGGGCACTGGGTGGAGATCGCCGACATCGTGAGCGCCGTGATGTTCCTGGCCTCCGATGCGGCGTCCGGGATCACGGGCCACGTGCTTCCGATCTCGCACGGGGAGCTCTAGCGGTGGAGCTGAAGGGCCGGCGCGCGCTGGTCACCGGCGCCGGCGTCAGGCTTGGCCGCGCGCTCGCGACCGCGCTGATGCGCAAGGGCGTGCACGTCGCGCTCCACTACCACGGCTCCGAGGCCGGCGCGAAGGACGCAGCCGCCGAGGGCTCGCGGCTCGGCGTGAAGACGGCGCTGGTTTCCGCCGACCTGTCGGATGCGGCGGCGGCGCGGGCTTTGGCGGCGCGCGCGCGGGAGGCCCTTGGCGGCCTCGATATCCTGATCAACAGCGCGGCGATCATGGAGAAGAAGGCGGTTCCAGAGGTGACGCCGGCCGACTGGGAACGCACCATGAACCTCAACCTGCGCGGCTCGTTCTTCGCGGCGCAGGGCGCTGCCCTTGTGATGGGCGGCGCCGGCGGCGCTATCGTGAACATCGCCGACCTGGCAGCGTTCGAGCGGTGGAGCGGCTACGCCGTCCACGTCATCAGCAAGGCCGGCGTCGTGGTGATGACGGAGCTGATGGCCAAGGCGTTCGCGCCGCTGGTCCGCGTCAACGCGATCGCGCCCGGCGCCGTGCTGTTGCCCGACGACTGGGACAAGACGACGCGCCGCGCGTTCGCCGAGTCCACGCCGCTCGGCCGGCTGGGCAGCGTGGACGACGTGGCCGGCGCGATGTTCTACCTGCTCGAGAACGAGTACGTGACCGGCGAGACGATCGTGGTGGACGGCGGTCGGCGGATACGATAGGCGCAGGAGCGTGGGAGCGCAGGAGCGAGGGGAACGTCCGGGTGGACGGTGGCGTTGAGAGGGACATGACACGCGGCATGAAGAGCTACGACATCATCATCGTCGGCGCGGGGCCGGCGGGCCTCACCGCGGCGCTCTACGCCGGGCGCTCGATGCTGAAGTGCGTCATCATCGAGCGCGGCGCGCCGGGCGGCGAGCTGCTCAACACCGAGCTGATCGAGGACTACCCGGGCTTCGCGTCCATCACCGGCCACGAGCTCGCCCAGCGCATGGCCGACCACGCCCTCACGTTCGGCGCCGAGCTGGTCACCGACGGCGTGGCGTCCGTGGAAAAGCGCGCCGACGGCTGGTTCACGGTTGGCACCGAGGGCGGCCGGTCGTTCGAGGCGCCCGCCGTCATCCTCACCGCCGGAGGCACGCCGACCAGGCTCGGCATCCCCGGCGAGCTCGAGTACGCGGGCAAGGGCGTCTCGTACTGCGCGGTCTGCGACGGCCACTTCTTCCGCGGCGAGGTGCTCGCCGTGGCCGGCGGCGGAGACGCCGCCTGCGAAGAGGCCGATTTTCTCACCCGCTACGCCTCCAAGGTCTACCTGATCCATCGCCGCGACTCGCTGCGCGCCTCGCCGATCATCCAGAAGAAGGTGTTCGACAACCCGAAGATCGAGGTGATCTGGAACACGGTGGTCGAGCGCGTCGAGGGTGACCAGGGCGCGGTGAAGCACCTGGCGCTGAAGAACGTCGTGACGCTCGCGCGCTCCGAGCTCAAGGTCGGCGGCATCTTCGTGTTCATCGGGTTCCGGCCCAACACGGGCATCGTGAAGGGCCACTTCGAGCACGACGACGCCGGCTACTGCATCACCGACGATCGGATGATGAGCTCGGTGCCCGGGCTGTTCGCCGCGGGCGACGTGCGCGCGCAGCTGACACGCCAGGTCACGACCGCGGTCGGCGACGCCACCACGGCGACGATCGCGGCCGCCAAGTACATCGGCGAGCTGAAGAGCAGGGAGCCGGTTGCCAGCACCTGAGGTCGCCGTTCTGACCAACGGGGCGTTCGCGGAGAACTGCTACATCGTCGCCGACGCCGCCACGAAGCAAGCGGTGATCGTGGACCCCGGCGAGGAGGCGCAGCTGTTCCTCGCTCGACTCCACAGCGAAGGCTGGACTCCCACCGCGGTGTGGCTGACCCACGCGCACCTCGATCACGTCGCGGGGGTCGCGGCGGTGAAAGCGGCGACCGGCGTGCCGGTGCTGCTGCATCCCGCGGACCGCTGGCTGTACGACGACGTCCCGCAGCAGGCCGCCGTGTTCGGGCTCGAGGTGGAGGCGCCGCCCAGGCCGGACGGCGAGCTGGCCGAGGGCCAGCAGTTGTCGGTCGGCGGCTGCCGATTCGAGGTCCGTCACACGCCCGGCCACAGCCCGGGCCACGTGACGTTCGTCGGCCACGATCTCGCGCTCGTCGGCGACGTGCTGTTCAGGGGCTCGATCGGGCGCACCGACCTGCCGGGCGGCGACAGCGCGGCCCTGGTCAGGAGCATCCGGCGCCGGCTCTACACGCTGCCCGACGCGACCACGGTGCTGCCGGGACACGGCCCCGCGACCACCATCGGCGAGGAGAAACGCACCAATCCGTTCGTGCGACTGACTCCGGGCTAACGGGAGAATCGAAATGCAGGGCGTTGTGTCTTTGTTCTTTGCTCTCTGTTCTGTTTTCGCCGCCGCACCCGCGCCCAGCCACCAGGCGTGTCCAGCGCCGCGCGCTTCCCAATGGGCCGCGATCCGCGATTCCAGTTGGCCGCTGATCGTCCACCGCGACGGTGACGACGCCTGGGCGCACCTCGAGCCCGCGGGGCTTCCCGGCGCTTCCGCGACGTGGTGCAATCCGCTCCAGGGAGACTCCGAGGCAATCCGTGCCGGTCGCCAGCTGTACGGGCAGTGGTGCGCCAGCTGCCACGGCGATCAGGGAAAGGGCAACGGGCTCAACACCGAGGCCGCGAACCCCTCACCCTACGACTTCACGAGGCCCGAGTTCGCCGGCATGCGCGAGCCGCCCGGCCCCGCGGTGCTCTACGCGATCCTGACGCGCGGAATCCCCGTCACGGCGATGCGCGCCGCGGGCGACGATCTCGGCGGATGGGAGCGGCTGGCGGTCATGGCGTACATCACGGGATTGCCAGGGCACGAGGCGCTACGCGACAGCCGCGCGTGGGCCGACAGCCTGCGTGCGCGGCGGCGGTGACCTTGGCCTTCCCGCTCGGCACCAGATAGAATTTGTCCGCGCCCGCGCGGGCGTGAACCTCTCACGGAACGGAAACAACCGATGGCGGACACGCGGATCGAGAAGGACCCGCTGGGTGCGCTCGAGGTGCCGGCCTCGGCGCTGTACGGCGTGCAGACGATGCGCGCCCGGCTCAACTTCCCCATCTCCGGGCTGAAGCCGCTGCCGGCCTTCGTGGACGCCGTGGTGTGGATCAAGAAGGCCGCGGCCCAGACGCACAAGGAAACCGGCCGCCTCGACGCGAAGCTCGCCGACGCGATCATCAAGGCCGCCGACGAGGTCCTCTCCGGCAAGCACCGAGACCAGTTCGTCGTGGACGTCTACCAGGCCGGCGCCGGCACGTCGCACAACATGAACTGCAACGAGGTGCTGGCCAACCGCGCCAACGAGCTGCTCGGCGGCCGGCGCGGCGACTACCAGCCCGTGCATCCCAACGATCACGTCAACATGGCGCAGAGCACCAACGACGTGATCCCCACCGCTATCCGGCTCGGCGCACTCTCGTGTCTCAAGCCGCTGCTCGCGGCCCTGGGCGGGCTGGCCGACGCGTTCCTCGCCAAGGGCGCCCAGTTCGACACGATCGTGAAGTCGGGACGGACCCATCTCCAGGACGCGACGCCGATCCGCCTCGGCCAGGAGTTCACGGCCTGGGGCCACACGGTCCGCCGCAACGCGCAGCGTCTGGGGCGCGCCGCGGCCGACCTGAGCGAGCTGGGAATCGGCGGCACCGCGGTCGGCACCGGGCTCAACGCCGAGCCGCAGTATCCCGCGCTGATGGTCAAGCACCTGGCGAAGAACACCGGGCTGGACCTCGTGGCCGGCGAGGATCGCGTGCAGCTGATGCAGTCGCTCGGCGACGTGGCCGCGTTCTCGGGCGCGCTCCGCGCGCTCGCCATCGACCTCTCGAAGATCGCCAGCGACCTGAGGCTGCTGGCCTCGGGCCCGCGCACCGGCTTCGCGGAAATCACGCTGCCGGCCGTGCAGCCGGGCTCCTCGATCATGCCGGGCAAGGTGAACCCCAGCATCGCCGAGATGGTGAACCAGGTCTGTTACCAGGTGATGGGAAACGACCAGGCGATCGCGCTGTCCGCCGAAGCGGGGCAGCTCGAGCTCAACGTCATGATGCCGGTGGTCGCGCACAACCTGCTGTTCGCCATGGAGATCATGACGAGTGCCGTGCGCGTGTTCTCCGAGAAGTGCGTGCAGGGCATCGAGGCGGACGAGGCGGCGTGCCTGCACTGGCTGGAGCGCAGCCCGGCGCTTGTCACGGCGCTCGCGCCGAAGATCGGTTACGCCGAGGCCGCGAAGCTCGCCAAGGAAGCCGTGGCGAAAGGCCTGACCGTGCGCCAGCTCGTCGAGCAGAAGGGACTGCTCAAGGGCAAGGAGCTCGACGAGGTGCTCGACTACCGCAAGATGACCGAGCCCGGCGTGCCCGGGAAGGACCGTTAGTTAGGCTCGACCCCGCGTGCGGCGCGGAACAGCGGCGCGCCGTAGCGTTCGGTACCGAACCGGGCGATCAGGTCCTGCGTGGCCGGCGACGTGAGGAATTCCGCGAAGGCGTGACCACCGGCGGCGTTGATGCCCGGCCGCCCGGCCGGGTTGAGCTCGATCACATGATAGATGTTGAGCAGCGCCGGCTCGTCTTCCCGCAGCGGGACCAGGTCCAGGTGCCTGCGCAGCGCGCCGAACGTCGAGCGGTCGGTGAGGGTGTAGCCACGCCGCTCATTGGCCACCAGGAGCGTCGCCGCCTGGCCCTGGCCCGTTTCGAGGTAGCCCGGCCACTCCGGCCTCCCGCCGGCCGCGCGCCACAGCTGAAGCTCGCGTGCGTTCGTCCCCGAGGAGTCCCCGCGCGAGACGAACACGCCGCGGGCCGCGGCGATCCGCCGCAGCGCCTCCGGTGCCGATGGCGCCTCGCGCACGTGATTGGGGTCGTCCGCGGGCCCCACGACCGTGAAGTAATTCGTCGCGACGATGAGGCGGCGGATCCCGAACCCCTTCGCCATGAACGCCGCTTCGGCCGCCGGGGAGTGCGCGAACACGACGTCCGCGTCGCCGCGCTCGCCCATCCGGAGCGCCTGGCCGGACCCGACCGCGACGGTGCGCAGGTGGTAGCCGCTCGCGCGCTCGAACGCCGGGGCCAGTGAATCGAGCAATCCCGAGTCGTTGAGCGACGTTGTGGTGGCCAGGATCACCTCGCGGTCCGGGCGCGCCTGCGCCCCCGCCGGCGGCGCGAGCGTGAAGGCCAGAACCACAGCCGCGGCGCCGTTTGCAAGGGTTTTCAAAGTTCGCATGAGCATCTCTTCATATACGGTTTTTTCCATTGACATTGCGAATCCCCGAAAGCAGACTCGGTGCACTATGAGAGTAACCACCTGGGCAGAATACGGATTGATCGTCTCGGTGCACCTGGCGCACCGCACGGGCGAAGGCCCGGTGGCGGCACGCGAGATCGCCGAGAGAGAGCATCTACCAGCCGACTACGTCGAGCAGATCCTGCTGCGCCTGCGGCGCGCGGGCATCGTCAGCTCGGTGCGGGGGGCGCGCGGCGGCTATCGCCTCGCACGCGTTCCGTCCGAAGTGACGGTCAAAGACGTACTCGACGCCTCGGAACATGGCACGTTCGAGGTCAACTGCGAGACGCACATGGTGGATCCGTCGCGCTGCCTCAATGGCGCGACCTGCGCGATCCGGCCCGTGTGGCTCGTGCTGCGCCAGCGCATCGACGAGGTGCTGGCAGGCATCCGGTTGTCCGACCTCCTGGGCACCGAAGCTGAAGTCCGCGAGGCGATCGGCTACTCCGAGCGGCCCGTAGCGGTCTGACGCCGGCGGGGTGAACTTCCCGCCATGACGACGACGGTCCCGTTTGCGCTCCCCGGCCTCTCGGCCGAGGAGCTGCAACGGTATGCACGCCACCTGACGCTCCCCAACGTGGGAATCGAGGGCCAGCGCCGCCTCAAGGCGGCCCGGGTCCTGCTGGTGGGCCTGGGCGGACTGGGCTCGCCGGCCGCGCTCTACCTGGCCGCCGCGGGCGTCGGCACGCTCGGCCTCGTGGACTCCGACGCCGTCGAGTTCTCCAATCTCCAGCGGCAGATCATTCACGGCACCGCGTCGGTCGGCAAGTCGAAGCTGGACTCGGCCGCCGTACGGCTCGCCGACGTCAACGACCAAGTCGCACTGGAGCGCCACGAGACGCGGCTCACCAGCGCCAATGCGATGTCCATCCTGGCCGATTACGACGTCATCGTGGACGGCAGCGACAACTTCCCGACGCGCTACCTGGTGAACGATGCGTGCGCGCTGCTCGGGAAGCCGGACGTGTACGGGAGCATCCACCGCTTCGAGGGCCAGGTGTCGGTGTTCTGGGCGGCCCGCGGTCCGTGCTATCGCTGCCTGTATCGCGATCCGCCGCCGCCCGAGCTGGTGCCCTCCTGCGAAGAAGGCGGCGTGCTCGGCGTGCTCCC
>JBIOIA010000110.1:0-8669 GCA_044449445.1 Gemmatimonadales bacterium
CGGCCCCTGCCCGCCGGCTCCGCCCCCGCCGAAGCCGCCGCGGCCCGGCGCCACCGGCGCCGTGTAGTGACGGTCCGTCGTGAGGAACACGACGCTGGGCTGGTCGGCCGCCCAGGCGATCTTCTGGATACCGGTCACCTCGTCCACGAACAGCGTGCGCGTCCACGTCGTGCCGCCGTCGGTGCTGCGGTACAAGCCGCGCTGGCCGCCGCGCGAGTGGAGGTCGCCCTGCGCGGCGACGAGCACGAGGTTGGGATCGCGCGGGTCCACCAGCAGCGACGGGATCTGCCTGGTGGAGTCGAGGCCGATGTGCCGCCAGGTGCGTCCGGCGTCCACCGACTTGTACACGCCGTCGCCCTCGTCGATGTTGCCGCCGGAGGGGAAGTCGCCGGTGCCGACGTAGATCACGCTCGTGTCCGAGGGCGCCACCTCGACCGCGCCGATCGAGGAGACGGACGTCACGGCATCGAACACCGGCTCCCAGGTGGCGCCGGCGTTGGTCGTCTTCCAGAGCCCGCCGGTGGGAAAGCCCGCGTAGAACACGCCGGGTTCGCCGACGGCGCCGGTGACGGCGGACACCCGGCCGGCGCGGAACGGGCCGACGTTGCGCCACTGGAGACCCGAGATCGTTTGTGCCCCGGCCGGGCCCGCGGCGAGCGCGACCAATAACAGGGCGAGGCCGGCGAGCCACACGCGCGAAACTGGACGTGCAGTGGTCATGGTCGTGGTAACTCCCTCTTCAACAGGTGTGGCGTCAGCAGCGGCTTGATCCGCTCGCGTTCGGCGGCGCCCAGGTACTTGAAACCCCTTATCGTCCGTTCGCAATCCGGGCTCCCGCACCGGCACTCGAACGGCTCGGCCAACTCCCACTCCGACGTGTTGTAGTTGTAGGTGATCTCGTCGCCCGCTCGCACCGGCCTGACCGCGACCAGGTCACGACCCACCAGCCTGGTGTTGGGATCGCAGCTGTGGTTGGTGAAATGCCACGGGTGGTCCCGCATCAGCCGCTCGAGCGACAGGTCGCCCGTGACCTCGATGTGGGTGCGCGCGTCCAGCTGGATGGAGTGCCGCGAGGGCCGGCCCAGCTCCTCTCCGTCCAGCGTGAGCACCTTCTCGCCGACCTTCACGGGCCTGATCGCGACCACGTGCAGCCAATCGCCGGCCTTCGCCGCGCGAACGTTCCCGGTTGGGGTCAGGGACCGGTGCGCACCCGGGGAGCCGGCGAGGGTCGCCCGATGCTCCCTGGCAACCGGTGGATCTCCTCGACCAGCGCCGCCGGCTGCTCCTCGAAGACGAAGTGCCCCGCGCCCGGCTGCGTATCCACCGCGAACGACCGCAAGCTCGCGTGCAGGAGTGCGAGCTCCTCGTCCGGGGCGCCGTTGGCATGGCGCGCGCCGCCAACCATCATCCGCACCGGGCACGTGATCTCCCCGAGATGGGGACGCAGCGGCTCCTTCTCCCGGCTGTCGGCCATCGCACGATAGGCCCGAAGGGTCGCTCCCAGGTCCCGCGCGGTACCTGCCGTGTAGCCCGCCATGACCGAGTCGGTGATCCACGAGGTGTCGCCCGACGCCTCCACCAGCCCGTGGCGGAGCTGGCGCCGCACCAGGCGCATCCCGCCGAACAGCCGGATCAGCGGCGCGAAACGCATCGCCCGTCCGAGCGAGGCCGTTGCCGCGTGCTCGGTGGGTCCGCCTTCGATGGACACGATCGCCGACACCTTCGCCGGGTGCTGCACGGCGAGCCGCAGCGCGATCGCGCCGCCGATCGAGTGACCGATGATGATCGCCGGACCGATATGCAGCGAATCCAGCACGGCGGCGACGCGGTCGGCCTGGGCGGTCAGCGAATAATCGGCCCGCTTCGGCCGTTCCGACGTGCCGAACCCCAGCGGTTCCACGACGATGCTCTGGTACCCGGCCGCCGTGAGCAGCGGGATGACCTTCCGGAATCCGTAGGCCGACCCGAACAGACCCGGGATGAGGACGACCGGCGGGCCGGTGCCGTTCGAGAGGACGTGGAGCGTCTCGTTCGGCGCGGCGGTGATGTGGAGATCGCGGGACGTGTCGGGGGCCGGCGCCCGCGGCGTCGGTGCCGCAGCGGCGGCGCGCATCTGCCCGCCGCCTCCAGCGCCAAGGGTGAGTGCGCACGCCGCGCCACCGACCAGGCGCGACAGCGGACCCCGCCCGGACTGGGTCACATGACCTGCACCGGAATGGGCCGCGTCGCGATCGGCGGCTTCGGTGCGATGATCTTCGGCTTGCGGACGATCATCTTCACCAGCGACGTGATGGAGCCCACCGGATCGTTGTCGATCGCGGACCCGCGGAAGTGACACAGCAGGGCGCAGCCCGCTTCGCACTCCTTGTGGGCGCTCCCCTGCGCCCGGAGGTCGGCGCTGGTGTATTCGAGCACGGGCTTCCCGAGCTTCCCGCGCTGCGCCGAGCACAGCTGGACGTTCCCGAACTCGTCCACGTAGATGAACCGGCCTCCCGCGCGGCAGTGCCACGCCGGCTTGTGCCCCCGCAGCAGCTCGGTGCCGTACTTCTCCTCCACGTACGAGAAGGCCGCCGCGTCCTTGTAATAGTCCTGCCACAACCGCACATAGTCGTCGCCCTTGATCGCGATCATCCCGTGCCCGTCATGGAGCAGATCAATGGACACCCGGAAGCCGAGGGCGAGCAGCTCGTGCACCGTTTCGCGGAAATGGCCCTTCGTCTGCTCGCACAGGACCAGGTTGACGTGCACGTCGAACGCCGCAAGCTCCCGCAGCAAGGCGAGCTTCGGACGGATGGTCTTCAGGCACTTCTGGATGTACGCCGTGCGGTCCGGCAGCACCGAATCGATGCTGACCTCCATGTTGGCGAGGCCGGCGCGGTTCAGATCGCGGATCAGGTCGGCGGTGATGAGGAACCCGTTGGTCGTGAGGGAGACCTGCGCCTTGCGGTCGGCGTAGGCAACGACCGCCGGCAGCTCGGGATGCATCAGCGGCTCGCCGCCCAGCAGCGAGATATTGATCACGCGCAGGCGATGGAGCGCATCGATCCGCGCCTTCAGCGTGTCCAGCGGGATCATCTCCGAGACCTTGTCGTACTCGGTGCAATAGCCGCAGCTGAGATTGCAGCGGCGGGTCACGATCAACTGCGCCTCGACGGGGTCTTTGCGCACCACGAGGTTCACGATCGACCGCACGGGATGCCGGACCTGCATGGTTACCTCCTGGCCTGCTGGAGTGGGGTGGCGATCGTCCTGAGCCATACGCAGGCGACGCCGAAGGTCACGGCCAGCAGCTCGATGCCGTGGTGGCTGACGGCGATCGCAAGCGCCGTCGGCAATGGTACGCCGGCGCGACCGAGGCCGGCCGCAAGGGCCAACTCGTAGACGCCGAGGTTCGCGACTGCTATCGGTACGCCGATGCCGAGATTCAGCACGACGAGCGCCAGCAGGATGGCCGCGGGGGCCAGCGCCGCGCCCAGCGCGGAACACAGGATCCAGAGGGCGCACCCTTCCGCGGCCCACGCGGCGAGACTGAACGACAGGCTGGTGAGCCCGCGCGTGGGGTCGCGCAGCGCCGTAAAGCCTTCCGTCAGGCTCCGGAGCCGCGCCCACAGCCTCGCGCGCAGTCCTTCGCCGCAGAAGCGCAGCACGACGAGGAGGATGAGCGCGACGGTTGCACAGACTCCCGCAGTGAGCAGGCGCGATGAGGTGCCCGACCACAGCACGCCGAGCAGACCGCCGCCCAAGCACAGCACGATCACCGACGCGAGGTCCACCACCTTGTCGGCCAGGATGGCGCCAGTCACCGCCGGAAGGCTGGGCGAGCCCGGCTGGGGTTCCTGACCAATCAGGAGGATCTTGACGGCGTCACCGCTGCGCGCCGGCACGAACATGTTGAGCCACTCGCCGAGCGTGAAGGCGTGGAGCACCCGGCCGGGGCCCACCCTGAAGCGGCGCGGGAACACGGCCCACAGCCGCAGCCCCTGAAACGCGATCTGGGCGAGGACGAACGCGAACGCGGCGGCCAGCGACGTGGCGGGCAGACGCCTGAGCTGCGCAGCCACCGCGCGCGTGTTGTCCTGGTGCGTGAGCAGGAGCACGAGCGCGCCGGCCAGGATCAGCGCCGACAGCACGACGACCCCGCGGAACGGAAGCCGAAACGCAAAGACGTCGCCGCGGCGACGCTCGGACGAAGACGCGCGTCGAAATCCCACTGCCGGCCTTTCGGGTGCACCCCGGACGACTTACCGGCGTTGCAACAGATGTCTTCGGAATGTGAAGGAGTGAACCTTTGTTATATATCCCGGACCGGAAAGAATGTCCAACCTCCTTAACGGCGTCGAGGCTGCTGCCCGTAGTCGCCGAAGCGCGCGAGCACGCGCGCCATTTCGTCCTCATCCAGGAGCACGGCCTCGCCGACCGACAGCGCCCGCCAGTACAGCTCTGCCACGCGCTCGATCTCCTCGGCGGTTCGGAGGGCCCGGGCGAGGTCGGAGCCAACTGTCACGATCCCGTGATTGGCGAGCAGGCACGCTTTCCGGCCCTCGAGCGCCGCCAGGACGTTGCGCGACAGCTCCTCGGTGCCGAACGTCGCGTACGCCGCGCATCGCACGTCCGCGCCGCCGGCCATGGCGATCATGTAGTGCACGGCCGGCAGGTCGCGCCTGAGGCACGCGATGGTGGTTGCGAACGTCGGGTGCGCATGGACCACGGCGCCCACGTCCTCCCGGGCCGCATAGATGTCCCTGTGAATCCGCCACTCGCTCGAAGGGCGCCGCTGTCCCGGCTCCGCGTGCCCTTCCAGGTCCAGCAGTACCAGGTCGCGGGGCTGCAACTCCTCGTAGGGAACGCCGGTCGGCGTGACCACGAAGCCGCCGGCGACTCTGGCGCTGACGTTGCCGGATGTGCCCTGGGTGAGGCACGTCATCGACGTCCGGCGCGCGACGTCGATGATCTCGCGCCGCAGCTGGTGACTCATGTGCCGTGCTCGGGGAAGAGCGTTGCGAGCCCCTCGCGGGAGGCGGCGCAGACCCCGCGCTCGGTTATCAGGCGGGTGACCAGTCGCGCCGGAGTGACGTCGAACGCCGGGTTGGCCACCTTCACGCCGGAGTCCGCAGTCACTTCGCCCGGCGCACGTTCCTCGATGGGCACCGCGCGCCAGTCCGCATCGGACCAGTCGATCGAACTCGAGGGCGCGGCGACGTAGAACGGCACGCCCGCCTCGCGGGCGGCGAGCGCCTTGAGGTACGTACCGATCTTGTTCGTCACGTCCCCGCTCCGCATGGTACGATCGGTCCCGACCAGGACGGCGTCCACGCCGCCGCGCTGCAACAGGTGGCCGGCCGCACTGTCCACGATGTAGGTGAAGGGCACGCCGTGCTGCGCCAGCTCCCATGCAGTGAGCCGGCCCTGGGACCGTGGGCGGGTCTCGCTCACCCACACGTGCATCGCGGCGCCTTCGTCGTGCAGCACGTAGACCGGAGCGAGCGCCGTTCCCCAGTCCACGGCGGCGAGCCACCCGGCGTTGCAGTGCGTCATCACGGACAGCGGGCGGCCCGCGGGGATCTTCGGCCTGAGCAGCTCGGCACCGTGTTGGCCAATGGCGCGGCACACCGCGACGTCCTCCTCGGCGAGCCGGCTCGCGGCCTCGAAGGCGGAGGACGCGCGAACCGACGCCGCGAGCGGCCGCACGCCTGCCGCGAGCGTATCCAGTGCCCAGCCGAGATTCACCGCGGTAGGCCGGGTCGCGAGCAGGATGCCGCGCGCGCGCTCCAGGCCGGAATCCGAGGGATCGTCACGGAGGCCGAGTGCGAAACCGTAGGCGGCTGCAACCCCGATGAGCGGGGCACCCCGCACCCGCATCGTGGTGATGGCCTCGGCCACCTCGGCGAGGCTGCCGAGCCGCCTTTGCACGAAGCGTTCGGGGAGGGCGGTCTGATCGATGATCTCCACCGCACCATCGCGGGTCGGTGCGATGGTGCGCCGCGGCACACCGGTCACATTCACTCACCTAAGGTGTGGCACGCCCTCTCACCGCACAAGAATCGGCGCCGGCCCTTGCCGCGCGCCTAGCTGAACAGCTCGCGCTGCACGACGGGCGTGAAACTCCTCCGGTGATGGGGCGTCACGCCGACGCTCTGGATCGCGGAGAGGTGGTCCGCGGTGCCGTAGCCGGCGTTCTTCTCCCAGTGGTAGGCCGGGTAGCGCACGGCGAGCTTGCCCATCAGCCGGTCGCGCACCGTCTTGGCGACGATGCTCGCGCACGCGATCGAAAAGCTCTTCGCGTCGCCGTCCACCATCGCCTCGTGGGTGAAGCCGAGCTCGGGAAGCGGCAGGCCGTCGATGATGATGACGTCCGGAGCCGCGCCGAGTCTCGCGAGGGCGCGATGCATGGCCAGGGCACTGGCCCTGCGGATGTTGAGGCGGTCGATCTCGCGGACGCTCGCCGCGCCGACGGCGTACCGGAGCCGCGAACAAATCGCCGCCGCGATCTTCTCGCGGCGGCGTTGGGTCATCACCTTCGAATCGTCCACGCCGCGGATCAGGCGGGTTCCCTCGGCGACCAGCACCGCCGCGGCCACGACCGGGCCGGCCAGCGGGCCGCGCCCCGCTTCGTCCACGCCGGCCACGCTCTTCAGCCCGTGGGCGAAGTACCCGCGCTCGACCCTGAGGCCGAGCACGCTACTCCTCCTGCTTCTCCCGGATCCTGGTGGACTTGCCGGTCAGGCGGCGCAGGTAGTACAGCTTCGCGCGCCGTACCTTGCCCTTCCGCAGGATCTCGATGGACGCCACGTTCGGCGAGTGGAGCGGGAAGATGCGCTCGACGCCCACGCCGGCCGACACCTTCCGGACCGTGAACGTCGCGCCGATCCCGGCGCGCTTGCGCGCGACGCAGATGCCTTCGAAGGCCTGGAGCCGCTCCTTCTCGCCCTCGCGCACGCGGACCATCACCTTCACCGTGTCACCCGGTCTGAAGGGGGGCAGGTCGGTCTTCAGCCCCTCCTGCCGTATGATCGCCAGCTTTTCCATGGTGCTACCCCTCCAATGTGTCGCGCCGGGCCAGGAGATCCGGCCGGCGTTGTCTCGTCAGTCGTTCCGATTCGGCCTGCCGCCACGCCTCGATCTTCGCGTGATCGCCCGATTGCAGCACGTCGGGCACCTTGTGCCCGCGGTACTCGGCCGGCCGCGTATACGAAGGCGGCGCGAGCAGGCCGTCGTAGTGCGAGTCCCCGGCCGCCGACTCGTGGTCCCCCAGCGCGCCGGGCAGGAGCCGCACCACCGCGTCGATGACGCAGAGGGCCGCCGCCTCGCCGCCCGAGAGGACGTAATCCCCGATCGAAAGCTCTTCGGTGGCCAGGTGATCGGCAACCCGCTGGTCCACGTCCTTGTAGTGACCGCACAGCAGCGTGAGCTGCGTGCCCAGGCTGTAGCGCACCGCGACGTCGTGCGTGAACGGCTTGCCGCGGGCCGAGAGCAGCACGATCGGCGCTTCGCGCTTCAGCTCGTCCTGCATTTCGAAGAACGGCTCGGGCTTCAGCACCATCCCCGCGCCGCCGCCGTAGGGCATGTCGTCCGCCGTCCGGTGGCGGTCCTGCGTCCAGCGCCTGAGGTCGTGCGTCCGATAGCACACCAGCCGCTTCGCCGCGGCGCGGGCCGGGATGCTGCACGCGAGCGGCCCGGCGAAGTACTCCGGAAACAGCGTCACCACCGCGATGTCGAGCATCCTACAGCTCCAGGAGGCCGTCCGGCGGCGTGATCACCACGCGGCGCTCGGCGCGGTCCACTCGCCGCACGATGCCGGGGGTGAAGGGCACCAGGTGCTCCTTCCCGGCCTCGTTGCGCACGCCGAGCAGGTAACCCTGCGGCGCATCGTAGACGTCGCGCACCACGCCGACCGGCGTCTTGTCCTTGAGCTCCACCGCGAGCCCGATCAGCTCGTGCAGGTAGAACTCCCCTTCCTTCAGCGGCCTCGCCTCGCCCGCGGAAATGCCGAGGTACCGCTCGCGCAGCGCCTCGAGCGCCTCGCGGTTCTCCATGCCCCTGAAGTGGACGAGCCACGCGCGCTGGTAGGCCCGCGCTCGGACCACCACCACCTCGCTGCCGACCGGCCGGCCATCGCGATCGAGCAAGACCAGGACGCGCCCCGCAGTGAACACCAGCTCCGGGGCATCGGTGAGCGGATAGACGAGCGCGTCACCCTTCACCCCGTGCGGCTTCTTCAGCAGGCCGACCGCCAGGTGGGTCGGCTGGGACACCTGGGTCTAGGCCGAGACCGGGGGCTTCGGCATGTCCGTGCCGAAGCAGCCCGCCCGCTTCAGGATCGACTGGCACGTCTCGCTCGGAGTGGCGCCGCGATCGAGCCACTTCTTGACGAGCGCGACGTCCACGTCGAACTGCTTGCCCTTCGCCCGCGGGAAGTAGTGGCCGAGCATCTCCACGAACGACCCGTCGCGCGGCGCCTCACTGTCCGCCACGACGATACGGTAGCTGGGCTGGCCCTTCCGACCTTCACGGCGCAACCGGATCTTCACCGACATGTCACATCGCTCCTCTGGCCTTCATTCCCTTCATGCCTTTCATGAACTTTCCCATTTCCTCGAACTGTTTGATCAACCGGTTCACTTCCTGCACGGGCCGACCCGCGCCCTTCGCGATCCGCGAGCGCCGCGAGC
>JBIOIA010000111.1:0-8645 GCA_044449445.1 Gemmatimonadales bacterium
CGCCGTGGCCGCCGTGACCGCCCTGACCGCCCCCGCCCTGCGGTGCGGCGGGTGCCGGTGCGGGTGCCGGAGCGCCCTCGGCGCTCGCCGGCGCCTGACCCTGTTGCTCGTTCGCCATTGCGCTAGAACTCCAGTCCGCCCTTGCGCGCGCCTTCGGCAACCGCCCGGACGCGTCCGTGATAGGCGTATCCCGCGCGGTCGAACACGACCTTCGAGATGCCCGCCTGCTTGGCCTTCACCGCGAGCGCCTGGCCCACCGCGAAGCCCTTGGCCACCTTGCCCTTGTCGGTCTTCGGCACGCCCTCGGAGCTGTCGGCGACGCCCATGAGCACGCTGCCCTTCGTGTCGTCCACGAGGTGCGCGTAGATGTGCTTGAGCGACCGGAACACGACCAGGCGCGGCCGCTCCTGTGTGCCCGCGACCTTCTTGCGCACGCGCAGGTGCCGGCGCTTGCGCAGCTGACGCTCACCCTTCGGTTTGCGAACCGTTCTCACTTCGTCGCCCCTGTTCCTGTCTTGCCGGCCTTGCGGCGCACCTTCTCGCCGGTGTACCGGATGCCCTTGCCCTTGTACGGTTCCGGCGGGCGCACGCCGCGGATGTTCGCCGCGACCTGCCCCACCATTTCCTTGTCGCAGCCCGAGATCCGCACCAGCGTCGGCTGCTCCGCCTTCAGCGTGATGCCCTTGGGCGCCTTGAAGTCCACGACGTGGGAGAAGCCGACGGTCAGCGTGATGCCGAACGGCTTGGTCTCCGCCTTGTAGCCGACGCCCTGGATCTCCAGCGTCTTCTCGTATCCCTTGGTGACGCCCTCGACCATGTTGGCCACGAGCGTGCGCGAGAGGCCGTGCAGCGCCCGGTGCTTGGTGTCGTCGGAGGGGCGCTCGACGGTGACCACGCCGCCCGCGACCTTCACCGCCATGTCGGGGTGGAAGGTGCGCACGAGCTCGCCCTTGGGGCCCTTCACCGTCAGTGTCCGGCCGTCGATCACCGCCGTGACTCCGGCGGGCAGCGCGACGGGTTTCTTGCCGATACGGGACACGTCGCCTCCTACCAGATCAGGGCGACGAGCTCGCCGCCGACGTGGGCCGTGCGGGCGTCGCGATCGGTCATCAGGCCCTTGGGGGTGCTGACGATCGCCATCCCGAGGCCGTTCTTGACCCGCGGGATCGCCCGCGCGCCGACGTAACGGCGCAGGCCGGGCGTCGAGACGCGCTGGAGCTCGCGGATGACCGGCTGGTCGCCGTTGTGGTAGCGCAGGTACAGCCGCAGCAGGCCGTTCCGACCATCATCCAGGACCTGGAACTCCTGGATGTAGTGGTTGTCGCGCAACAGCTTCGCGATCTCCAGCTTCAGCTTGGAGACCGGCATGTCGACGCGGCGGTGCCGGGCCGAGCACGCATTGCGGATGCGCGTCAGCATGTCTGCGACGGGATCGGTCATGCCCATGCGATCGGACTCCTTGTTTTCATCTCACCAGCTCGCCTTCCGCACGCCGGGGATCTCGCCGCGCAGGGCGAGCTCCCGGAAGCAGATGCGGCACAACCCGAACTTGCGGAGGTAGGCCCGCGAGCGGCCGCAGCGCTGACAGCGCGTTTGGACCCGCGAGCTGAACTTCGGCTTCCGCTTTGCCCTCTCGATCCAGCACTTCTTTGCCATAGGTCTCCGCCCGGTTCAGGCGACGAGGACGGGCTGTTCGCCGGCGAACGGCATGCCCATCTCGCGCAAAAGGGCCTTCGCGACGTCGTTCTTGCCCGCGTTCGTCACGATCGTGATGTCCATCCCGTGGATCCGCTCGACCTTGTCGTAGTCGATCTCGGGGAAGATCATCTGTTCCTTGATGCCGAAGGTGTAGTTCCCGCGGCCGTCGAAGCTCTTGGCCGGCAGCCCGCGGAAGTCGCGGATGCGCGGCACGGCGACGCTGATGAAGCGGTCCAGGAACTCGTACATCCGCGCGCCGCGCAGCGTCACCGACGCGCCGATCGCGAGCCCCTGCCGCAGGTTGAAGTTCGCGATCGCCTTCTTGGCACGCGTCATCACGGCTTTCTGGCCCGTGATCAGGCCCAGCTCGTTCACGATGACGTCGAGCGCCTTGGACTGCTTGCCGCCCTCGCCGAAACCCACGTTGAGGACGATCTTCGTGATCCGCGGCACCTGGTGCGCGTTCTTGAATCCGAACTCCTTGGCCAGCGCCGCGCGCACGTGCTTCTCGTAGTGCAGGTGCAGCCGCGCGGGCGGCGGCGGCTCGGCGGGCACGGCCGGTGCCTTGGGCGAGTCGGCCTTGGGCGCTTCGCCCTTGCCCTTCTTCTCGCCCTTGGGCTGCTTCTCGCCCTTGGGCTTGCCGCCTTCCGGCTTGGCCTGGTGCCCTTCGGCCTTCGGCGCTTCCGGCGCGGCCACCTTGGTCTCTTCGTCGCTCATCGTCAGCGGCTCCGCGGGATCGGCTCGCCGGAGCGCACGCTCACGCGCTCGACGGTCCCGTCCTTGTTCACCCGGCGCTTGACGCGCGTGGGCGTATCCGACTTCGGGTCGATCAGCATCACCTTGCACACCGCGATCGGGGCCGGGAAGGAGATGATCGCGCTCTCCTCGCCCTGCTGCCGGGCCTTGCGATGCCGCTTCACGACGTTGATGCCCTCGACGACCACCTTCTGCCGCTGCGGCGCGGCGCGCAGCACCTTGCCGCGCTTGCCCTTCTCGTCGCCCGAGATCACGACCACCAGGTCGCCCTTGGTGACGTGCATCTTCTGAACCGGGCGCTTGGGCGCCGCGAAGCGCCGCTTGCTCTTGTAGTACTTGAGCGGCTTCATGTCAGATCACCTCCGGCGCGAGCGAGACGATCTTCATGAAACGCTTCTCGCGCAGCTCGCGGCCCACCGGGCCGAAGATGCGGGTCGCCCGCGGCTCGCCGTCCTCGTTGATGATGACGGCGGCGTTCTCGTCGAAGCGGATGTAGCTGCCGTCGCGACGACGCGTTTCCTTGGCGGTGCGCACGACCACCGCGCGCGCGACTTCGCCCTTCTTCACGGTGCCCGTGGGCAGCGCGTCCTTGATGGCGACGATCACCACGTCGCCCAGGCCCGCGTACCGCCGCTTGGAGCCGCCGAGGACGCGGATCACGAGCGCGCGCTTCGCGCCCGAGTTGTCCGCGATCCGGAGGATCGTTTCCTGCTGTACCACGTATGCCTCCTACTGCGCCCGCGCCACGATCTCGACGACCCGCCAGCGCTTGGTCTTCGAGAGTGGGCGCGTTTCGACGATGCGGACGAGGTCGCCGACTTTCGCGGCGTTCTCCTCGTCGTGCGCGACGACCTTCTTGGTGCGCACCGACTGCTTGCCGTACAGCGGGTGCGTGATCAGACGCTCGAAGCTCACGACCACGGACTTGTGCATCCGGTCGCTCACCACGGTGCCCGTGCGGCCCTTGCGCCGCGCCCGGGGCTGCTGCTCGCTCATCGTCATGCGGTTGTCCTTGCGGCACGCCGCCGTTCGGCCAGGATCGTCCTGAGCCTCGCCGCGGTCCTGCGCGCCTTCCTCAAGTCCATGGGGTTCGCCAGCACCTCGGTGCCCGCCTTGAAGCGGAGGCCGTGACGCTCGTGCTCGAGCTCGCTGATCTTCGCCACCAGCTCGGCCTCGCTCATCTCGCGCATCTGGCCCGTGGAGATCTTCTCGGCCACCGTCAGTCCTCCCGCTCGATCAGTCGCGTGGTGATCGGCAGCTTCGCCGACGCCAGCGCCATCGCCTTGCGCGCCACGTCCAGGGTCACGCCTTCGATCTCGAACAGCACGCGGCCGGGCTTGATCACCGCCACCCAGCCCTCCGGATTGCCCTTGCCCTTTCCCATCCGCGTTTCGGCCGGCTTCTTGGTGATCGGCTTGTCCGGGAACACTCGCGTCCACAGCTTGCCGCTGCGCTTCATCTCGCGCGACATCGCCACGCGGCACGCCTCGAGCTGGCGGTTGGAGACCCAGCCGGCTTCCGTCGCCTGGAGCCCGAAGTGCCCGAACGCGACCGTCTGCCCCCGGGTCGCGAAGCCGCGCATGCGGCCCTTCATCTGCTTCCTGAACTTGACCCGCTTCGGCGCCATCATGGGTCAGCTACCCGTGCTGTAGGTGCGGCCGCGCGAATCCTCGACGACCTCGCCCTTGAAGATCCAGACCTTCACACCGATGGTGCCGAACGTCGTCTTCGCGGTGCCCTGGGCGTAGTCCACGTCGGCGCGCAGCGTGTGCAACGGCACGCGACCCTCGTGGTAGCCCTCGACCCGCGCGATCTCGGCGCCGCCGAGGCGGCCGCCGCACTTGATCTTGATCCCCTGCGCGCCCATGCGCATCGCGCTCTGGACCGCCCGCTTCATCGCGCGCCGGAAGCTGATGCGCTGCGCCAGCTGGTGGGCGACGTTGTCGGCCACGAGCTGCGAGTCGAGCTCGGGACGCTTGATCTCCTCGACGTTGATCCCGACCTCCTTGCCCGTCAGCTGCGCCAGCTCGTCGCGCAGCTTGTCCACCTCGGCCCCGCGCTTGCCGATCACGACGCCCGGCCGGCCCGTGTGGACCGTCACCACGACCTTGCCCGGCTTGCGATCGATGTGCACGTCGCTGATCGCGGCGTGCTGGAGCCGCGTCTTCAGGTACGTGCGGATCAGCTCGTCTTCCTTGAGGAGCCCGGGAAAATCCTTGCCCGACGCGTACCAGCGCGAGCGCCACGGCTTGACGATGCCGAGCCGGAAACCATGCGGATGTGTCTTCTGTCCCACGCGCTACTCCTTGGTCGCCACGACGATGGTGACGTGACTCGTGCGCTTGCGGATGGGCGTCGCCCGTCCCATCGCGGCCGGCATGAACCGTTTGAGGCTCGCGCCCCCGTCCACGGTAGCCGTCTTCACGTACAGGGTGTCCTCGTCGAGCCGCTCGCTGGCCTTGTCGGCGTGCTGCCGGGCGTTCGCCACGGCCGAGAGCAGCACCTTCGAGACCTGCTTCGCGGCGCCCTTCTTCGAGAACTTCAGGATCGCGAACGCGTCGTTGACCTGCTTGCCGCGGACCAGGTCCACGACGAGGCGCATCTTGCGCGGCGACTGCCGCACCGAGCGCTGGATGGCGCGCGCTTCCATTTACTTGCCCTTCCTCGGCGCCGCCGGGGCGGCGATCGGCGTGGGGGCCCCGGCCGGAGCGGCACCCGGAGCGCCGCGCGGCGCGGCACCCGGAGCGCCCGGAGCGCCGGGTGCGCCGGCGGCCGGCGGTGCGGCACCCTCGAGCGCGGCGGCCTTGTCGGCCGACAACCGCCCGCTGTGCCCGCGGAACATCCGCGTCGGCGAGAACTCGCCGAGCTTGTGGCCCACCATGTTCTCGGACACGTACACCGGCACGAACTTGTTGCCGTTGTGCACGGCGAGCGTGTGCCCGACGAAGTCCGGCGTCACGGTGGACGAGCGGGACCACGTCTTCAGGACCCGCTTCTCTTTCTTCGTGTTCATCTCGTGGATCCGCCCGAGCAACCGCTCGTCGACGTACGGACCCTTCTTGACGCTGCGTGCCATTACTGGGTCGCCCTTCCGCGCTTATGGCCGCGAATGATGAGCTTGGTGCTGGCCTTCTTCTTGTGCCTCGTCTTCACGCCTTCCGGCTTGCCCCACGGGCTCACCGGCGGACGGCCGCCGCTCGACTTGCCCTCGCCGCCGCCCAGCGGGTGGTCGACGGGGTTCTTCGCGACGCCGCGCACCTTCGAGCGCTTGCCCAGCCACCGGCTCTTGCCGGCCTTGCCGATGCTCAGCAGCTCGTGCTCGGCGTTGCCCACCGTCCCGATGGTGGCGAAGCACTCCTTGCGCACCATCCGGACCTCGCCGCTCATCAGCTTGATCGTGACGTAGTCGCCTTCCTTCGCGACGACCTGCGCCTCGCCGCCGGCCGAGCGCACCATCTGGCCGCCGCGGCCGCGCTTGAGCTCGACGTTGTGCACCGACGTGCCGAGCGGAATCTCGGACAGCGGCACGGCATTGCCGAGCCGGATGTCGGCACCCGGACCGCTCATCACCGCGTCGCCGACCTGGAGGCCGCGCGGGTGGATGATGTAGCGCTTCTCGCCGTCGGCGTACTGGATCAGCGCGATGCGCGCCGAGCGGTTCGGATCGTACTCGATCTCGGCGACCTTGCCGGGGATCCCGACCTTGTCGCGGCGGAAGTCGATGCGCCGGTACATGCGCTTGTGACCGCCGCCCTTGTAGCGCGTCGTCACGTGGCCCTGGTTGTTGCGACCGCCCTGGCTGCGCTTCTCCTCGAGGAGTGATTTCTCGGGCGTGGTCCGCGTGATCTCCGCGAAATCGGAGATGATGCGGAAGCGCTGCGACGACGTGGTCGGCTTGAATTGCCGGATGCCCATGGTCAGCCCTCGAAGATCGGAATCACGTCACCCTCTTTCAGGGTCACGAGTGCCTTCTTCCACGCCGAACGGACGCCGGAGCGCCCGCGCCCCAGACCGCCCGGCCGCGTTTCCTTGGCGCGGATGTTGATCGTCCGCACGCCCGTCACGGTCACGCCGAACATCGCCTGGATCGCCTGCCGGATGGCCGGCTTGCTCGCCTTCGGATCCACCTGGAACGCGTAGACCTTGCTCGCCGCGTACTGCGCCGAGCTCTTCTCCGTCACGACCGGCCGGATCACCGTGTCCAGCTTGTGCGTCATGGCTCAGTCCTTCTTCTTGCCGGGCTTCTTCGCCGCGGGCTTCCTGGCCGACGCCTTGGGCTTCGCGGCCTTCGCCGCGGCCTTCGGCTTGGGAGCGCTCTTCGCCGCCTTTGCGGTGCGGACGGGCGGACGGGCGGACGGGCGGCCAGCGGACTTGCCCTTCCGCTTCGCCGGAGCCTCGCTCTCGCCGCCTTCCGTCCGGCTTTCCGCCTGTCCGGCTGTCCGCCGCTTCTTCGGCGCGGGCCGGTGCGTGACCTCGCCGCCCGACTCGAGCGTACCCAGCGCGGGCTCCTCGATCACGACGGCGTCGGCGTGCAGGATGTCGTACGTCGAGGCGTCGCCGTAGCGCATCACGTCCACGTCCGGGATGTTGCGCGCCGAGAGCACCACGTTCGACTTCAGCTCGCTGGTCAGGACGAGCACCCGGTGGCCGTCCAGACCCATGTTCCGGATCAGCTCGGCCATGCGCTTCGTCTTCGGCTCCTCGAAGGCGAGCGGCGCGATGACGGTCAGCGCCTGCTCCTGCGCGCGCGCGTTGAGCGCACTCCTGCGCGCCAGCTGCCGCAGCTTCTTCGGGATCGCCTGGCGATACTCGCGCGGATGCGGACCGAACATCGTGCCGCCGCCGGGCCACAGCGGTGAGCGCGTCGAGCCCTGGCGCGCCCGGCCGGTGCCCTTCTGGCGCCACGGCTTCTGGTTGCCGCCCGACACGTACCCGCGCGTCTTCGTCTGCACCGTGCCCTGGCGCTGGTTCGCCATGAACACCTTCACCGCCTGGTGCATCGCGGACTCGTGCACGAGGCCGTCGAACGGATCGGCCGGCAGCTTCACCGCGCGGGGACGCGCGGTGCCGTCGGCCTCAAAGGCCGTCACTTCGAGTGCCGTGCTCACGTGCCTTCCTTCCGCACCGTCACGATGCCGCGCATCGGGCCCGGCACGGCGCCCTTCACGTACAGCAGGTGCCGCTCCGCGTCCACCTTGGCCACGGTGAGGCGGATCTGCGTGCGCTGCTTCGCGCCCATGTGGCCCGGCATCCGCTTGCCCTTGATCACGCGCGAAGGATCGGTGCCCGCGCCCACGGATCCCGGCTTCCTGTGCCGCGTGTTGCCGTGCGTGTTCGGTCCGCCGTGGAAGGCGTAGCGGTGCACCACGCCCTGAAAGCCCCGGCCCTTGCTGATGCCGGTGACCTTCACCTGCTCGCCGGCCTGGAACTCCTGCACCGTGACGAGGCTGCCCGGCTGCGGCGCCTCACCCTGGAGCGCGAACTCCCGCAGGACCCGCGGTGTCGTGCCCAAGCCCGCCTTCGCGGCGTGGCCCTGCTCGGCCTTGGGCGCGCGCTTGGGTTTCAGCGACTCGAAGCCGAGCTGCACCCGATGCATCCCCGCGGCCTCGGCCGCGCGGACCTGCACCACGGGGCACGGCCCCGCCTCGATGACGGTGCACGCCGTGGACGTGCCGTCCTCGGCGAACAGCTGGATCATGCCCAGCTTGCGTCCGATGATTCCGTTCATCCGCCTACTCCACCTTGATCTCGACGTCCACGCCAGCCGGAAGATCCAGCTTCGTCAGGGCGTCGACCGTCTGCGGCCGTGAGTCCATGATGTCGATCAAGCGCTTGTGCGTCTTCAGCTCGAACTGTTCCCGGCTCTTCTTGTCCACGTGCGGGCTGCGGAGCACGGTCCAGCGCTGCGTCTTGGTCGGCAGCGGGATCGGGCCCGTGACCTGCGCCCCCGTCTTCTCGGCCGTGCGCACGATGTCCGCGCTGGCCTGGTCGATGACGGCGTGGTCGAACGCCTTGAGTCGAATGCGGATCCGTCCGGTGCCTTTCACGTTTACTCCAGGATCTTGGTGACGACGCCGGCGCCGACGGTGCGGCCGCCCTCGCGGATGGCGAAGCGCAGCTGCTCCTCCATCGCGATCGGCGTGATCAGCTCGATGGTCATCTGCACGTTGTCGCCCGGCATCACCATCTCC
>JBIOIA010000112.1:0-8477 GCA_044449445.1 Gemmatimonadales bacterium
GGTCCGAGGCGGCCCGGAAGCCCAGCTCGAGGGCCACGACGCTCTGGAGGTAGGGCTCCAGGGCCAACCGGCTCGCCACCGTCACGCCCACCGAGCCGCGCAGCAGCAGCGCGTCGCCGTGATAGCGATGGCCGTCGATCATCACGTCCTCGCCCGGGTTCTCCGGCTCGACGACCACGGGCGCGGGCAGGTCCAGCGGGTCAGGGCGCCCTTCCCTGTAGAGGAGGAGCCGGCCGGCATCGCCGGGTCGCACCGTCCAGGCCTGCCGGGGGTCGGCGATCGCGAGAGCGCCGCCGCTGTGGTCGAGCAACCGGAACTGGCCGACGGCGCTGACCGTGGCGCTGTCGCGGTCCACGACGACACCGACCCTGACCAGCGGTTGACCGGCGGTTGAAACTCCCGCCGGCGCCGGGACGCTCGACTGGTACGGCGGGCGGCAGGCGACGAACAGCAGTGCGGCAACGGTCGCGGCCGCCGCCCGGCCCGGCAGCCGCGTGGGACGCGTCACTGCACCGGTTCCGCGACGAGGTCGTAGTCGAGGGTTTCGATCACGCGGGCGCGCACGAACTCGCCCGGGCCGATCGGCGCGCGGGTCCTGATGTACGTGCAGCCGTCCACGTCGTCGGCCTGGAACGCGGTCCGGCCGATCAGCTGGCCCGGGTCGTCCCGGTCCGCGCCCTCGTCCACCAGGACTTCGACTTCGCGGCCCGCGTACTGCGCCAGTCGCTCGGCGGAGACGGCGCGCTGCAGCTCGGTGACCCGCTCCACACGCTCGCGCTTCACGTCCTCGGGGACGTCGTCCGCCAGCTCGGCGGCGCGCGTGCCCTCCTGCGGCGAGTACGCGAACACGCCGAGCCGGTCGAACTGCATCTCGTCCACGAACTCGAGCAGCTCCTGGAACTCGGCCTCGGTCTCGGTCGGGAAGCCGACCAGCGCGGTCGTGCGCACGGCGATGCCCGGCACCGCTTCACGCAGCCAGGCGACCTTCGAGCGGATCGTGTCCTTGCGCTCGGGCCGGCGCATCAGCTTCAGCATCCGGTCGTTGCCGTGCTGGATCGGCATATCGATGTAGGGGACGAGCCGCGGCTCGTGCGCGAACAAGGCGACCAGCTCGGGCGTGATGCCCATGGAGTAGACGTACAGCGGCCGGAACCACTTGACGCCGGTCTCATCGAGCAGCGAGCGGATGAGGTCGGGCAGCCGCGCGCCGCCGGGCACGTCCCGGCCGTAGTGGCCGAGGTCCTGCGCGACCAGGTTGATCTCCAGCGCGCCCTGCGATTCCAACTCCTGCGCTTCACGCACCAGCTCGGCGACCGGGCGCGAGCGGTGCTTGCCGCGCATCAGCGGGATGGCGCAGAACGCGCACGTGTGGTCGCAGCCCTCGCTGATCTTGAGGTAGCGCACGTGCGGCTTGGTGCCGAAGAAGAACCGCATGCCCGGGTGGCTGGCCTCGCTCTCCTCGAGCAGGCCGTCCTTCTCGAGCTGCGGCAGCAGCCCCGGCAGGTCGCCGAAGCCATAGAAATAGTCCACCTCGGGGATTTCGGCCTTCAGCTCGTCCTTGTAGCGCGTGACCAGGCAGCCGACGGCCACGACAGCGCGGCACCGGCCGCGCGTCTTCAGCTTCGCGGCCGCAAGCATCGCGTCGATGCTCTCCTGCTTGGCGGCGTCGATGAAGCCGCAGGTGTTGACGAGAATGACGTCGGCGTCGTCCAGGGCCGGCGTGTACTCGGCGCCCCTGCCCACGAACCGCGCCAGGATGGACTCGGAGTCCGCCGTGGCCTTGTCGCAGCCCAGAGAGATGACGCCGAGCTTCATGGCCGAAAGCTAGCGGCCGGACCTAGCCGCGGTAGTTGCCGAACTTGAGCTCGATCCCGAAGTCCCTGGAGCGCAGGAAGGCGATCACGTTCTGGAGCTCGTCGCGTGCCGGGGCGGAGACGCGGATTTCCTCGCCCTGGATGGCGGACTGGACCTTCTTGAAGCCGCCTTCCTTGACGGCCTTGACGATCTCACGGGCCTTGTCGCCCGCGATGCCCTGGGTGAGGCCGATCTCGCGCCGCACGGTGCTGTTGGCCGCGGGCAGCACGGCGCCGATCACCAGGTTCTTCACGGGCACGCCGCGCTTGATGAGCCGGCCCTGCAGCAGGTCGAAGAGCGCCTTCATCTTGAAGTCGTCGTCGGCGATCAGGACGAGCTGCGCCTTGGCCTTGTCGAATTCGATGGACGCCTTGGAGCCCTTGAAGTCGTAGCGCTGGGCCAGCTCTTTCCTGGCCTGGTTGACCGCGTTGTCGACTTCCTGGAGGTCGGCGCCGGTGGAGATGTCGAACGAACTCTGCGAAGCCACTTACGTGAGGAACGACTCGAGCGCGCGGGCCTTGGAGATGTGGCGCAGGCGGGAGAGGGCCTTTTCCTTGATCTGGCGGACCCGCTCGCGGGTGATGCCGAGCAGCGAGCCGATCTCTTCCAGCGTCATCGGCTCCTTGCCGTCGAGCCCGAAGTAGAGCCGGAGGATCCTGGCCTCGCGCTCCTTGAGCGTCGAGAGGACGCGCTCGATGCTCTCGGTCAGCGCGTGCTCGAACGTCTCCTCGTCGGGCGTCGGGTTCAGCGTGTCGGGCAGGTAATCGAGCAGCTTGTTGTCTTCGCCCGGGGTCATGGGCGCGTCGAGCGACAGGTGGCTCTGGCTGATGGACAGCGTCTTGGCCACTTCCTCTTCGCTGATGTCCATGCCCTCGGCGATCTCCTCGACCGTGGGCTCGCGGCCCAGCTCCTGCTGGAGCGCGCTCGAGCGCTTGCCGATCCGGTGCAGCGTGCCGGCCCGGTTCAGCGGGACCCGCACGATGCGGCTCTGCTCGGCCAGCGCCTGGAGGATCGCCTGGCGGATCCACCACACGGCGTAGGAGATGAACTTGATGCCCTTGGTCTCGTCGAACTTGTGCGCCGCCCGGATCAGGCCGAGGTTGCCCTCGTTGATCAGGTCCGACAGCGATACGCCCTGGTTCTGGTATTTCTTGGCGACGGAGACGACGAAACGGAGGTTGGAGCGGACCAGCTTGTCGAGCGCCTCGGGGTCGCTCTGACGGATCATGATCGCGAGGCGGGTTTCTTCTTCGCGGTTGATGAGGGGGTAAAGGCTGATCTCGCGGAGGTACTGATCCAGCGAGCCTTCTTCGACCCACGCTTTTCTTGCTGCGTTGTTACGAGGCATCGCTCTCCGGCGTTCCTTCGATGTGCGATGGTTGAAGTTAGTCTAGCGTTGCCATCCCGAACGCGCAACGGGGGTCATCGTTCGTAGGTGTCGATCTGGGCCCGTTGTAATCTACCGGAGTAGTCGACGTAGACGGTCTTCGTCTCGGAGTAGAAGTCGTAGACCTGCCAGCCGCCCTCGCGGTGCCCGTTGCCCGTCTCCTTGACGCCGCCGAACGGCAGGTGCGCCTCGGCGCCGATCGTCGGCGCGTTGATGTACGTGATCCCGGCCTCGATCTCCTCCATCGCCTTGAAGGCGGCGTGCACGTCGCGCGTGTACAGCGAGCTGCTGAGCCCATAGCGCACGCCGTTGTTGATCCGGATGGCCTGGTCCAGCGACTGGACCCGCACCACCGCCAGGACCGGGCCGAAGATCTCCTCCTGCTCGACCCGCATTCCGGCCTTCACCCCGGCCAGGATGGTGGGCTTGTAGAACCAGCCGTTGGCGAGCCGCCCGGCGGTCGCCCGCCGGCCGCCGGTGGCCACCTCGGCGCCCTCGGCGCGCCCGATTTCGACGTAGTTGTGGGCGTTCTCGCGCGCCGCCTCGTTGATCAGCGGCCCGACGTCGGTCGCCTCGTCCAGCCCGTCGCCCAGGCGCAGCTTCTCCACGCGGTCCACCAGCATCCGCATGAACCGGCCCTCGACCCTGCGGTGCAGCAGCAGCCGGCTGGTGGCCGTGCAGCGCTGGCCGGTCGTGCCGAACGCGCCCCACAGCACGCCGTCCAGGGCGAGGTCGAGGTCGGCGTCGTCCATGACGATCATCGCGTTCTTCCCGCCCATCTCGAGCGAGAGCCGCTTGTGCATCCGGCCGCAGGTCTCGCCCAGTATCGCGCCGATGCTCGTGGAGCCGGTAAACGAAACGAGCGGGATCCGGGGATGCCCGACGATGGCGTTCCCCACCGCGCTGCCGGGCCCGTGCACCAACTGGATGACCTCCGGCGGCAGCCCGGCATCGAGCAGGGTCTCCACCAGCAGCGTCCCGGTGTGCGGCACGTCGGCGCTGGGCTTGAACACCACGGCGTTCCCGCACAGCAAAGCCGGGAAGATCTTCCAGGTCGGAATCGCCATCGGGAAGTTGAACGGCGTGATGATGCCGGCCACGCCGATCGGACGGCGCGTGGTCATCGCCCACTTGCTGCGCAGCTCCGAGGGCACCGTGTGCCCGAACAGCCGCCGCCCCTCGCCCGCGGCGTAGTACGCGGTGTCGATCCCCTCCTGCACGTCGCCACGGGTCTCGGCCAGGACCTTGCCCATCTCGCGCGTCATCGCGCGGGCGATCATCTCTTTCCGCTCGGTGAGCAGGTCGCCGACCTTGCGCAGCACGTCGCCGCGCGCCGGCGCCGGCGTCCTCTTCCACAGCTCGAAACCCCGGAGGGCGCTCTCGACGGCGCGCGCGACGTCCTTGGCGCCCGACTTCGGGAACCGCCCGATCACCTCGCGCCAGTCGGCCGGATTCCGGTTCGGGAAGTACTCGCCGTCCCGGGGAGCGACCCAGCGGCCGCCGATGAAGTTCTTGAAGGTTTTCATGGGGTCGTCGGGGCTGGCGCTTGAGGCGCAGGCGCGGGGGAGACCTGGACCGGCGCGGCGCGACAGATCCAGGAGGCGCTCTGGCGGGCGTAACCGATGCGCGGCAGGATCTCCCGCGCGGCCAGGGCCGTGCCCCACATCAGCAGCGCGACCGAAAGGAAGTGCGCGATGCCGGAGCGCGACTTCCACGAGCTCATCATGGTCCAGAACGAGGCGACGATCACCGTGCCGACGCCGGCGAGGTAGGCGTCGAGCGGCAATCCACAGCCGTGGGTGTAGGGCCACTGCGTCATGCCCAGCCCCAAGCCGAGGGCGAGCAGCAACCTGACCCAGGTGAAGAACGGCGTGTGCCGCCAGCCCGCGATGCGGCCCGCGCCGGCCTCGGCGGGCGCCGGAGGGGCCTCGCGGACGTGCGTGGGCTTGCTGGCGAGCGGCGGGGGCTCGGTCTTCCCCGACGCGATCAGCTTGTCGATCTGCGCCAGCTCCTTGTCCCAGTCGCGCGGTCCGTCCTTCGCCGGGCTCATGATCCCCTCGTCAGCTTGAGACGCTCGATCTTCTTGTACAGGTTCGAGCGCGGCATGTCCAGTCGCCGCGCCGTCTCGCTCACGTTCCAGTCGTGCTCGTTCAACTTCGCCAGCAGGAAGGCGCGCTCGGCGCTCTCCTTGAACACGTCGTAGGTCTCGGCGGCGAGCAGTCCGTCGCCCAGGCCGCTCTCGCCGTGGACCGGCGCGAGCATGCGGCCCACGTCCTGCTCGGTGATTTCCGCGGCCCCGGCCAATATCAGCAGCCGCTCGATCGTGTTGCGCAGCTCGCGGACGTTGCCGGGCCAGGCATGGCGGCGCAGCTTCTCGAGCGCGCCCGGCGAGACCGACCGCTGCGTCAGGCCCTCGGCCGCGTTCAGCTGGCGCATGAAGTGCTCGACCAGCTGTGGAATGTCCTCGCGGCGCGAGCGCAGCGACGGCACCTCGATGGGCACCACGTTGAGCCGGTACAGCAGGTCTTCGCGGAACCGGCCGGCGGCGATTTCGTCCTCGAGCCGCTTGTTCGTCGCCGCGATCACGCGCACGTCCACGGTGATCGGCTTCACGCCCCCGACCGGGGTGATCACGCCTTCCTGGAGCACGCGCAGCACCTTGGCCTGCGCCGCGGCGCTCATGTCCCCGACCTCGTCGAGGAACAGCGTGCCGCCGTCGGCCGCCTCGAACTTGCCGGTGCGGTCGGCGAACGCGCCGGTGAACGACCCCTTCACGTGCCCGAACAGCTCCGACTCGATCAGCTCCGAGGGAATCGCCGCGCAGTTCACCTCGACGAACGGCTTCGTCGCCCGCGGCGAGAGCCGATGCACGGCGCGCGCCACCAGCTCCTTGCCGGTGCCGTTCTCGCCGGTGATCAGGATGCGCGAGTTGGTCGGACCGACCTTCTCGATGCGCTCGATCATCTGGCGGATCGCGGGCGAGCTGCCGACGATCGCGTGGTGCTCCTCGATCTGGGCCTTGAGGGCCCGGACCTCGCGCTCCAGCGTGACATGGGCGAGCGCGTTACGGATCGTCAGCAGCACGCGGTCGGTGTCCAGCGGCTTCTCGAGAAAATCGTGCGCGCCAAGCTGCGTGGCTTCCACGGCGGTCTGGATCGAGCCGTGGCCCGAGATCATGACGACGATGGCGCCCGGATCGTTCTGCCTGAGCTGCTTGAGGACACCAAGGCCGTCGAGGCCGGCCATCTTTACGTCCAGCAGCACCAGGTGCGGACGATGCTCGGCGTAGAGCGCCAGGGCCTCCTGCCCCGAGCCCGCCTGCACCACCTCGTAGCCCTCGTAGTCGAGCAGCTGCTTGAGCGCGGCGCGGATGCCGGCCTCGTCGTCCACCACCAGGATGCGGTGGCTCATCGCGGCGTCCGGCGGTACAGGCGCATGCCGCCCGGGCTCACGCGCACGTCGCCGATCCCCGCGGTGCCCGGCAGCGGCACCCGCGCGCCGATCGCGCCCGGAATGCGCGCGGCCTGGAGGATGCGCGGGATCGTGGCACGTGGGAACGGGAAGTCGCGCAGGCGCAGGTAGGTCACCGTGAGCACCAGGCCGCCGGCCGTGTCCGCGCCGAGCGGGCCGCCGATGGATGCGGGTTCCTTGTCACTGAGCACGCCCGCGAGCGGACCGAGCGCGTTCCTGGGTACGCCGGAGAGATCGAGCACGCCGCGCACCCGGATTTCGTTCTCGAGCAGCGCGACCTTGACCGAATCCAGCACGTGGCGTCCGCCGGCCTCCTCGAGCGCGCGGCTGACCAGCGCCGCGACGTCGCCCGCCGTGAGGTCCTCGTACGCCGGGCCACCGGGCCGCGCCAGCCGCTCGATCGCGCTGCGCGAGCGTGCGTCGCCGCCCACGGCGGGCGCCGTGTAGACCTCCGCCGGATTGCCGCGCCATGCCTTGTAGTAGTCCCATATCTCGGTGTGGAACAGGATCACGAACACGCACGCCGCGGCGAACAGCACCGCGCACCCGATTCGGACCGCTATGGCCCTGAGGCAGCCGCCCATCGCTCAGCCCCGCCGCGCCAGCGGCGCCCGGTGGACGAGCCGGTACGTCGGGCCGCTCCGACCGGTCACGCTCTCCATCAGGTCCACGTTCTCGACCGGCACGACGTCCGCGTACTCGACGCCCGACGCCATCCCGGCCCAGTCGGCCAGGCTGTTCGGCCGCGCCGTCTTCCTCGCGCGTCCCAGCGTCACGTGCGGCTGAAACGGCTTCAGCTCGGACTCGAAGCCCAGCGGCGCCAGCGCGCGCTCGACGTCGTTGGCCAGCAGCTCGAGCGCCGGATGCCGTTCGACGCCGAGCCAGAAGACGCGGGGTCGCTCGCTGTCGGGAAACGCGCCCAGTCCGCCCAGGCCGAGCTCGAACGGCTTCGCCGTGCAGACCGCGTCGCCGAGCGCCCGGCCAATCGCGTCCGCGTCGCCTTTTGCGACCTCTCCCAGGAACTTCAGCGTGACGTGCAGAGCGTCCTCGTCCACCCACTTGACTGGCAGCCGGGATTCACGCAGCATGCGGGTCGCCGCGCGGGCCGACCGCCGCGTCTCTTCCGGCAGGTTGACGGCAACGAACAGGCGCATGCTAGCCTGGTCCTTTCACGGTCTCAAAGCTAACTCGGAGTCTGGAAAAACCGGCAGGCGCCGGCGCGTGCGCAGGGCGCCGTTCACATTCCTTATGACGGAGACGCCCTGATGCGCGCTGTTCCAGCCGTATCCACGCTTCTGCGCCTCGGCCTCGTGGCCGCGGCCGCCGCATGCGCCCACAACCCCGGTTCCATGGCCAACACGCCCCGGCCGGTTCCCGACTACCGGACGCCGGCATCGGCGAGCGCCTCCTCGGGCTACACCGGTGCGTCCTCCGCGTCGTCCAGGGGTCCCGCGGCGCCCGCGCCGACACCCGCGCCCGTCGCCGCCGCGGCGTCCATGCCCTCGGCGAGCGCCATCGACGTGAGCGGCAGCTGGTCGGGTACGGTGAACGTCCGGGGCCAGACGATCGGCCTCGACATGAACCTCGCGCGCTCGGCGGCCGGGCAATATACCGGTGACGTCGCGCCGCAGGGTGCGCCCGCCGCGCCGCTCCGGTCGCTCACGCTCGACGGAACCCATCTCGTGATGGTCTTCACCGCGCCCGACGGCGGCGCGGCGACGTTCGACACGAGGCTGACCGCCGATCGCCAGGCGATCACCGGCAA
>JBIOIA010000113.1:0-8403 GCA_044449445.1 Gemmatimonadales bacterium
CGGCGTCGGCCGGTTCTTCGGCGGGGCGCAGCGGGCGGCGGCCGTGACGTAGCAATCCAGGAGCCGCAGCCCGTCGCCGCGACCGACCGACGTCGGCTGATTCGCGAAACCAAACCGGTGCAGCGCCTCGTAGAGCCAGTCGCCCGAGGAGTCACCGGTGAACACGCGCCCGGTCCGGTTTCCGCCGTGCGCGGCCGGCGCGAGACCCACGACCAGAAGGCGCGCCCCGGGATCGCCGAAGCCGGGAACCGGCTTGCCCCAGTACTCGTACTCCTGGAATCGCCGGACCCTGGTCCGCGCCACCGCGCGGCACCACCGGATGAGCCGCGGACAGCGCTCGCACCGCGTGATCGCGCGCGCCACGGCGTCGAGATCGCGCGTCGGCACGGCGGGAAGATAGGGGCCGCCTGTCCGCCTTGCAGAACAAAGTTATTGGCTATATCATACAGATATGTACGAGTAATCTTCGGCTTATATTCGGGTGCACAGGAACGGATTTCCCGGCGAGCCTTCACCTTCCTTACAGTCTGTGGAGTATCACGATGGCCCAGGCCGATCACGACCGCCGCATCGACTACATCGAGTTCGCCGCGACCGACGTCGCGCTCACGCGGCGCTTCTACGAGCGCGTGTTCGGCTGGAAGTTCGAGGACTACGGGCCCGACTACCAGAGCTTCGTGGACGGCCGCATCGCCGGGGGGTTCTCGAAGGAGCGCAAGGTGGCCGCGGGTGGGGGCGCGCTCGTCGTGCTGTACGCTGTCGATCTCGAGCGGGTCCAATCTACGATCGAGAAGGAAGGCGGCCGGATCGCGAAGGAGATCTTCTCCTTCCCGGGTGGCCGGCGGTTTCATTTCACCGATCCGAGCGGAAACGAGTTGGCCGTATGGTCCGAGTGAGTCTCCCGCTGATGCTGCGGCGCGCCGCGTTGCTCGCCGTGCCGCTCCTCGCCGCCTGCCGCAAGCCGCAGCAGTTCGCGATGCCGCCGGCCGAGGTCGCGGTCGTGCAGGTCACCCCGCGGCCCGTACCCGAGCTCGTCGAGTTCATGGGCTCGGTCGAGGCCTCGCGCAGCGTCCAGGTCCGCTCGCAGGTGACGGGGGTGATCCTCGAGCGGCCCTACGTCGAGGGCTCGGTGGTCCGCGCGGGGGAGGTGCTGTTCCGCATCGACTCCACCACCTACGCCGCGGCGTACCGCAGCGCGCAGGCGCGGCTCGCCGACGCCCAGGCGCGCGCGGCCAACGCCGACCGCAACGCCAGCCGGCTGCGCCCGCTGCTGGCCGACAGCGCCGTGGCGCGTCGCGACGTCGATGACGCCGAAGCCGAGCTGACGCGTTCGCGCGCCACGGTCGAGGACGCCGCCGGCGCCGTGGATCGGGCCAAGAAGGACTACGACGAGACGATCGTGCGCGCCCAGCTCGCGGGCCGCGCGGGCAGGGCGAACTTCGTCGTCGGCTCGCGCGTGACCGGCTCGAACGATGTCCTGACGACGATCGACGCGCTCGACCCCGTCTACGTCACCTTCCACCCCTCGGCGCAGCAGGCACTCGCGTGGAAGAAGGACCCGCACGTGTCGGCCGAGGTCGCACCGTTCGGCTCGGTCCGGGTGGAGGTGACGATGCCCGACGGCACGCAGCTGCCGCGCACCGGCCGGATCACCTACGTGGACCCGGTCGTGGATCCGGCGACCGGGACCCAGGCCTTCCGCGCCACGTTCGACAATGCGGATCGGCTGCTGGTGCCGGGCCAGTTCGTGCGCGTCCGGCTCAACGGCATCGTGCGCGAAAACGCCATCGTGATTCCGCAGCGGGCCGTGCAGCAGATGCTCGGCCACCAGTCCGTGATGGTCGTCTCCGCGGGGGATTCCGCGTTCGCGCGCGACGTCGAGGTGGACGAGACGCTCGAGGGCGAAGTCGTCGTGACGCGGGGCCTCGCCGCGGGCGACCGCGTGATCGTGGACGGCCTGCAGAAGGTGCGCCCGGGCGCGAAGGTCCGCGCCGTGCCGCTGGCGGCGCCCTCGGCCGCCGCGGGCGCGAGTCCCCCGGCGTCGCCCGCCGGAGCGCGCCCGTGACGTCCCCGTTCGCGCAGGGCGAATACTTCTTCATCAAGCGGCCGGTGCTGGCCGGCGTGATCTCCCTCATCATCACGCTGATGGGGCTGTTCACGCTGCGCAGCATGCCGATCGCGCGCTACCCGCAGATCACGCCGCCCGCCGTCCAGGTGTCGGCCATCTATCCGGGCGCCAACGCCGAGGACGTCGCCCAGGCGGTCGCGGCGCCGATCGAGCAGCAGCTCTCCTCGCTCGACGGCCTGCTCTACTACACGTCGGCGAACGCGTCCGACGGCTCGATGAACCTCCAGGTCTACTTCGACATCTCGCGCAACCAGGACCTGGCGGCGGTGGACGTGCAGAACGCCGTCAAGCTCGCCGAGCCGCAGCTTCCGCAGGAAGTCGTGCGCAACGGCATCACGATCCTCAAGTCGCAGGGCGACATCCTGCTGGTCGGCGGATTGACGTCCGACGACCCGCGCTACGACGCGGCGTTCCTGAACAACTACGCCAAGCTCTACATCGAGGACGAGCTGAAGCGCGTGCCCGGCGTCGGCAACGCGATCGTGTTCGGCGCGCTCCAGTTCTCGATGCTGATCAGTCTCGACCCCGACCGGATGGCGCAGCTCGGCATCACGGTCAATGACGTGGCCAACGCGGTGCGCGAGCAGAACGCGACCAACCCGGCCGGACGCATCGGCCGCGAACCGGCGCCCTCGACCACCGAGCTGACGATCCCCGTGACGGCGAGCGGGCGACTGGTCAAGCCGGAAGAGTTCGAGAACATCATCATTCGCGCCCGTCCCGACGGCGGCATCGTCTACCTCAAGGACATCGCGAACGTCCACCTAGGCGCCCTGAACTACGACGCGGTCGGCAAGTTTGCGGGGAAGCCGACCGCGCTGTTCCTCGCCTACCAGCGCGCCAACGCGAACGCGCTCCAGGTCAAGGACGCCATCGTCAGGCGGATGGACCAGCTGGCGCTGTCGTTCCCGCCGGGCGTGCGCTGGGTCCTGCCGTTCGACACCACGCCGTTCGTGCGCGAGTCCATCCGCGAAGTCGTGAAGACGCTGGCCGAGGCGATGCTGCTGGTGACGCTGGTGGTGTTCGTGTTCCTCCAGAGCTGGCGCGCGACGCTGATTCCCGTGCTGGCGGTACCGGTCAGCATCATCGGCACGTTCCTCGGGCTCAACGCGCTCGGCATGTCGGTCAACGTACTGACGCTGTTCGGCCTGGTGCTCGCGATCGGCATCGTGGTGGACGACGCCATCGTGGTGATCGAGAACGTCGAGCGCATCATGGCCGAGGAGCGCCTGCCGCCGCGGGCGGCGGCGGACAAGGCGATGAAGCAGGTCGCCGGCGCGCTGGTCGCGATCGTGCTGGTGCTGTGCGCCGTGTTCATCCCGATCGCGTTCACCGGCGGCATCACGGGCGCGCTGTACCGGCAGTTCGCCGTCACGATCGTGATCGCGGTCGTGCTCTCCGGCATCGTCGCGCTGACGCTGACGCCGGCCCTGTGCGCGGCGCTGCTCAAGCACGCGCCCGGCTACGAGGACATGGCGGACATCCAGCGCCTTCCGAACTGGTTCCGCGACATCGTGCAGCCCTACCACCGGGTGATGGGCCACTTCAACTCCTGGTTCCACCGCCTGACGCAGCGCTACCTGAACCGGACCGGGCGGATGATTGCCCGCCCGCGCCCCTGGCTGGCGGGCTTCGCCGTGATCGTGGTGCTCGCGGTCCTCCTGGCACGCCACGTCCCGACCGGGTTCGTGCCGACCGAGGACAAGGGCTTCTTCGTCGCGGCGATCCAGCTGCCCGACGCCGCCTCGAGGCAGCGCACCGAAGCCGTCGCCGCGCAGGTCGAGCACATTCTGGACCGCGACCCCGCGGTCGAGGCCTACGTCGAGCTGATCGGACTCGACATTCTCTCGCGCTCCAACCAGACCAACAGCGCGGTGATGTTCATCCGGCTCAAGCCGTGGGACCAGCGCACCGCGAAGAACCTCCAGATCGACGCCACCATCCAGCGGATCCAGGGGCAGCTGTTCGGCATCAAGGAGGCGTTCGCGTTCGCGTTCAACTTCCCGGAGATCCCGGGCGTCGGCACGCAGAGCGGGCTCGAGCTGAACCTCCAGCAGCGCCTGGGCGGCGACATCCGCCAGTTCGCGCAAGTCGCGCAGCAGTTCACCCAGGACGCCAACCAGCTGCCCGAGGTCATGAACGTCCAGACCAACATCCGCGCCAACGTGCCGCAGGTGCACGTCATCGTGGACAAGGAGGCCGCCCAGGCCAGGGGAATCGGGCCGGCGGCGCTGTACTCGACGCTCCAGGCGATGTTGTCCACGCTCTACATCAACGATTTCAACCTGTACGGCCGCACCTACCGCGTGCAGCTCGAGGCGCAGGCGCCGTTCCGGCAGCGGCCCGAGGACATCGGGCGCTTCTTCGTGCGCAGCGCCGCGGGTGACATGGTGCCCGTCTCCGCCCTCGCGCGCACCGAGATGAGCACCGGCCCGAGCCTGGTCACGCGGTTCAACGGTTTCACGTCGGCGCTGGTCACCGGGTTGCCGAGGCCGGGCCGGAGCTCGGGCGAGATGCTCGACGCCATCGACCGCCTCATGGCGACCAAGTACAACCCGATGGGCATCGGCCACGCCTTCAGCGGCCAGAGCTACCAGGAGCGAGCATCGGCCGGCTCGGGCGGGTTCGTGTTCGGGCTCGGCATCATCATCGTGTTCCTGGTGCTCGCCGCGCTGTACGAAAGCTGGTCGGTGCCGTTCGCCGTGCTGCTCGGCGTGCCGTTCGGCCTGTTGGGCGCCTTCCTCGGCATCTGGATGCGCGGCATGCCGAGCGACGTGTACTTCCAGGTCGGCATCATCACGGTGGTCGGGCTCGCGGCCAAGAACGCGATCCTGATCGTGCAGTTCGCCAACGAGCTGCGCTCCAAGGGCATGAGCATCGCGAAGGCGGCCGCGGAAGCCGGGCGCGAGCGGCTGCGGCCGATCCTGATGACCAGCTTCGCGTTCATCTTCGGCGTCAGCCCGCTGATGATCGCGGGCGGCGCCGGCGCGGCGAGCCGGCACTCGCTCGGCACGGGCGTGTTCTGCGGCATGCTCGCCGCGACCACGGTCGGCGTGTTCTTCATCCCGCTGTTCTTCGCGGTGATCCGCTCGGTGAGCGAACGGGGCCTCGCCGCTGAGACGGCGGCGGTGCCCGAGCCCGCCCCCGCCCCGGCGGACGACTGATGGCCCGCGCGACGCGGCTGTCCGCGGCGCTGACCCTTCTGCTCGCCGCGGCGTGCGCCGTCGGCCCATCGCCCGACGTGCGTCCGGCTCCCGCGCCCGCCGCGCGCGCCGCGCCGCAGCCGGCGCCGGAGCGCGCGTTCCTCGACTCGCTCGTCGCCACCAGCTCGCTCGCGGCCGCCGCCGCGCCGCTCGCCGTGGACAGCACGACCGAGTTCGGATGGCTCGAGCTGATGCGCGACACGCAGCTGGTCGCGCTGGTGCGCACCGCGGTGGCCAACAACCGCGACCTCCGGAACGCGACCGCTCTGGTGCGCGAGTTCCGCGCCCAGCAGGCCGCGGCGCGCGGATTCCTGATGCCCGAGCTCGACCTCAACGCCGGCGCCGCCCGGCAGCGGCTCATCTTCGGCGGCACCGCGTACCCCGACTTCAACGCGTTCCGCGGCACGGCCGACGCGGCGTGGGAAGTGGACTTCTTCGGCCGCCTGCGGCGCGGCGTCCAGGCCGCCGGGTTCGACGCGAGCGCGACGGCGGACAATCGCCGCGCCGTCCTGCTGAGCCTCGTGGCCGACGTCACCAACGCCTACCTCGCGCTGCTCGAGCTGGACGAGGACCTGAGAGTCGCCGAGCGGACGCTCGACTCCCGGCAGCTCACGCTCAAGCTGGCGCGCGACCGGTTCCGGCAGGGCGTGATCTCGGAGCTGGACGTGCGCCAGTTCGAGTCCGAAGTCGCGACGGCGGCCACCCGCACCGCGGCGTTCACGCTCGCGCGCGCCCAGGCTGAGAGCCAGCTCAGCGTGCTGCTGGGCCAGGCCCCCGGCCCGATTCCCCGCGGCGCGCCGCTGGCCGAGACCGTGCGCGCGGTGTCGCTGCCCGACTCGCTGCCCTCGAGCATGCTCGCGCGCCGTCCCGACGTGATGCGCGCGCGCGACGGCTGGTCCGCGGCCATGGCGCGCGTCGGCGTGGCCGCGGCGGCACGGCTGCCGCGGGTGATGATCACCGCGGAGTACGGCAGCCAGAGCTCCACGCTCGGCACAATATTCGGCTCGGGCACGAGCATCTACACGATCCAGGCGGGCGTGTCGGTGCCGCTGTTCACGGGCGGACGCGTCGAGGCCCAGCAGCGCGCCGCGCAGGCGCACGCCGACGAGCTGCGGGCTTCCTACGAGCAGACCGTCCTCGTCTCGCTGCGCGAGGCGAGCGACGCGCTGAGCGGAGTGCGGTTGACGCGCGACGCCCTGGCCGCGCAGGAGTCACAGGTCCGCGCGCTGCGCCGCGCGGTCGAGCTGGCCGAGCGGCGCTACGACAACGGCGTCTCGAGCAACCTCGAAGTGCTGGACGTCGAGCGCGGCCTGTTCGGCGCCGAGCTCGCGCTGGCCCAGGCGCAGCGCCAGTATCTGGGCGCCACCGTCCAGCTCTACAAGGTCATGGGCGGCAGCTGGGTGGAGGGCGCTTCCGCCCCGCGGTAGCTCTCCTGACAGGGCCGCCCCCGCGAGCTATATCTATCGGTTCGTGAGCCCGCACCCGTGAAGACCTTCGAGCTGACCGAGCGACACACCACGCAGATCGCGGTAGCGCTGATCGTGGTGATCAGCGTCCTCGACTACGTTACGCCTCCCGAGCGCATCTTCATCGACCTGCTCGTCGCGCCGCCCCTGGTCTCCGCGACGCGCGGACGGCCGGCGACGATCGCCTGGATCACCTGCCTGTCGCTGCTCGCCGGCATGCTGCTCGGTCTCGACGCCCACATCTTCCTGACGTCCGACCACATCATCCGCGTCTCCGCCATCGTCGCGAGCGGAGCGCTGGCCATGGCGCTCGGCTGGCAACGCCAGAAGGCCGAGACCTCGCTCGCCGCCAGCGAGGCGCGCCAGCGGGCCCTCGCCGAGACCAGCGCCGCCGGCGTCTGGAACATCACCGCCGAGGGCGACACGGTGTACGTGAATCCCGCGATGTGCCGGCTGCTGGAGGTGGACGGCCCCGCGGACCTCGCCGGCCGGACCTACCACGAGTTCTTCACGCCCGAGAGCGTGGCGGCGATCGAGGTCGAGCACGAGAAGCGCCGCCTGGGCGAGACCTCCACCTACCAGCTCGTGCTGCTTGGCCGGAGGGGGACGCGGCGCAACGTGATCCTGTCGGGCGCGCCGGTGCTGGCGCCGGACGGGCGGATGACCAGCCTGATGGGCACGTTCATCGACGTCACCGAGCGGCGGCGACTGGAGCGCGTCCAAACGGCGACGCTCCGGATCTCCGAGGCCGTGCACACCGTGCCGACCTTGCAGGAGCTGTTCGGCACCATACACCGGATCGTCGGCGAGCTGATGCCGGCGGCCAACTTCTACATCGCGCTGTACGACACCGGGACCGACACGGTCAGCTTCCCGTACTTCGTGGACGAGCGCGACCCGGCGCCGGCCCCCAAGCGGCTCGGCAAGGGACTGACCGAGTACGTGTTGCGCAGCGGGGGGCCACTGCTGGTGACACCCGAGCTGATGCAGGACCTGGAGGAGCGCGGCGAGGTCGAGCTGATCGGCGGCGCTTCGATCGACTGGCTCGGTGTGCCGCTCCAGACCGGCGGCCAGGTCATCGGCGCGCTGGTCGTGCAGTCGTACACCGAAGGCGTGCGCTACACCAAGGACGAGCTCGAGATCCTCCAGTTCGTCTCCGCCCAGGTCGCGATGGCGATCGAGCGCAAGCGGACCGAGGAGGCGCTGCGCGAGAGTGGCCAGCGGCTCCAGCACTCGCAGGCGATCGCGCACCTCGGCAGCTGGGAGCTCGACCTCGCCGACCTGGTGGACATCAGCCGCAACCCGCTGTGGTGGTCCGACGAGACCTACCGGATCTTCGGCTTCGAGCCGCAAACGGTCCCGGTCACGAACGACCTGTTCTTCTCGCACGTGCATCCCGACGACCGGGCCCGCATCCAGGAGGCGGTCGCGAAGAGCCTGGAGGGCGGCGCTCCCTACCTGATCGAGCACCGGATCGTCCGGCCGGACGGCACCGAGCGCGTCGTGCGCGAGCAGTCCTCGCTGGTCAAGGACGAGCACGACAGGCCGCGCCGGATGGTGGGCACGGTGCTCGACGTGACCGACGAGCGGCGGCTGCAGGACCAGC
>JBIOIA010000114.1:0-8394 GCA_044449445.1 Gemmatimonadales bacterium
TGCCACTGATTCACTCGCCGCGGACCTGCTCGGCGCGCTCACGGCGCTCGGCGTGCACCGCGCGGTGCTGGTCGGGCATTCGTTGGGCGGGGCCGTGGCCTTTGCCGCGGCGCTGCGGTACCCGGGGCTGGTGCGGGCGCTGGTTCTGGTGGATCCCGCCCTGGTCGGCACGCCGGCGCCGGTGAGTGAGGCGCGCCGGAACGACAGCGCGCGAGGTGCGACCGCGCCGCTCATCGCCGAGTACGAAGCACTCAGGACACGGCTCGCCGCGCCGCACGACCCCGACTGGCTCGCCGAGACCGACAGCGCTCGCGCGTACGCCCCGGCCGACGATCCGGCTTACCGGAGCGCCGTGGCGGCCGTGCTACGCGAATTCGATTTCGCTTATCTGACCGACGAGCGAGCCGACGCATGGCGCCTCCCGACCCTCGTGCTGTGGGGCCAGTTCGACGAAATCTTCCCGCTCGAGGAGGGTCGCCGACTGGCTGGTCGGCTGAAGGGTGCGCGGTTCGAGGTCGTCCCGCGGAGCTGGCACCGCCCTCACGTGGAGCGCCCCGCCCAGACTGCGGCCTTCATAGAGCGGTTTGTGGACGGACTGAGCAGCCAAGTGGGCCAGGGAACCCCCTAGCAGCGCCGGGCCTTACCAAGTACTATTTGCCGCCCGCTTGGTCCTGGCCCCCTTCAGCTCGGAGTCCACACCCTGGAGTTCCCCGTAAGTCATCACGTACCAGTCACTTGGCTGATGGGCAACGCCTGCCAGTCGATTCGCTATCGGCTGGCCACCGAGATCTTCCCGAGCCTCCTGTCTCCCGCCGAGCTCGACGCTCTCCGCCTGGAGCTCGAGTCTCAGGGCTCTGCCAAGCAGATCATCAAGAAGCAGAAGGACACCGGAGTCTGGGGGGGCAACCTCCTCGGCGTGGCGCCGAACAAGACGTCCGGCATCAAGGACGTCGGCACGATCCCGCAGTTTCTGCGCCTGGTGGAAATGGGGCTGGGCCCCGATTCGCGGCCGCTGCGGATGGCGGGTCGAGTGCTGTACCGGCTGGTGTCCCGCGACGAGGACCCGAAACTGCTTTTCGAGTACGCGAAGTACTCGACGATCGAGATCGGCGCCGAGCCGTGGATCCGGGAGATCGTGCGCGAGGCCGCGGCTGCGGCTCTCGCGCGCGGCGGTCACGGCGACGACCCCAGAGTGCGCGGCGCGGCCCACAAGATCCTGAACCAGGTGTCTGCGTTCCTTCGCAGCGAGAGCGCCGAGAATCCGTTCGCCAAGAGCGGTCGGGCCTGGGTCCTGCGTCCCGACGCCTACCCGCCTACCGTCTTTTCCTTGACGCTGCTGGCTTTTCTGCCCGCCGTGCAGCGGGAGCGCGCCGGACTGGTCGAGCGCCTGGGCAGCTACCTGGCGAAACCGGCGCCCAAGAAGGCCTACTCGGTATCGCTCGGCAAGAAGTCGCTCAAGCCGGGGTTCCTGCTGCTTGGCGACCCGGTCCACGTATCGGCGTCTGGCCAGCCCGACGACCTGCCGTTCGCGTTGCACTGGATGGAGCTTCTCGCCCGGCTCGGGCTGCTCAGCACGTCCGCATCGTCCGCCAAGGCCTGGGGCCGCCTAACGAAGGAGCTCGATGAGGGCCTGTGGCACCCGCGCAACCTGCGCACTCTGCCGAAGTCGTCCTCGCCGTGGGCCTATCACATGTTCCCGCTCGAGAGCGACACCAAGAGAGCCGAGTCGCGCCAGGCTGACGTGACGTTCCGCATGGCGCTCATCGCGCGCCTCGCCGGTTGGGATCTCACTTCGTCCTGACCACACCGCACGCCTATTGCCTGTAGTAGCTGAAGATGCTACTACTATTGGCGTGCTAGAGCGCTTTGGCTTCACCCCCACCGAAACCAAGTCCTATCAGGCCCTCCTAAAGCTCGGCCCTTCAACTGGTTACAGGGTAGCCCGAGACTTAGGCATCGCGAGGGCCAACGTTTACCAGGCACTCGAGGCCCTGGTTCGCAGGGGCGCCGCCCGGAAGGCAGCGAGCATCCCGAGCCAGTACGCGGCGGTCAGCCCGGCGTCGCTGGTCGCGGAGCTCGAGCGGGGCTTCCGTCGCGACCTCGCGCAGCTCGACGAGTCGCTGCGACGCCTGCCCCAGGGATCGAGTGACGTCGTGAGCGATCTCGAAGCGCTCGTCACGTCGGAGCGCCTCATCGTGCGCGCCACTGAGTCGGTGGGCGGCGCATCGACCGAGGTTCTTGCGGTCTTCGGTCCGTGGGCGGACGACCTGGGTGCGGCGCTGGACGCCGCGCGCGCGCGCGGCGCCGCGATCCGGGCCGTATCGCTCGGGCCCAGCCCGCTGGAGGGAGTCATCGTGCGGTCGGTCGGCGAGGCCGAGCTTCGCTCGTACTGGGGCGGACTGCCGATCGCCGTCGTCGTCGATCGCGCGCACACTGTGTTCGGCGTACTCACCCGGGGCGAGTCAGCCAGCGGATTCGCGACCAGTGCCGGTGGCGCAGTGCCGTTTCTCCGTCATCTGCTGCGGCGCGAGCTGGCGAGCGGCGCCTGAGCATCCGATCCCTTTGACGGCGCCCGAGGACGATCCTCTTTTCGTCGCGCTGCGCGCGTTGCGCGCCGAGTATCTCGCCGATGCTCCCCAGAAGATCGCGGGGCTGTGGAGTGCCCTCGCCCGGGTGCAGAATGGTGAGCCCGCGGCCGTGGGCGAACTGCGAACGATGGTCCATCACCTTGCCGGCTCCGGTGGCGCCTACGGTTATCCGGTCGTCACCGAGCACGCCCGCGCGGCCGAGCAGTTGATCGATCGCCGCAGCGCTGGTGGGTTCGCCGCTGTCGAGCTCGCCGACCTCCGCACGCACCTCCAGGCGCTCGCCGATGCGTTCGACCAGGCCCGATCCGCGGAGTAGTCCAGCCGGCCGTTGACAGATCGGGGCCGCTAGCCTACTGTGTCAACCATATGGTTGATCGGAACAGAAGGTCGGACATCCTGCTGGCCGCCGAGGCCGAGTTCGGCTCGGCCGGGTTCGCAGGGGGACGCATCGAGCGAATCGCGGCCGCGGCTCGCGTCAACAAGCAACTGCTGTTTCACTATTTCGGATCGAAGGAGGGGCTGCTCCGAGCGGCGCTCGAGGCACTGTTCGTGCGCCTCGACCCGCCGGCAGCTTCCGGCAGCCCGGTAGACGATCTCAGGCAGATCCTGCGCTTTCTCGAACGCTCGGCTCGGGAAACGCCCGGCCTGACTGCGCTTCTGGCCGATGGCTACTTCAATCCGGAGTATCCAGGGGAGGCGCAGCAGCTGGTGCGAGGCTGGCTGTCACGACTATACGAGCGCGCCCAAGGTGTGCTCGCGGACGGTCAGCGAAGAGGCTACTTCCGGGACGACATCGATCCACGAGGCGTTGCCCAGATGGCCGTCAGTTCGGCCATCTGGGGAATTTCAGTAGACAGCATCGTCATCGACTCGTGCACTTGGCGCTGACATCGCGCCGTCAACCATATGGTTGATGGCGCCGCCTAGCGGCCGGATCTCAGCAACTCGCTGACCGCCTTCGCTTCCGGACTGACCAGCGCGATCCCCAGCACCTCGTCGAGCGTCTCGACCGGATGGAAGATCAGCTTCTTGCGCACCTCTTCCGGCAGGTCCTCGAGCTCAGGCTCGTTCTCCCTGGGGAGGATGATCTCGAGGATGCCCGCGCGGGCGGCGCCCAGGACCTTCTCCTTGAGCCCGCCGATCGGCAGCACCCTGCCGCCGAGCGTGATCTCGCCGGTCATCGCCACATCGTGCCGCGCGGGCCGGCCCGACATCGCGCTCACGAGCGCCGTGGCCATGGTCACGCCGGCCGAGGGGCCGTCCTTGGGAATCGCGCCGGCAGGCACGTGGATGTGCACCTCGCGCTCGACGATCTTGGCGTCGGGTACTCCGAGCGAAACGGCCCGGGTCTTGGCGAAGGTCAGCGCGGCGCGTGCCGATTCCTTCATCACGTCGCCCAGGTGGCCGGTCAGGACCAGATCGCCCTTGCCCGGCATCAGTGAGGCCTCGACGAACATGATGTCGCCGCCCATCGGCGTGTAGAACATGCCGGTAGCGACGCCGATCGTGTCGGTCAGGGCGGCGTGCTCCGGGTGCACCTTCGGCCGGCCGAGTTGATCGCGCACGTCGGCCTCGCCCACGACCACCTGGCCTTCGGTGCCGGCGGCGATGCGCTTGGCGGCCTTCCGGGCGAGGCGTCCGAGCTCGCGCTCGAGCTGCCGCACGCCGGCCTCGCGCGTGTACCCGCTGATGATGCGCTGCACGGCTGCGTCCTCGACCCTGAGCCGCTCGGCATTCATCCCGTTCTCCGCGAGCTGCCGCGGCAACAGATACTGGCGAGCGATCGCGAGCTTCTCCAGCTCCGTGTAACCGTTGAATTCGACGCTCTCCATGCGGTCGAGCAGCGGCCCCGGGATGTTCTGCACGAAGTTCGCCGTCGCGATGAACAGCACCTCGGAGAGATCGAACGGCACGCCGAGGTAGTGGTCGGTGAACGAGTCGTTCTGTGCCGGATCCAGGACCTCGAGCAGCGCCGCCGCGGGGTCGCCCTGGAACGACACGCCCAGCTTGTCCACTTCGTCGAGCAGGAACACGGGATTCTTGGTGCCGGCCTGCTTCATCCCCTGAATGATGCGGCCCGGCAGGGCACCCACGTAGGTGCGGCGGTGGCCGCGAATGTCGGCTTCGTCGCGTGCGCCGCCCAGCGAGATGCGTACGTACTTGCGGCCCATGGCGCGCGCGATGGACTGCGCGATCGACGTCTTGCCGACGCCCGGCGGACCGAGAAACAGCAGGATCGGACCCTTTGCCTTGTGCTCGGGGTCCGCGACGGCGAACTCGCCGGTGGCCGGCGGGATCTCCTTCTCGTCGGTGTCCGGCTTCGGCGCGGCCGCGTCGGCGATGCGCTTGTCGAGGCCGCGGAGCTGGCGCACCGCGAGGAACTCGAGCACGCGCTCCTTCACGTCCTTCAGCCCGTAGTGGTCTTCCTCGAGGATCTTCTCCGCCTTGGAAATGTCGAGGGACTCGACCGAGCGCGTGTTCCACGGCAGCTCCGCGATCCACTCCAGGTAGGTGCGGATCACCTGCGCTTCCATGGATTCCTTGGACGTGCGCTCCATCCGGGCGAGCTCGCGATCCACTTCCTTCTGCGCCGCCTCGGGCAGCTTCAGCGCGTCGAGCTTGTCACGCAGGTCCTCGACATCCTTGTCATCGTCGCCTTCGCCGAGCTCGCGCTTGATCGCTTTCATCTGCTCGCGCAGGTACATCTCGCGCTGCCGCTCACCGATCTCTTCCTGTACCTGCGACTTGATGTCTTCCTGCGCGTCGGTCACTTCGATCTGGCGCTGGATGTGCACCAGCACGCTCCTGAGGCGCGTCTCGACGGCGAAGGTCTCCAGCAGCTCCTGCCGCTGGACCGTGGGGATGTCGAGATACCCGGCCACCAGGTCCGCCAGCTGGCCGGCGTCGTTGACCTGCGCCAGCACCTGGCGCACGACGTCCTCGGGCAGGCCGCTCTTGCGACCGAGCTCCGCGGCGCGCTCACGCGCTTCCTTGTACATGGCCTCGAACAGCGGGTCCCTTGGATCGGTCGGCTGGATGTCGCCCGCGGCCGTGACGACCGACTCGAGGTGGCCGTCATGCTCCTGGTAGTGGAGCGACGCCGCACGATACTCCCCGTGCAGGATCAGCTGGATGCCGCCGATGCCGCGCTGCATCTGGCCGATCTTTGCGACCGTTCCGATGGTGTAGAGGTTGGCAGCCGACGCAACTTCGGCGTTCTCGCGCTGAGCGACGGCGAAGATCAGGCGCCTGTCGTCCTTCAGGGCGCGCTCGACCGCTCGCAGCGTGCCCGGGCGACCGGCGTTGATCGGCGCGTTCACGCCGGGGAAGAGGACCAGGTCCCGGAGCGGCAGGACGGGAAGTGTCAGGCGTTCAGACATTTGGCTCACCTTTCGGGCGTCCCATGGGAGTCATCGTACCTCCATAGGCACCCTTCGTGCCAGCCAGCCACCAGGGAACTTGTGCCAAAAAGGCAGTCTGGGTCGGCACCGAAGTTGCCCAACCTGTGAAGCGCCACTAATCTATGCCCGGCACCGTAAGGGACTGCGCCACACATCCCTTCCGCCACCACCGCTGGCCGCAGGAGTCGCGTGCTGCTCGAGTCGCGCCTCGCCGATGCTCTGGGTACCGCTTACACGATCGAAGGCGAGATCGGGCGTGGGGGCATGGGGGTAGTGTATCGCGCCCGGGACGAGCGGCTCAAGCGGCCGGTCGCGATCAAGGTGCTGCCCCCGGATCTCGCGTACCGCGCCGACATCCGCCAGCGCTTCCTGCGCGAGGCGGAGACCGCGGCCCGGCTCTCGCATCCCAACATCGTTCCGATCCACACCGTCGGCGACAAAGACGATCTGTGCTACTTCGTGATGGGGCTGGTCGACGGCGAGTCGCTGGCGCTTCGCCTGAAGCGTCGCGGCCGGCTGTCCATCGAGGAGGCGCGCCGCGTGATGCGCGAGTCGGCCGACGCGCTCTCGGCCGCCCACGCGCAGGGCGTCATCCATCGTGACGTCAAACCCGACAACATCCTCCTCGAGGGCACGCGCGGCCGCGTCATGGTCACGGACTTCGGGATCGCCAAGGCGCTCACGTCCGATGGCGGCACGCTGACCGAGGCGGGCGTGGCGATCGGCACGCCGGCCTACATGAGCCCGGAGCAGGCGGCCGGAGACCGCAACATCGACGGCCGGTCGGACCTCTACTCGTTGGGCGTCGTGGCCTACCAGATGCTCACGGGCGAGCTGCCGTTCCAGGCGCCGACCGTGCCCGCCCTCCTGATGAAGCAGATCAGCGAAACTCCGGTGCCGGTCAACCGCAAGCGCCCCGAGACGCCGGACGAGCTCTCGCTCACGGTGATGCGGTGCCTCGAAAAGGATCCCGAGGACCGCTGGAACAGCGCCGACGCTCTGCGCCGCGCGCTGGAGACGAACACCTACACGGCACCGCCGCCCAGGCCCGGCGCGCGAGCCAAGCGCGGACCGGCCGTGCAGTCGGACGCGCGCGGCGACCTGCCGGCCGTCGGCCGCGGAGACGACGCCCGGGACGCGCGCGACTGGCTCGCTTCACGGCGCGGCGAGCTCCCCGACAAGCTGGCGCGGCGCAAGGAGAAACTGTCGCGCCGCCTCGCCCAGTTCGAGCGGAAGGTCGACCGCAAGCTGGACAAGAAGGAACAGGAGGAGCGCGAGATCCAGGAGCTCGCCAAGCAGGCCGGCGAGCCGGTGATGATCACGCGCTTCCGGCGCCAGCTCGCGACGTACGTCATGGTGAACGGCATGTTCATGCTCATCGGGACCCTCGGGCATACGCACTTCCCGTGGGCCCTGATTGCCGGCTTCTGGGGCATCGCGATCGCGCGCGGCTACGCTCGGCTGTGGTCGGCCGGGTACTCGTGGCGCGACGTGATTCATCGCAAGCCCGCGCACGACGCCGTCGAGGCGGCCACCGTGAGGGGCCCGGCGGGACTGCTCGCCGCGCCGGTAAGTGCGCAGGAATTCGGGCGTCATGCTTCGGGGATCGAGCAGGCCCGCGCCGATCGGGCCGCGGTGATCGCGATGATCGACCGGATGAGCAAGTCGGAGCGACAGATGCTGCCCGAGATCGCGCCGACCGTGGACCAGCTGCTCGAGCGCGCGGCCGACCTGGCCAGGTCGCTCGCGGTGCTGGAGCGGGACCTCGAGCCGGGCGCGTTGGAACGGATCGACTCGCGCGTCGCCGCGCTGGACGTCGAGCCGCAGACGGCGGACAGCCAGCGCCGGCTCGCGCTGCTTCAGCAGCAGAAGGAGAAGATCGTTCAGCTCGAACAGCGCCGCACCCGGCTCGGTGAACAGCTCGAGTCCAGCTTGCTCGCCATGCAGAACATCCGCTTCGACCTGCTGCGGCTGCGCTCCTCGGGCGTCGCCGAGGCGTTGGGCGATCTGACCCAGGCGACCCAGCAGGCCAAGGCGCTCTCACGCGACGTGGACGCCGTCATTTCGGCGGCTCGTGAAGTGAAGCGTCTGACAGGGCAGGACTCGCCGACGACTCCGGTACGGCCGCCGGCGCGGGATTCGCGCTAGCGGGGCCTCGCGGCGCACGGCCGCAGCAGCGCCAGCACCTCGTCGTCGGTCCATCCGAAGCGGTTCATTTCGCTCGCCAGCTGCGCGGCATGCGGGCAGTGCTCGCCGCCCCACCGCACGTTCACCAGCGCACCGCCATGGAACGCCAGGTCCCACGAGGGCCGGCGGCGCATCGCCTCCTCCATCACGGGCGCCGCTGCTTGAGGCGGCGCGTTGAGCGCGAGGTCGCGCACCACGTTCTGCAATGAACCGGGGAA
>JBIOIA010000115.1:0-8256 GCA_044449445.1 Gemmatimonadales bacterium
GGTTCAGGCCGAGCAGCGAGGGCGCGAGGTCCGTGACGCGGTCGGCCACTTGGACGGTGCGCCACGGCGTGACGAACGGCGTGGTGCCGCGCACCTTGACGCCGTCCGCCATGGGGGCGAGGGCGGCGCGCAGGGTGCGGCCTTCCATGAACGGTCCCGCCAGGAACATCCGCGCGTAATCCACGAGGTTCGCCTCGTGGATGACGATGAAGGTGTGCCCGTCGGTCCCCTCCATGGTGAGCGGCGTCTGCACGCTGTCGAGCGTGCTCACCGGTGCGGAGGAGAACAGCTCCTCGGAACGGTCCTTGCGCGGCCGGTTGGACGGGAGCCACCAGGCGCGGGAGTTGTCCGCCATGGCGAACTCGGTCAGCTCGTCGCTGATCTCGAACGCGCCGAGCCCCGGCTGCTCCGGGAATTCGTACCGGAACCCGATGCCGTCGTCGAAGGCGCGGATCCGCAGGACGAACCGCCGGTTCGGCGCCGCGGTCTCTTCCACGCCCACGGCCAGCTCGTTGTGGTGGTCGTGCACGCGCGCCACCTCGCCCCACGGCTGGGTCCACCATTCGTCGTGCGACGCGCGCGTGGTGTCGGTGATGCGCAGGCTGTCGCGCAGCCTGGGCGCGCCGCGGAACTCGAAGCCGAGCAGGGAGGGCAGGACCAGCGCGCGGCCCTCGCGGTCCAGGCGCCACGTCAGATGGCCCGCGCGGATTTCCACCGTGACGACGTTGCGGCCATCGGGTGAGGCGACGCCGACCCGAACGGGAGCCGGCGCGAGCACCAGCGCGCCGTAGGCCGCAAGCGTTATGCTGTCGCCGTCCTGCATCCGGCCCGTCAGCAGGTCGCGCATCCGGCCCAGGCCGCTCGCGGCGAAACGCACGTCATGATTGCGCGCGTTGACCAGCACCACGTCCTGGCCACGGCGATACGCGATCACGTCGGCCGGCGCGGTGGTCGCGACGCTCTCGAATCCACCGGAGACGAAGACCGTATCGGTTCGCGCCAACTGAACGATGCTGTGATAGAACGCGCGCGACTGCGCCGCGTTGGGCTGGTCCCACTCGATCGGGTCGTGCTCGAACAGCCGCAGCTTCTGCGGGCTCTCGACCTCCTGCCCGTCGTAGAGCAGGGGCCGGCCCGGCAGCAACGCCATCGCGATGTAGGCGGCCCGCGCTCCGTCCGAGCCCCCGAACAGAATCACCGGCGGATTGTCCCAGCCGGTCTCGTCGTGGTTGGTGGTGAAGCGCAGCCGCATGCCGCCCGCCGGCATCGCCCGGTCATCGGCCAGCTCGCCGCGCACGAACGTCACGGCGCTGTCGCCGCGCCACACCGACTTGAGGTGGCCATACGCCGACCACGGATACGTGAGGTCGAAACCGAACGTGTGCATCTTGAGATCGCCCCACTCGGCCAGCAACAGGATGCGCCGGTTGACCGACGCGCGCAGCGCCGGCACCGCCTCGCGCCAGAAATCGTCCTGCACGAAGCCGGCTGCGTCCACCCGGAAGCCGTCGATCCCGTATTCGGTGAGCCACCACTTCATGGCGTCGATCATGGCGGCGCGGGTCGCGGCCTTGTGGAAGTCGAGCTGCCTGACGTCGGTCCAGTCGGTCAGATGCCCGTCGGGGTCGCGCGGCACGCTCGGCGCGCCGGTCGAGTCGAGCACGTAGTAGTCGCGGTGCTCCGTGACCCAGACGTTGTCCGGCGACGTGTGATCCGGCACCCAGTCGATGATGATCTTCATCCCGCGCGCGTGGACGGCGCGCACCAGGGCGCGGAAGTCCGCCGGCGTGCCGAACGCGGAGTCGATCGCGCGGAAATCGCGGGCGGCGTACGGCGAGCCGAGCGTGCCTTTGCGGCCCACGATCCCGACGGGATGGACCGGCATCAGCCAGATCACGTTCGCGCCGGTCGCTGCGATGCGATCCAATCCCCTGGTCACGCCCCTGAGGTCGCCCGTGGCCGAGAAGTCGCGCACGAAGACCTCGTAAATCGCGCTGCGCCTCACCCAGGAGCTGTCCTGCGCACGCGCGGCGGCGGGGGACGCGGCAGCCAGCGCGAGGCCGAGCCGAATCGCGGTCTTTAGTCGCATATCTCGTCCTTGTCATCCACGCGCATCGTCAGCGCCGCGGCGAGCACCAGGGACGCACCGCCGATCAGCAGCGCGTAGATCGCCTCGCCGCCGAAGAAGTGCCCCACGATGAAGCCCAGCACCGCCGCCGCGATGATCTGCGGGATCACGATGAAGAAATTGAAGACGCCCATGTAGTATCCGAGCTTCGACGGCGGCAGCGACCCGCACAGGATCGCGTAGGGCATGGACAGGATGCTCGCCCACGCGATCCCGACGCCCACCATCGAGCCAAGCAGGAGCTTCGGGTCCGAGATCACGAAGATCGACAGCAGCCCCAGCGCGCCGCACAGCAGGCAGATCGCGTGCGTGGCCCGGCGGCTCGTCCGCGCCGCCAGCACCGGAATCGCGAACGCCACCAGCGCCGCGATGCCGTTGTAGGCGGCGAAGCTGACGCCCACCCAGTTCGCGCCTTCGTTGTAGAGCGCCGAGGTCGTGTCGGTGGTGTGGTAGATGTGGCTGGTCACCGCCGCCGTCGTGTAGATCCACATCGAGAACAGCGCGAACCACGAGAAGAACTGAACCAGCGCCAGCTGTCGCATCGTCTTCGGCATGTTCCCGAAATCACGGAGGATCGTGACGATCGCGGAGGCCGACGTGTCCGCTTTGACTTCGCGCGCCTGGTTCTCGTCGAACGACGCCATCTCCTCGGGCGAGTACTCCCTCGAGCGAACCACCGTCCACAGCACCCCGAGGAAGAACACCGCGGCGCCGAGGTAGAAGGAGAGCCGCACCGAATCGGGAATCACGTGCGGGGGCGCGGAGTTGCTCACGCCGAACGCGTTGGTGAGCAGCCACGGCAGGAGCGACGCCACCACCGCGCCGGTGCCGATGAAGAAGCTCTGCATCGCGAAACCGGCGGTGCGTTGCGAGGAGGGCAGGTTGTCGCCTACGAAGGCGCGGAACGGCTCCATCGAGATGTTGATCGAGGCATCCATGATCCACAGCATCCCCGCCGCGACCCACAACGCCGGAGAGTTGGGCATGACGAGCAGCGCGAGCGAGGCGAGGATGGCGCCGGTGAGGAAGTAGGGACGGCGCCGGCCCAGCCGGTTCCAGGTGCGGTCGCTCAGGTAGCCCACGATGGGCTGCACCAGCAGGCCGGTCATCGGAGCGGCGATCCACAGGATCGGGATGTTCTCCACCTTCGCGCCCAGCGTTTCGAAAATCCGGCTCACGTTCGCGTTCTGGAGCGCGAAGCCGAACTGAATGCCCAGGAACCCGAAGCTCATGTTCCAGATGTCCCAGAATGCCAGGCGCGGTTTCGGTGATCCCATGTCGGGCTCGCTCAGGTTCGTGCGTCGTTCAGGCGGCGGATGAGTTCATTGACCTTCACGTCGGCGAAAATCTCCTCGAGCAGCCGGCGCATGGGGCGCTGCCAGTTCGGTCGGTCTGAAGATCGGGTCCCCGGGAGATTCACGCCAACCTCCTCGAGCCAGAAGTCCTCGAGCCAGGGCACGACCAGCGGGCTCGGCGAGCGGCCGAGCCACGTCAGGACCTCCGCGAGGAAGCCCCACGGATCGTCGACCTTTCCGCCGAGGCCCTCGGCGAGGCGCCGCGTCGCCGTCGTGCGCTCCTCGCGCACGAGCGGAGCAGCTTCCTCTTTGAGGAGGTGATGCTTCACCCGGTCGGCGATGTCATCGCCCTTGAGCCAGCCGGCGAAAGTGGGCGTGTCGTGCGTGCCCACGAACGCCACGTCGGCGGCGGTCGGAACCGTGATGGCCGGCTGCGAGGGCCCGCGCGGCCCCGAGGCCGCGAACTCCGCGAGGTACATCCCCCAGATCTGATGGGTCTTGAGCGCGTGGACGATCTCCTTCGGGACCGTGCCGAGGTTCTCGCCCACCACCTCGCAACGGTGCTGGTGCGACTCCAGGGTCAGGATCGCGAACAGCTCGTCGGCCGGATAGGAGACGTAGGTCCCTTCGTGCAGGCCCATCCCGTGCGGAATCCAGTACAGCCGCGCGAAGGCCATGATGTGGTCCACGCGCAGCACGCCGGCGAGGGCCATCTGGTGCGCCATGGAGGCCGCCAGGTACCGGTGACCCTCGCGCCGGGACGCTTCCGGGAGCACCGGCGCGAAGCCCCAGTCCTGCCCGCTGGGGAAGCCCAGGTCCGGTGGCGCGCCCACGGACATTCCGTCGGCGAACAGCGACTGCCGGGACCACGGGTCGTACCCGTCGGGATGGAGGCCGACCGCGAGGTCCAGCCCCAGCCGGAATCCGCCCTGCTCCAGGCGCTCCCTGATTCCATGCAGCTGCTCTCGCGCCAGCGACTGGGCCACGAGGTGGAAGCGCTCCTCGCCCTGATCCACGACCTCGGGCTTCAGCGTTCCGTCCCGCGCCTCGGCGGGCCAATCCCGCCAGTTTCGCCCGAGCCGGGCCTGCGCGCCGCGGAACCGCGCGTAGCGGACCAGTTCCTCGTCGTGCAGCGAGGAGTCCGGCGGCTCGCGGCCCGCGAGCGCGGCACGGACCTCAGCGTCCGCGCGAGCCACGTCGAGCGTGGCCGGGGCTGGCGTGGGGTGGTGGGCGCCCTCCAGGTCGAGAATCAGCTCGGACCAGAACAGGCGGCTCACCGCGGAATACGGGCTGGGCTCGGGGTATGGCGCGTTGAACGTCGGAAGCAGCGGAAGCACGGTGACCAGGTCGCCGCCCTTGCTCAACACCCATCGCGCCAGCGACTCCAGGTCCGCGAGGTCGCCCACGGACCGGCTGCGCTTCGAGCGCAGGGCGGCCAGGTGCGCGCCGACGCCCCAGCTCGCCTTGTGATCCCGACGCCACGCGTGTCTCGGCGCCGAGATCACTCGACAGCCGTTCAGATCGTGATAGCCGAACGGCAGCGCTTTGTCTGAAGGAAGGCCATGGATGTGAGGCACCTTGCCGTCCCACGCGACCACCACGGGCGGCAGCGCGTCGGCGTGGCTCTTCGCCTGGTGCGCGTGCAGCGCGTCGGCCGCCTCGCCGGGGTGGGAGATGTGCGCGCCGAGAGCCGCGCAGACCCTGACGAGCGTCTCGTCGGAGGTCCTCACGTGCTTGCCGAGCCCATTCACGAAGGAGGTGGCGACACCCATCGCCCTGGCGAGGGATCGCAGCGGGGCCGCGTCGGTCACTGGTGACGGACGAGGTCGAGGACGAGGCTGTGCAGCGGCCCGATGGTGCCCGGAACGTAATCCCGGATCCGCCCGTCGCGGCCAACCCGTAGCACGGCGCCGTTGGCGCCGTCACCGAGCAGGTTGCGCGCCGAGTACATCCCGGGCGGGAGCGCGCCGTCGCCGGAGGAGACGCTGACCTCCGGGGCCGCCGCCGCGCCCAGGTTCGCCACGACGAGAACGACGTGACTGCCGGCGCGGCGCAGGTACGCGACAGTTGTCCCGTTGCCGGCCGAGAGCGGGATCAGCCTGCCGGTCCCCAGCGCCGCGTTCCGGCGGCGCAGGTGAATGAGGCTGCGATACAGGTTCAGCAGCGAGCCGGCGTCCGTGTCCTGCGCGGCCACGTTGACGCTCGCCTCGTCCGGCTGGGGGCTCTCCCACGGCGTGCCCGTGGTGAAGCCGACGCCGGGCCCCGCGCTCCACTGCATCGGCGAGCGCAGGTTCGGGTCGGGCTTGTCGCCGGTCATCCCGATCTCCTCGCCGTAGTACACGAACGGCAGGCCCGGCAGCGTGAGCAGCAGCGTCGCCGCCATCCGGGCGCGCGCCCGATCGCCGCCTAACGCGGTCATGACGCGAGTCTGGTCGTGGTTCGAGAGGAACGGCGACCAGCGGTAGAAGGGCAGCGTGTCCTGGAGCCTCAGGAAGCCCGACAACACGCCGCCCGGCGAGCCCCGGCGCACCGCGCGGAGCAGCGAGTCCGCCAGCTCGAATCCGAAGTACGACGTGAGCTGGTCCGGGTAGTAGGGCAGCATCGTCGCCAGGTTGGCATACACCTCGCCCACCGTCCAGGCGTCGGGCCGGATGCTGCGGACGTGGTCGGCCCACTCGTGCAGGTAGGTGTGGGTGCCGGCGCAGTCCTGCATGCAGGTCGTCCCTTCCTCGAGGAGGTAGCGCACGGCGTCGAGGCGAAAGCCGTCCACGCCCATGTCGCGCAGCCAGAACGTCGCGACCCGCTCCATCTCCTCGCGCACGGCCGGCGTCTCGTAGTTGAGATCCGGCATCTGGCTCGAGAACAGGCCGTAATAGTACTCGTCCCGCACCGGGGAGCGGCGCCATGCCGGGCCGCCCCAGGGGCCAGCTCCGAGGTCGGTCTTGGAGAACCGGTACCAGCTGCGGTAGGGCGAGCTGGTGTCCCGCAGCGCCGCCTCGAACCACGGATGCCGGCTCGAGGAGTGATTGAGCACCATGTCCACGAACACGCGGATGCCGCGCCGGTGCGCCTGTGCCACCAGGCGCTTGAAGTCGTCGTTGGTGCCGTAGGCCGGCTCGACCTTGTAGTAGTCGCTCACGTCGTAGCCGTGATAGCTCGGCGAGGCGGCGATCGGCATGAGCCAGATGCACGAGGCGCCGAGGCTGTTGATGTAGCCGAGTTTACTGATGAGTCCGTTGATGTCCCCGACGCCGTCGCCGTCGCTGTCGAAGAACGAGCGGACGAAGACTTCGTAGCAGACAGCACCCCGCGTCCACGCCGGATCCGAAGGAGGCGCGAGGCGCGAGACGCGAGTGGGAAACACCGCGGCGAGCACGGAGAGAACAAGGGCGAACATCGGGCCTTTCCTTACAGCTTGTTGGCGACGTCGATCGCGATGGCCTTGCGGGCCGCGAGGTTGACCTGGACCGCACCGGTCGAGTCCACGACCACCGTGGTGCCGGCGCACGAGCCGGCGACGAGCCCGCCCGTCAGCAGGTCGCAGTATGACCCGGCCGGCAGTCCCGTGGCGGTCGTGGCGGCGGTTGCGGCCAGCTCGCCGTTGATGGCCACGAAGCCCTTGGCGCCGCGCGAGAACGCGATCGCGTTGGCGCCGTCGTCCCACCAGTGGTTCTGGTCGGTGCCCGCGACGTACTTCCGGAACTGGGCCATCGTCCGGATGGAGGGGTCGCGGTGCTCGCACACCCACTGGCCGTCCATCGCGGTCTCGAGGCTCGCGGCGCACGTCACGGGCAGCGTCCACCCGGATCCGTCGGACGGCGGACCCATCGAGTTCTCCAGGGGGCAGAAGAAGGCGAAGCTCGAGAGAATGGACGGGTAGCCGTAGGGCTGCGCGAGCATCCACACGTTGGCGATGCGGAACACGTCGCCGTTGCGGTAGCCGAGGCCGCAGTTGTGCTGGGTGTCGTGGTTCTCGAGGAACACCACCGCCTTGTCCGAAGGCATCAATCCCCAGGCCGCCGCCGAGAACTGGTTCCCGGCCGTGCCGTTCGGATTGAGCTGCGAGAGGTGCTGTCCGCCCGTGCCGAGGAACTTGTCGCCGACGCCGCTGAACGTGAACTCGGTGATGTCGGCCGCGCCGCCGGAGCCGTACGCCTCGCCGTAGTAATCGCGCGGCCCCAGCGCCTCACCCGGCCCGGTGCTCACCTCGAGAAAGTAGTAGGGGATCGGCCGCGCCTCCGCGGTCATGGTGGAATCCACGATCCGGAAGATGCTGTCGAGCGAGACCTGCTGGATGTGTTTCGCCGCATCAATCCGGAATCCCGCCACGCCCAGCCGCGCGAGCATGACCAGGTAGCCCGCGAGCGTGGTCCGCACGTACGGCAGCTCCGTGTTGAGGTCCGGGAGCGAGAGCAGCTCGCAGTCCTGCACGTTGGCCGCGTTGGTGTAGTCGGTGACCGTGCAGGTGGGCATATGGAAGTCGGCCGGGGTGTAGAGCCCGGGGTAGTTGTACTTCGTGTACGCCGTGCCGTTGCTGCCGACGCCGGGACTCGGGAAGTTGGTCATGTGGTTGATGACGGCGTCCACGTAGATGCCGACGCCCTTCGCCTTGCAGCGATTCACCATGTCGGTGAACTCGGCGCCGGTCCCCGAGCGGCTCTTCGCGATGCTGTAGCTCACCGGCTGGTAGCGCTCGCTCCAGTCATGGGTTGGAGTGATGCTGTGCTCCTGGGGCGGCGAGACCTGGACCGCGGTGAATCCGGCCGGTCCGAGCACCTGCTCGCACTCGTTCGCGATGTCGGGCCATTTCCACTCGAACAGGTGAACGAACAC
>JBIOIA010000116.1:0-7909 GCA_044449445.1 Gemmatimonadales bacterium
CGACGATCGTGCTGTCGATCGCGGACATCAGCGAGCCGATCGTGGTCACGCTGAGCGCGATCCACTTGTACTCGACGCGCACGACCGGTCAGCGCTCCGCGCTGTCCTTCGGGACCACCTGGTAGAGCACCTCGCCCGGCCGGATCATCCCGTACAGCTCGCGCGCCACGCGCTCCTGCGTGGCCGGGTCGGTCTTGAGCCCGTGCAGGACCCGGGCCAGCGAGTCCACCTCGTGACGCAGCGCGGATATGCGCGCGCGCTCGTCCCGGACCTGGCGGTTCATCGCCAGCAGGTGGTGCGTGCCGTAGTCGCCGCCGAACAGCGCAAACAGCACCATCCCGAACGCGAGCAGTCCGCCGACGACCCGCGTCACCTTTAGCCGCGCCAGGAAACGCCTCAGCGCTGGTACAGCGACCTCCCGGGATACGTCCCGCTGTCGCCCAGCTCCTCGGCGATGCGCAGCAGCTGGTTGTACTTCGCCACGCGGTCGGATCGGCTCGCGCTGCCGGTCTTGATCTGCCCCACTCCGGTCGCGACGGCGAGGTCGGCAATGAACGCGTCCTCGGTCTCGCCCGAGCGGTGCGAGATGACGTTGCCGTAGCCGTTCTGCCGCGCCAGGTCGATGCACTGCATCGTCTCGGTCAGCGTCCCGATCTGGTTGACCTTGATCAGCACGGCGTTCGCGACGCCGTCCTCGATGCCCTTCGCGAGGCGCTGCACGTTGGTGACGAAGATGTCGTCGCCGACCAGCTGGATCTTGTCGCCGAGCTCGCTCGTCAGCTTCGCCCAGCCCGCCCAGTCGTCCTCGGCGAGGCCGTCCTCGATGGAGACGATCGGATACTTCGCGACCCAGTCCTCGTAGAGCCGGATCATCTCGTCGGAGCTCCGCTTCGCGCCGCCGCTTTTCTTGAACACGTACGTGCCGTCCTGGTAGAACTCGGACGCGGCCGGATCGAGCGCGAACACCACGTCCTCGCCCGGCACGTAGCCCGCCTCCTTGACGGCGGCCATCAGCATCTCGAGCGCGGCCTCGTTGCTCGTCAGGTTCGGCGCGAAGCCGCCCTCGTCGCCCACCGCGGTCGAGAGGTTCTGCCTGGAGAGCACCTTCTTGAGCGCGTGGAACACCTCGACGCCGGTGCGCAGGCCCTCGGGGAACGTATCGGCGCCCACGGGCACGATCATGAATTCCTGCACGTCCACGTTGTTGGAGGAGTGCGCGCCGCCGTTGAGCACGTTCATCATCGGCACCGGCAGGACGTGCGCCATCACGCCGCCGAGGTAGCGGTAGAGCGGCAGGTCCTGGTCGCGCGCCGCCGCGCGCGCGGTCGCGAGCGACACGGAGAGCAGCGCGTTGGCGCCGAGGTTGCTCTTGTTCTCGGTGCCGTCGAGGTCCAGCATCTCCTCGTCCACGCCGACCTGGTCGTAGGCGTCGTAGCCCTCGAGGCGCGGCCCGATGACCTCGTTGACGTTGCGCACCGCGTCGAGCACGCCCTTGCCGCCGTAGCGCTTGGCGTCGTTGTCGCGCAGCTCGATGGCCTCGTGCTCTCCGGTGGACGCGCCGCTCGGCACGGCCGCGGTCGCCGAGGTACCGGAGGCGAGGACGACCTCGGCCTCGACCGTGGGATTGCCGCGGCTGTCCAGGATCTCGCGGGCGTGGACTTCGATGATAGTGCTCATGAGCGCGAACCTTACGTGGACCCGAGAACGGCGTCAACGCGCGACTTGAGCGCGAGGGTCGCATTGCGCACGCGCTCCGCGATCGTGTCGCGGTCGTCCATGGTGAGGCCCGCCACGCTCACCACCGGCCCGAGCGCGATGTGGATCCGATGCCGGCGCACGCGCAGGCTTCCCTTGGGCTGGATCAGGAACGCGCCGCCCACGTAGCACGGGACGATCGGCGCGCCGCTCGCAGTCGCAAACACGAACGGACCCTTCTTGAACGGCAGCAGCTCGCCGGTGCGCGTGCGCGTACCCTCCGGGTAGACGACGATCGTCATCCTGCGCTGTCGCATCTGCGCGGCCGCCGCCTCGTACGCGCCGAACGCCTGCTTCTGGTGACCGCGGTCCATCTTGACGTGCCCGGCCGCGCGCATCGCCGCGCCGAGCAGCGGGATAGCGAAGATCTCCTTCTTGGCGATGAACTTCGCGTCCACCGGCAGGTAGCCGAGCAGCGCGAGGATGTCGAAGAACGAGGCGTGGTTGGACGCGACGATCTGCGGCGTGTCCAGCGGGAGATTCGCCTCGCCCTCGATCGTGACGGGGATGCCCGCGACGCGCAGGATCACGCGCGCCCAGCGGCGCTGGGCCAGGTCGTAGAGGCCGCCGCGGCGCCACGGCACACGCAGCCAGCCCGCGACGATGCACCGTCCGCCGAACCAGACCGTCGCGAAGAACAGCGTGACGTAATAGAGGAAAGCGCGGATCATGCGGCCCCGAAGTGATCGTGGCCGCCGGGCATGTGCACCGCGCCACCATCCAGGCTCGCACGCAGACCCGGCTCCTCCTCAATCACGCCGATGACGGCCAGCGGAACCGGCGCCTTGGCCAGCTCGGCATCGGTGACGTCGGGCGGCAGCGCCGCCACCAGCTCGTACTCCTCGCCGCTGCGGGCCGCGAAGCGCCACGGCGGCTCCCCCAGCCGCTCGGCGGCCGCGCGGGCCACCGGGAGCACGGGAATCCTGCCGACGTCGATGTGCGCACCCACGCCGCTCGCCGCGAGCAGCTGGAGCAGGTCGCCGCCCAGCCCGTCCGACAGGTCGATCATCGCCCGCGCGCGCTGGGCGAGGAGGAACCGCGCGGCATCGTGCCGCTGCGCGGGCCGCACGAACCGCCAGCGCGCCTCGGGCTCCGGGTCGCGTCCCGCCTGCCACGCGGTCAGCGCGGCCAGCGGTCCGCCGAGCACGCCGGTCACGACGATGCGGTCGCCCGGCTTCGCGCCCCGGCGGCGCACCTCGGCGCCCGCGCGGCCGATGACGCAGCAGTCCAGGACCAGCTTCTCGCTCCCCGACAGGTCGCCGCCGACGACCAGCGCTCCCGCGTCGCCCGCCGCGTCGCCGACTCCATCCGTGATCGCGAACAGCATCTCGTCCGGACAATCGTCAGGCACACCGAGCGAGAGCAGCAGCGCCATGGGCTGCGCGGCGACCGCCGCGAGATCCGAGAGCGCCGCCGCTGCCGCGCGGTAGCCGATCTCACCCGGCGTGAGCCAGGCGCGGCGGAAGTGCACGTCCTCGATGGAGAGGTCGATCGAGACGGCGAGCCGCTCGCCGCCAGCCTCGATGAAGGCGCAGTCGTCGCCCAGGCCGTGTGCGCGGTCCTTCCACCGCGCCGCCATCGAGCGGATGCGGTCGAACTCGCGGCCCGGGCCGAGCCTGAGGCTCACGGCACCAGCACCCGGCGCGCGTAGCGCACCAGTCCGGCCTCGGTCGCGATCCACACGTGGTCACGGCTCGCGACGACGTCGCGCACCGGGTGCGGAACGTCGCCCGGCGCGACGAGCGCGTTCCACAGTGCACGCGACGGATCGAAGAACGCGAACCCTTCGCTTCCCGCGACCCACAGCCCGGCGGTGTCGGCCGCCATCGCGGTGATGCGGCCGATCGGCCGGCCCGGCACGTCCACGACGCGCCACTCGCCGGCGTGCACGATGAACCGCGTCGCCGTCGCCGCGACCAGCGTGTCGGCGTGGCGCGCGAGCGCGACGATCGGATCGCGCACGGGTGCCGGACCGTCCACCAGCAGCAGGGCGTCGCCCGATGGCGGCAGCAGCGCGAGCCCGGCCGGCGTGCCGGCCCACAGCGTGTCCCACGCGGAGAGCAGCGCGAGCACCGGGCCGCTGGTGATCGAGCGGACGACGGTGACGGCGCGCCCGGTATCGGCAACCAGGGCGATGCCGCGCGAGGTCCCGACCCAGACGCCGGCCGGCGTCGGCGCGAGCGCGTACGCGTCGAGCCCGGGAAGGCCCTCGCGCTCGCCGATCTGCTGGACCCGGTCGCTCCGGCGGTCGGCGCGCACCAGCCCCTGGTCGGTCGCGGCCCACACGGCGCGCTGCGTGATCAGCAGGCGGCGCGTGAGCGTGCCCGGCAGGCCCGCGAGCCCGGCCGTCTCGATGTAGCGCATGTCCCGCAGCGATTCGTCGAAGCAGGTGATGCCGCGCCTGGTGCTCCGTGCACGCGCGTCGCTCGCCGCGCAGATCTCCTCGCGCGCGACGGCCACGGCGCCCACCGCGGCACCGAGCGCGCCCTTGGGCAGCGGCGTGGTCGCGTAGGTGAGCGGGTCCACCTCGAACACGCCGTTGCCGTCGGTGGCGACGTAGATCTCGTTGGTGAGCGGCGCGACCGCGGCCGCCGTCAAGCGGTAGTCCCTCAGGTGCTCGTCGCGCTGGAACCGGAACCGCACGGCGTCGAGCGCCGGCGCCCGCGCGACGAGCTGCGCATACGATAAACCGCCGAGGCGGGCGTTAGGCGCCGGCACGTCACGCGCCGGCTCCGCGGCGAGCGCGCCGCGCGCCACGAAGTACCAGCCCGCGCCGGTGTGGAAGTACGCGCCGCGCGATGGGTCGCGCGCGTCGAGCACGACGGCGTCGGCGTAGCCGGGCAGCGGACCGGAGTCGAGCCGCCGGCCGAACGGCGACCACTCGAGCCACTGCCCCGCCCCGGCCAGCCACGCCGTGTCGTCCTCGGGATTCGCGGCCATCGCGGTGACCTGGTCCCGCGGAAAACCGTCCAGCGCGCCGATCGTCTCCTTCCAGGTCCGAAAGGCGCGATCGTATACCGCGAGCGCGCCCGGCACGGCCGCGTACACGACGCTGCGCGTCGCGGCGACCGCGGTCACGACCGTCAGGTCGGTGATGAGGGCGCGTTCGTCGTCGTGCCAGATGCGGGTGGATGGCGGCGCGATGAGCTGGGCGAGCAACAGCGCGATCACGTTACCGCCGGCGACTCGAGCTCCCCGATGAACGGCGGATCGATCTTGGGCCGGTGGTCGGCGAGCTCGCGCCACAGCGGGCTCAGCACGCCGAGCAGGTCGTCGGGCCGGAGCGAGCGCACCGAGCGGTGGCGCGCCACGTCCTCAGCCGAGCGGCCGTGCACGTGAGCGCCCGCCGCGCCCGCTACCAAAGGCGGCGCGCCGCGCGCGAGCCAGCTCGCCGCCATGCCCGAGAGCACGTCGCCCGTGCCGCCGGTCGCGAGACCCGGATTGCCGGACGCCGAGACGAGGGTCGGCACGCCGGCCGCGGCGATCACCGTGGGCACGCCCTTGAGCAGCACCGCCTGCCCGACGCGCTCGGCGGCAGCGGCCGCCGCGGCGAACGGGTCCCTCCGCGCGCCCTCGGCGAGATCGGGGAACAGCGCCGCGAACTCTCCCTTGTGCGGCGTCAGCAGCGCGCGCTTGCCCTGGAGCAGCGTCTTCAGGTCGTTCGCCGCGCCCTTGAACGCCATGAGCCCGTCCGCATCCACCAGCACCGGCGCGGTCACGGTGCCGAGCACGCTGCGCGCGAACGCGCTCTTCAGCGCCCCGCGGCCGAGGCCGGGGCCGAGCACGACGGCATCCGCCCAGCCGATCGCCTCGATCAGCTCCGGCTCGAGCGGCCCCGCGAGCGCGCTGGTGGTGCACATGATCTCGGGATTGTTCGCCTGCGAGGCGCGCGCGGACTGCTCCGACACGGCGATGCGTGCGAGCCCCGCGCCGGATCGCTGCGCGGCCTTCGCCGTGAAGATCGCCGCACCCGCCATGCCGTCGGAGCCGCCGATCACGAGCACCTTGCCGCGGTCGCCCTTGTGCATCTCGGCGCTGAACGGGCTCAGCACGCGGGCGAGCCACCCATCGGTGACCACCGCGGGCCACGACGGATCGGGCAGCGGGAATCCCATCTCGACCACGACGATCCGGCCGCACATCGAGCGCTGGAGCAGATGGCCGCGACGGTAGCCGCCGAACGTGACGCTCATCCCCGCGCGCACGCACGGCGCGTGCACGATTCCGTTCGTGAGATCGAGGCCGGTGGGCCCGTCCACCGCGACCACCGGCGCGCCCGCGCGCATCATGCGCTCGACGCACGCTGCGACGCCGCCCTTCGGCGCACCCGTGGCGCCGGTGCCGAGCAGCGCGTCCACGATCACGCCCTGGGCGCCCCAGTCATCGTCCATACCGACCTGGCGCACGCCGTGCGAAAGCGCGAGCGCGCGGTTGGCCGCGTTGTCCGGCGAGGCCTCGCCGGCGAGCGCGTGCACGCTGACGCGGGCGCCGAGCGCCGCGAGCGCGCGCGCGGCGACCCAGCCGTCGCCGCCGTTGCTGCCGTTGCCGCACACGACGAGCACGCCCCGCTCGAGCGCCGTCTCGTAATGCCGCGCGATGGCCGCCGCGACCGCGCGCCCGGCCGATTCCATGAGCACGCGGGAGGGGATATTCGCGTCCTCGCGCGCCGACTTGTCCCACGCGGCGGCCTGCTCGGCCGTGAGAACGGGGATCACGCTCACCGGATCACGATGCCGGCGTAACCCACGACCGAAGAGTCGTCGCCAGTGGTCATGCCGGAGTTCGCGTAGTCCACCACCTCGGCGCGCGTGGCGCCGAGCTGCCGCGCGGCATGGAGCACCGCGGCCGCGGGCACGCGTCCGCACATCGTGATGTGGCGTTTCCTCGTCACGTCGAGCAGCGCCTCCCCGTCGAGCTTCGCGATCTCGGCCAGTGCCATCTCGTCCTTGCGGCGGCCGGTGGCCGCGTCCTCATAGTGGTTCAGGTCGCTGCTGGCGACCAGCAGCACCGGCTCGGCGGAGGAGCGCACCGCCCTTGCCAGCGCGTCGCCCAGCGTGCGGGTGTGGGGCCAGTCCGACCAGCCCAGCACGATGGGAACGATGGCGACGTCGGGCCGCCGTGCAAAGAGGAAGGGGAGCATGACCTCGACGGCGTGCTCCGCGCGATGGGCCTCGGGGTCGTCCTCGAGGATCGGGCAGCCGGCGAGGAGCTCGGCGGCGAGGATCTCGTCCACCGGGACGTCGCCGAGCGGCGTCTGGAGCGCGCCGACCGCGTAGACGCTGCCGCCGTGCGTGGAACGGCCCGCGCCGGTGTGGTTGGGCGCGAGCACGATGCAGCGCCGCGGCACAGCGACATTCGAGAAGACACGGCCGGCCGTGCGCCCGGAGTACACGTAGCCCGCGTGAGGAGCGATGACGGCGATCGCGGCCTGGGGTGCGTCGGTGCCGCCTAAGAGTTCCTGGACTGTTGTGAGAAGGACAGCCGGCTGAGCGGGATAAAAGAGGCCGGCGACGGCGGGGCGGCGGAGGCGGATCATCGGCCGGCTAGTCCCTGCTCCATTCCTCCCGCCACGAATTCCACGGATAGTCCGCCTCGAAGGCCTCGGCGAATACGTACACGCCCACGAAGTCCTCGGGCCGGTCGTTCTCCTGCGCCTTGAGCAGCCCGACGTCGATCAGCGTGAAGACGATGCGCCCGAGGTCGCCGGTCTGCGCGATGCCCCAGTGCTCCAGCACCGTGCGCGAGAGCAACCCGTACTGCTCGAGCGCGAAGTCGCGGCACGCGACCGCCAGCTCCTCGCCGCTGACGTGGCGGCGCTGCTCCAGGCGGCGCTGCAGATGCTCCAGCGCCGCGAGCACGAACAGGTACGCGCGCGCGTCGTAGGGCCCGGACCGTTCGCGGATCCGGGCGAGAACATCGTCGGCGAAATCGAGCTGGCTCACGAGAAGCGAAGCTATGTGTGAACCGCCCGCGGGGTCAAGCAGGAGACGCCTACGGCCGGCGAGACTTGCGCGCGGTGTCAAGAGGTGCCACCGTGAGCGGGCTCCCGATGCCATCGCCCACGGCCCCGCCCGGTAGCCCGCCGCCCGCCGACCATCGCGCCGCCGTCCTCGCCGGCTTCCTCGGCTGGACGCTCGACGCGTTCGACTTCTTC
>JBIOIA010000117.1:0-7886 GCA_044449445.1 Gemmatimonadales bacterium
CGGCCTCCTCCGAGCACGGAGCTCCAGATCATCGCCGCCAGGAGGCCCCGGCCGCCCCTGTGGCTGATCATCAGAACCAGCACGACCACCACGAAGACCAGGAAGCCCACCGGGATGCGCTGGGGGCCGCGAGATCGCCCCGGTGGCTCCTGGTCCGGTTGGGCTGGTGCGCCGCCGGTCAGCTCGAAATTGAACTCCCGCGCGTAGGCCTCGGCGAGCACCCGTACGCCGGCCTCGAGTCCCGCGCCGAAGTCGCCCCGCTCCACCGCCGTGCGCCCGATGGCATCGCGCACGCGGCCCGCGAGGGCGTCGGTGACGAACCCCTCCGCGCCGGTTCCGGACGCGATGGCCACGTCGCTGTGACCATCGCCGGGGCGCTGACCCGGCACGAGCAGCAGCACCACGCCGGCGTTGCGCCGGGCGTCGCCCGCGCCGCCCTGCGCGCCGACCTTCCAGCTGCGCCCGATGTCGCGCGCGACGTCGATCGAGGCGCGGCCCTGGATGTCCGCGAGTGTGACGACGACGATCTCTCCGCCGCTCTTCTGCCGCACTTCCTCGATGGTGCTCGAGATCGCGGCCGCCTCGGCCGGCCGGATGACGTGCGCGAAATCGTTGACATACCCGACGGGGGCCGGGATCTGGAGCTGGAAGAGCAGCAGCAACAGCGCGGGCATCTGCAGGGAATATACGAGTGCGGTCGCCGCTTCGTTTCGGCGGCCTGAGCGGGGGCCGGAAGCGACAGCGCCCCGGCGGCTTGCCGGGGCGCTGGGTCCTATCGTCAACCGGCGCGCGAGCTTATGGGGCCGTGCGCGCGGGCAGTACGTCGATCATGTACAGGACCGTGGGGATCGTGAAGTCCGCGGTCCCTGCGGTCACGATCTTGAACTTCGGTGCGCCGGTGGCCGGCGAAACAACGGGCGTGGTGCCGTTGAGCCGATAACGGAACCGCGACGAGGTAGCGGCGCCGAGACAGTTGTAGCTCACGGCGACGGCCGCCGTGAGCACGCCGCCGGTGGGCGTCGCGACCAGCGTGGTCACGGGGTTGGTGCCGAGGAACGTGCCGATGAACACGATGACATACGGGCCGCCGGTCGGGCCGGTGACCTTCACGTTGGCGACGCCGCCGATGGAGGCCAGCGCGCCGAGGGCCGCCTGGACACCCGCCGGGGTCTCGTCGTACGCGATCGCGCCGGTCGTGTTGGCGCCATACTTCAGGGTGAACGTGTTGCCGGCCACTCCACCGCCGAGCGTGACGGTCTGCCGCGACGTATCGACCGTCTGGCTCGTTCCAGCCGTGACCGAGATGACGGACACCGACCCGTTGAACTCGGGCTGGGTTGCCCCCGAAACGGCGAGGATGTCATTCGCCGCCGGGCCGGCGGCCACGGCCGTGTTGCAGGTCAACGGGGAAGCTGCGCCGCCGTTGCCGGGCGTGATGTGGCGCCACACGGTCACGGTGTCGTTGCTGCGGGTCAGCGAGTCGATGTTGGTGCTCGTGCTCGCCGCGGCGGTCTGCGGCGCGCCGGTGCCCACGACGGATTGCGGAACCAGGATCGCCGTGATGCCCGTGCCGGCCACGGCCGTTCCGGGAACCGGCTGCGTGGTGGAATTGCCGGCGGTTCCGACCGGGAGATTCGCCTGGAACGCAATGGGCGTCGCGAAGCCGGTCGGCGTCACCGCGAGGCGATAGACCGTGCCGGCCGCCGTGACGGGGAAGCTGACGTACGAGCTGAGGTTCCCGGGAGCCAGGTTGCTGTAGTTGGCCGCGCCGGGGAGCGGGTTGGCGACGGTCGTCAGGGCGACCCGGCCGTCGAGGTTGCCGTTCGGGATGCCCGCGGGGTTACCCGCCAGCGAGCCGGCGAGGTTGAGGACGCGCACGCTGATGTTGCCGGCGGCGACTGTGGCGCTATCGACGGTCAGCACCGAGGTGAGCGCCGGAGTGCCGTCAGCCGGCTTCGCGTACCCGAACAGGTAGTACGTGTAATTGAGGCCCGCGGTGAGCGTGACAGTATCAGCCCTGAGGACCGTGGACGCGACGGTCGGAATCGTGCTGTTCAGGAACACGGTGATGATGTGCGTCCCGGCCGCGGTCGCCAGCGGCAGCGGGTTAAACCCGGACGTGCTGATGCCGTCCTGGAGGCCGCCCGCACGGAACGTCGCGGCCGTCTGGTTCGGCGCGTAGGCCACGATGTCCACGATCCGGAAGTCCAACGCGCCCGTGTCCGGAACCACGGCCATGTAGCGCAGGCCCGCCAGCGGGGGCAGCGCGCTAATCGAACCGGCGGTGTCGTTGGTGCATGCCGCCGCGCCCACCAGAAGGAACAGTGCACCGACCCGGAACAGTTTCATGTCGCAGCTCTCACCGTCAAAAGGGTTTGCGCTGAGCTCCAGCTCACGTACCGTTGTTGCCGCCGCCGTTTCCGTTGCCTGGAATATCCGTGCTGCTTCCGCCTCCGAGCAGGCCTCGCGTCGCCAGGAAGACCACGAAGCCGGCGGTAACCGTTGTCGCGAGCACGGCGGTACGCTGCGGCGAAAACCGCTTCTCCCGCGCCATGCCCACCCAGGACTTCCGGACGATGACCTGCTCGCCATTCCACGGCGTCGTGCCGCCCGTCAGCCCGATCGTTCGCTCGGCCCGGATGGTGTACTCGGAGTCGCTGCACGACGCCACCCATCCGTCGATTCTCGCCACGCCCGGTCCGACGTGTTCCGCCAGCTGCTGGCGACCCAGGTCGTTCAGATCCAGAGCCAACCGGGCACCGGGCGCCGGAGTGGTCGGGGCGAACGTGTAGACATAGCACCCCCCCAGCGCAGCCGGCGCCAGGCACAACAGCAATCGTCCTACGAAATCTGAAACACGCACTCTGCCTCGTTAATGCAATCCGTACGTGTTGGCCAAAGCCGAACTCGGTCCGCCGCCGCCGAACGACAGCGTGTAAGCAGGCGGGTTTGCGAACAGCTGGCGTGAGTCGATTTCCTGATACGGCGTCGGCCACTCGGTAGCGGTGTTGACCGGCAGGTCACCCCAGCCGCGCGCGTCGATATACCACGCGTAGGGCGCGGTGAACTCGGTCTCCATCCGCTTCTCCCACTTCATCGCCTCCATGATCGTGCCGCAGGCGACCGTGCCCGTACCGGCGGCGACGATCGCCGGGATCTTCGGGATGCACCCGTTGGCGCTGCCGGGGACCGGCGTCGCCAGGGTCATGCCGGCTGGGAGCGCGGTGAGCCCGTTCGCGGTGCGGGTGACGTTGATGAGCGTCGCCGCGGCGTCGATCGCGCCGGTCAGGATGTCGCCCTCGGCGGCCAGCATCCTGAGCTCGGTGGCCGGCATGATCGGGAAGTTGCCGATCCTGGACGCGCGGACGAACGCATTCCAGCGCTCGTGGTCATACCACGAGTTGGCGTACGGGTCGCCGTTCCAGTCGGACACGGCGCGGTTGCGAATGTATTGGCCGGCGGGCATCGGCGCCGCGGCAGTACCCTGCCCACTGGTGCAGGCGGCCGGGCACCCGGGGCCCTGTTGCGCCGTCCGGGTGAGGCCCTGCGGGTACCGAAGGTCGTTGGTCACGACCAGGAACGGCAGCTTGGAGGTGTTCGCCGTGGCGACCCAGTTCTGGTAGCCGCCGCTGGTGTCCGCCATGCCGATGATGAACGCCCACATCATCGTCCACGACTGCTGATTGCTCTGGAAGATCGTCGAGAGGTACCCGATATCCCAGCCCGACGCCGGCAGCATGGGAAGGACGACGCCGCCGGGCCACGCAGCGAGAGCTGCATTGGCGTCAGCGATGACGTTCGCCCAGTTGACGGCCGCACGGGAGGTCGGATCGCGCGCTACGCCCGCCCGGAAGCGGGCCTTGTAGCCCCGGGCGAATCCGATGAACTGCGCCTGCGTCATTGCCACTCCCGGCGCTCCGAACCAGTTCTGCGAGGACGTGAGCGGGAAGCTCCCGGCGGCCAGGCCCGCCTCCGCGATCGCGGAGTCGAGCATGGTCAGCGAGTACCTCATGAGCGAATCGTACGCCACGAACGGAATCGGCGTCGGGTCGTTCGGGTTGTCGTTGGGGCTGATAGCCGAGCCCTGGTCGTAGAGCAGGGCCACGTTGCCCAGCGCCGTTCCAATGACGAAGTACGACATCGCCCTGGCACGCGCCAGCTGCGACGCGTTGGGCGGGAAGAACGTGAAGCCCGTGGCGTTCACCGCCGCCAGCCCGACCGCGGCCTGCCGCGCGGCGCGGTGCAGGTTCAGGAAGTCACGATAGTTGCTCGCCGCTACGGCGTTGTTGCGCGAATTGTCCACCGGCGCGCGCGGAATGGCTGCGCGCGGACCCATGTTGTTGTTGGCCAGGTTGGAGTAATTCTCCAGGCTCATCGACATGCTTTGCGTGTTGATGGCACAGAAGGCGCCGAGCGTGGCATTGTGCACGGCCGAATACGAGGAGCCGATGAGGGCCTCCACGTCGCTGGGGCGTGCGAGAGCGCGAGCCCGGTCTGCGCTCTGGGTGTTCGCCACGTTCAGCGAGTCCGAGCACGCCGCAGCGCCCATGACCATCAGGCCGACCAGAACGAGTTTCGCGGTTCGCATCATCTACCTCCAACGCGGGCGCTCCCTGCGCGGGCGCCGAAGCGCCCGCGCCGGAAGGACGCCGCCGTCTAGAAGCTCGTGGACAGGGCGAAAGTGAACGTCCGGGGATTCGGGAACGTGAAGGCATCCACGGCATTGATGGCCGCGGAGTTGCCGAGCCCGCCACCCTGGCCAGTCTCGGGATCGAATCCGGGGTAGTTCGAGATCGTGAACAGGTTGCGCCCGATCGCGCTGACCGTCCAGTTCCCGACGCCCGACACCGGCCCGATGTTGTACGCCACGGACAGCTCGCGCAGCTTGGCGTAGCTCGCATTCTGCACGTTGTAGCTGTTCGGGCCGAGGATATCGTAGAACCCGCCGATGCCGGCCGAGTTGTCCGGCGGACCGGCGCGGAAGTAGTAGCCGATCGGCTTCGCCGTCTGGACCGTGCGACCGCTCTGGTCGATGTCACCCGACAGGAAGTCCAGGTGCGCCCAGGCAAAGCCCTCGTTGAACACCATGCGGTTCATGACGCCCTGGAGCAGGGCGTAGACGCTCAGCCTGCGGTACTGGAAGTTCTGCCCGATCGAGAACTGGTAATGGGGCAGCCCGCTGCCGAGCGGCGACTGGAGCGCGGAGCACGTGCCCGCCGGCGCGATGAGGTTCCCCGAGACCGGATCGAGGCAGGTCGGGGAGCGGATGATGATCGGCATGCCGAAGTTCGCCGTCACGCCCCACGGGGCCGTAACTCCGCTGAGCCCGGTCTGCCACAGGTTCTTGGTAATGCCGTCCCGGTAGGTGAACGGATTGGCGGAGCCCAGCGTACCGCCAGCGTACACGATGAAGCCGTCATCGTTCTTCTGGAACGCCGTGTTGCTGGCGGTGTTGCTGCAGTCGTTCGCGAACGACGCGGGCAGCTGGGCGCAGTCGGTGATGAACTTGCGGCCGTAGATCGACGCGTATTGCTCGCCCGTCTGCGCCAGGTAGAGCGTGGTCGTGGACTGCGTGACCGAGCCGTAGTTGTACGGCGCGACGGTCAGTGAATCGATGATGGTGCGGGTGCGGTCGTAGCCGAACGTCCAGCTCCAGCTCACGTCACGCCGCTGGATGACCGGCAGATTGAGCGACACTTCCCAGGTCCGGTTCGAAATGACGCCGGCGTTGTTCCACTGGTTGGCGAAGCCCTTCTCCGACGCGTTCGGCACCAGCAGGATCTGGTTCTCGGTCCGGGACTTGTCGTACGTCACGGTCAGCAGCGCGCGACGGAAGAACTCGATGTCCGCGCCGACCTCGTTGTCGGTCGTGACTTCGGGCTTCAGCTGATTGTTGCCAAGTGTTCCGAAGCTGACCCCCGCGGCGGACACCGCCCACGTCTCGTACTGGGCGCTGAAGCGCGGCCGCCCGCCCGCGGTACCGTGCGAGGCGCGGAGCTTGAAGCTGCTCAGGGCCGAGGGGGCGAACCACCACGGCTCGAGCGCGACGTTCCAGTAGCCCGAGGCGCGACCGAAAGTCTTCCACCGGTTGGCGGAGCCGAACAGCGAGCTGCCGTCACGGCGCAGCAGGCCGTCCACGCCGTAGCGGCCGTTGAACAGGTCGAAGTTCGCGCCGGCGAAATAGCCGATCTCATTGACCTGGGTGTACCCCGAGCCGAGCGTGAGGCCGGTCGTGGCGTTCGGCAGCTGCGGAACACCAACGGCGGCGAGCGTCGAGCCCTGCCCGTTCTGGATGTTCTGGTCATTCTCGTCGTACAGCGCGCGGAAGCTGTAGCGGCTCGAGATGTCGTGCGTCAGCTGGGCGCGGAACGTGGCGTTGAGGCTCATGTTGTAGCCCTGCGTCCGCTGCCCGTCCTGGTAGACGTATCCCAGGTAGGTCGTGGTGCCGGACGACGTCGTCCGGTACCCCTTGTCCTGGAAGTAGTTCTCGTCGTAGTTCTCGTAGTCGTAGCTGAAGCTGCCCTCGAAGTCCACCCACCGCGCCGGCGTGTAGCGCAGCGTCAGGCCGCCCAGGAAGCGGTCCGTGACCGCGTTGTCCTTGGTGTTCTGCGTGTAGTAGAGCGGGTTGGCGTTCTGCGCGCCGCCGCCCTGGAGGTCGGTCCGGATGTACAGCCGGCCGAGCGTGTCGGTCGCCAGCAGGTTCTCGATCGAGCGCTGGCGCGTCAGGCTGAAGAAGGTGGGGTCGGTGCCGGAATTGCCGAAGAAATTGTCGGAGGCGAGGCCGTCCTGGAAGCTGCGGCCGTAGTACGTGCGCAGCGACGCGGTCCACTGCGAGCCCATGCGCTGGTCCACGTTGAGGCGGCCGGAGTAGCGCTGGAAGCCGCTCAGATAGCGGATCGAGCCGGCCTGGTCCAGCCCCGAAGCACTGGCGAACACCGTCGTGTTGTTGAACCGGCCCGTCATGTCGAGCGTGGAGTTCTCGAACGCCCCGTTGTCGATGGACGCGTGCACGACGTTGTAGGTGCGGCCCGGATAGGTCTGCGCCTGGTACGCGTTGCGCAGCGCGGGGAGGGCCACGCCGTTGCCGGGATCGAGCGGGAACGTCACGGGGCCCAGCGCGTTGTCGCCCGGCGCGTTGTTGACGCGGGCGGCCTCGGTGTTCCAGTCGATCGTGCTGGAGCACAGCGGGGCGGCGGCCGGACCGTTGGCGCAGAAGCGCGTTCCGCTGGGGTCAAACATCATCGAGGTAGTCGTCGCCGGACCGAAGTCGCGGTTGAGGTTGCTGGCGCCGGTCTCGCCGCGGAGGTTGAAGCTCATGCCGTCCGCCGCGCGGCGGCCGCTGCGGGTCGTGATCTGGATGACGCCGTTGCCGGCGCGCGCGCCGTACAGCGAAGCGGCCGCGGCACCCTTCACGACCTCGATGTTCTCGATGTCGGCCGGGTTGAGGTCCGGCAGGTTGCCGTTGATGATGGTGCCGTCAACGATGTACAGCGGCTCCTGGCTGCGGCCGCTGGCGTTGAGCGACGTGGGGCCACGCAGGATGATCGCCGGGGCGTCGCCGGGCCGGCCACTGGCCGACACGACGCTGGCGCCCGGCACCCGGCCGGCCAGCATGCGCAGCGGGTCGGTTGCCGGGACCGGCACGTCGGCCGCATCCACCGTGCTCACGGTGAACGGCAGGCGCGCCTTCTCGGTGCCTTCCATCACGCCCGTCACGACGATCTCGTCGAGGCGGTTCACGTCCGCCGCGAGCGAGAAGTCGGCCGTCTGTTCGCCGACGCTGATGGTGACCGGACGGCTGCTCGGCCGATAGCCGATCGCGCGCACGCGCAACTGCAGCTGCTGGCCGCGCACCCGGTCGCCCGGGATCGTCATGAGGAAGCGGC
>JBIOIA010000118.1:0-7864 GCA_044449445.1 Gemmatimonadales bacterium
CGCTCGAGGTGCAGTTCGCCTGCGGACGGCTGGGCGCGGTGTTCCTGCCGCTGAACACCCGCCTCACCGTACCCGAGCTTCACTACATCGTCGGCGATGCCGCGCCGAAACTCATGATCCATGACGCGGACCTGGCTGAGGTCGGCGGCGGCCGCCGCACGCAGGGCGGCGAGCAGCCGCCCGGGGTCGGCGGTCGCCGCCTCGTTGGCCTCCGGCTTCTCGACCAGGTCCAGCGCTCCGAGCTCCAGCGCCCGGATCGCCTCCGCCATGTCGCGCCCGGCCCGCGCACTCACCACCACGATCGGCCGCGGCGACTCGCTCATGATGTACCCGATCGCGCCCAGACCGTCGAGCTCCGGCATCGTCAGGTCCATCGTCACCAGGTCCGGCTGGTGCGCGTGCACCTTCTCGATCGCATCCAGCCCGTTTACCGCGGTCGCCACCACCCGGAACTCGCCCGAGGCGTCGATGATGTCCGACAGCGCGCGCCGCATCAGCGCGCTGTCGTCCGTCACCAGCACCGTCGGCAGCGGCCTAGAGCTCGCGGGACCCATGCAGCACCGAGCGGATATCCAGGTTGCCATCCGGCAGGTGGAGGATGACGGAGCGGCCGTAGTCGAGCCCGGTGTCCTCTCCGACGATCGGAATTCTCGCCGCCTTGAGAGCCTCGCGCGTCGCGGCGACGTTGCGGTCCCCCATCAGCGCGATCCCGGCGGAGCCGACCCGGGCGAACATCGACGCGCCGCCGACCAGGCGCGCCCGCAGTCGCTCCGGCGCCGCGCCGAGCTTCACCATCTCCTCGACCAGCAGCGGCACGGCGGTCTCGGGAAATTTCGCCGGGTTCGAGCGGTCGCGCGCCAGGGTCGGCGAGGGCAGCAGGACGTGGGCGAGCCCGCCGACGCCGGCCACGGGATCGTGCAGCACGCACGCGACGCACGAGCCCAGACCGTAGGTCGCGATGACCGCTTCTCCCTTCTCGACGGCCCAGTCGGCGACCTTCACGACCCGTTCCTTCACGCCGGCCTGCGGAACAACCGCTCGCGCGCGTCTTCGGTCCGGAACAGCGCGCGCGCCGCCCCGAACAGGGTCTCGACCTTGCCGAGGAGCAGCCAGCCACCGGGCACGAGTGCCTCGTGGAACCGCTCGAACAGCCGCTCCTGCGTCGGGCGGTCGAAGTAGATGACCACGTTGCGACACACGATCAGATGATAGGGCGGCGCGGGCGCGGCGTCCCGCGTCAGGTCGTGGCGCACCGTGCGCACCAGCCGCCGGACCCGGTCGGCCACGTGGAACGGCGGGCCGCCCGGCCGGAACGCCCACGCGGCGAGGTCCTGCGGCACGTCCTCGACCGCGCTCGCGGGATACTCCGCCCGCTCGGAGAGCGCGAGCGCGCCGGGATCGAGATCGGTCGCATCGATCCGCACGCGCGATGTCCCCGCCGCCGCGGCGAACAGGATGGCGAGCGAGTACGCTTCCTCGCCCGTGGCGCTCCCCGCGCTCCATACCGACACCCGCCCGCCTCGCGCCGCGAGCTCCGGCACCACGCGCTCCTGCAGCACGGCGTACGTTTCCGGGTTCCGGAAGAACTTCGTGACGTTGATCGTCAGCGCGTCGAGCAGCAGGTCCAGCTCCTCGGGCATGCGGTCGAGCAGGCTCGCGTAGTCGCCGAACGTGTGGACGCCGCGCGCGCGCATCCGCACCGCCAGACGGCGCCGCAGGCACGGCTCGCGGTAGCTGGTCACCGACAGGCCCCTCCGCTCGATCTTCGCGAGCAGCGCGCGCAGCCCCTCGTCCGGCAGGTCCTGGCCCATCACGGCGCCTGCTCCAGCGTCTCGAGGTTCTTCCTGGCCAGCTCGTGGGCCGGGTTCAGCGCCAGCACCTCCTTCCAGTAGCCCTGCGCCTCGGGACGGCGCGCTTGCTTGAAGGCGATGTTGCCGAGCTTGAAGTAGACGTCGTCGCCCAGCCGGGGCGCGAGCTTGAGCACGCGCAGGTAGGCCGCCTGGGCCTCGTCCGCGCTTCCCGCCTTGTACGCCAGGTCGCCGATGTTCTTGGAGAGCTGCGGAATGGACGGGTCCTCTTCGAGAGCCGCCTGGAGCGTCGCCTGCGCGTCCGCCGTCCTCCCGAGCCGCTCGTAGAGCGCGGCGAGGTTGTTGCGCAGTGCCGCCCGCTTCGGGTGCGCCTGGGCGGCCTCTTCCGCCACCTGCAGGGCCGCGCTCTCGCCGCTCACGAGCAGCGTGGCGAGCGTCCTGGCCCAGAACCACACGGCGGGCGGTGCGGCGTTCATCATGCCGTGCGCCCTCTCGAGGTGCTCGAGCGCATGCTGGCCGTCGCCGCGCTTCACGCCCAGCACGCCCCAGCTGACGAGGATGTGCCAGTCGTTAGGCGCGCGTGCCGCCGCGGCCGAGTACGCCGCCTCGGCCTCGGCGAGCCGGCCCATCTGCTCGAGCGCCAGCGCGAGGTTGTGGAGGATCGCGGCGCTGCCGCCGCTCTTTTCGGCGGCGTGGCGCAGCGAATCCACCGCGTCGGTCCAGCGGCCCTGCCGGAGCGCCACCAGGCCGAGATAGAAGTGGCCCTGCGTGTCGGCGGGCCGGAGGTCCACGACCCGGCGGAACTCGCCGCTCGCCTCGTCGAGCATCGCCGTCTTGTAGAAGGCGAGGCCGAGGTTCCGGTGCTCTTCGACGCGCGCCTCGCTGGCGGCGTCCGCGGCCACCGACTGGCTGGTGCGCCCCAGGCGGTGCGCGAAGCCCGCGGTGATCAGCCCGAACAGCGCCTTGCCCACCTCGAACTCCAGCACGCCGGAGTCCTCGATGAGGTGGGTCACGTCGCGCGTACCGTCGAGCAGCGGGATGATCCGCTGCTGCTCGGCGGTGAGGGTCACGTCCGAGGATGCGAGACGCTCGGCCTCGACCACGAAGATCAGGTCGAACGACGGGATCTTCTTCTCGATGAGGCTCCACTCGTCCACCCGACGCGCGCCCTCGAGCAGCAGCGACTCGGGGCTGATGTGGACGGTGAAGTCCTGCGTGTCGGGCTTGACGTCGCTCTCGAAGCTGAACGTGCCCGAGGTCCAGGTGAACAGGTAGTAGACGGCCTCCTCGATCTGCACCCGCATGTAGCGCTCGAGCTCGGTGCGGGAGAGCGCGCCCATGTCCACCAGCAGCTCGCCGACGCGCTTGTCGCGCTGGCGCGACTGCCTGTCGATCGCGTCCATCAGCTGATCGTTGGTGATGAGACCGTTCTTCACGAGCACGTCGCCGAGCCGGTCACGGCGGTTGACGATCGACGCGTACGTGATGTGCCCGTTGTCGAAGAAGATGTAGCCGAAGTTGCTCTTGTCGGCGACGGACAGGCAGCCCGTCTTCTTGCCCATGGCCAGGAGCTGCAGCACGTCCGGGAGACTCGCCTCGCGCAGGCTGCCCTTGATCGCCATCAGTGCAGATCCTCGACCAGGCGGTCGGCGATGTCGGGCCAGTCCCACACGACCTTCTCGCGGCTCGACAGCGAGGGATCGAGACCGGTCGGCAGCGGCGCGCTGATCGCCTGCGCCTGCGACGCGCGCGGGGCGCGGCCGCCGACGGCTGCGCGCGCGGCGGCCACGGTGAGCCCGCCGCCCTCCGTCTCGATCGCCGAGAGCGCGCGGTTCACGAGGCCCTGCACGGCGCGCGCGCTGTCCGCCGGGCGCGAGGCCAGGAACTCGACGACCTCCTCGTCGGCGGCGACGCCGTGCACGGAGAGCAGGCGGCGCACCAGCTCCTCGCGCATCGGCCGGTCGGGCGCGGACAGCTCGACCACCAGGCCGCCCTCGAACCGCGTCACCAGACGCGACGCCACGCCCTCGAGCTGCGCCGGCGCGCGGTCCGCCGCGAACACCAGCTGTTTCTCCGTGTCCGCCATCACGTTGAACAGGTTGAACAGCTCGTCCTGCGTCTGCTCCTTCCCGGCGATCAGCTGGACGTCGTCGAGCAGGAACGCGTCGGCCTTCCGGTAGCGGCGCCGCCACCACTCGACCTTGTCCGCGTCGATCGCGGCGAGCAGGTCCTCGATGAACGTCTGTGCGCCCAGGCACGCCACGAGCCTGGTCCTGGAGGCGAGCGCGTTGCCGATCGCATGGAGCAGGTGCGTCTTCCCCACCCCGCTCGGCCCGACCAGGAACAGCGGCGTGTAGCGTCTTCCCGGTTCCTGCACCACGAGTCTGGCCGCGCGCACGACCGCCTCGTTCGCCGCGCCGACCACGTACGTCTCGAGCGTCAGCGCCGGCGTCGGCGCGGGCGGCGGGATGAGTCCCTCGCGCAGCTTGCCCACGAACGCGCGCGCATCTTCGACCTTGTCCGGATCACGGAACCGGGCGTGGCCCGCCGTCATCGGATCGAGCGCGCCCGCCTCCTCGGCCAGTGCGCGCAGCGCCTCGACGTCACGCTGGAACTGCGCGAGCACCTCCTCGACATCGGGCAGGCTCTCCTTGTTGATGAGCGCTTCGAGCCGCGCGGTGCGGTAGCCCTCGCCCTGCCAGCGCATCACGGCCTCGCCGACGCGGCTGCGCCACGAGTCGAGCGAATCGGCGACCGTGCGCGTGACGGCCGAGAGGAAGGCCGAGAACTCGTCGGCGGCCGCCGCCAGCGAGGGTGCCGCGGCCGCAGCTGGCTGCGGCGCCGCGGGGGCGCCATGGCCGTCCTCCGGGTGCACTTCGGCGAGCAGGGCCTTCGCGCCGGCGGGCGTGAGCGGCGCGTCGCTCACGGCCTGGAATGCCGAGAGCTTGTTGATCAGCCCAACCAGCTCGCGCACGCTCGCGGTCTCCGCCTCGGCGACGGCCTCGAGCACGCCGGGGCCGAACGCGACCTTCCGGTCGTCGGCCTTGCGACGCAGGATCGCCAGCCGCGTCTCGAAGTCCGGCGGCGCGAGGTCCACCAGCAGGCCGCCCGAGAGCCTCGAGACCAGGCGCTCGTCGAGGTCTTCGATCTCGGCCGGCGGCCGGTCGGAGGCGAGCAGCAGCTGGCGCCCGCTGCCCTGCATGGCCTCGGAGATCCGCAGCAGCTCGGACTGCATCTCGCGGTGCTTGGCCAGGAACTGCACGTCGTCGATCAGCAGGACGTGCGTCTCCTCGAGGCTCTTGCGCAGCGCGTCCAGCGCGCCGGCGGCGACCGCCGCGTGGTACTGGCCGACGAACTCCTCGAGCGTCAGGTAGCGGACGGTGAGATTGCCCTGCTGCTGCGACGCGAACCCCACCGCCTGGAGCAGGTGGGTCTTGCCCAGCCCCGACCTTCCATAGAGGAAGAGGGGGTTATAGGCCTGCCCCGGCGTCTGGGCGACCGCCTGTGCCGCCGTGAAGGCCAGGCGGTTGCTGGGCCCCACGACGAAGGCGTCGAACTGGAGGCGGGGATTGAGATCCATCAGCGGCGCGCCGCGCTGCCCTCGCTCAGCTTGCGGAGCACGTCGGCGCTGATCGCTTTCAGGGTCTCGAACACGCCCGGACCGTGCAAGGCATCGGCGCTGACCGAGGTCAGGCTGCGGAAGTTGAGCGCGTCGTCGAGCTCGGCGGATGAGAGGATGAGCTCGCGCGGCAGGTCCTGCTTGTTGTACTGGAGGATCATCGGCAGCGTCCTGACGTCCATGCCCTGCTCCAGCACGTTCTGGTGCAGGTTCTGGAGACTCTCGATGTTCTCGTCGAGCTGGCGCACCTGGCTGTCGGCGACGAACACCACGCCGTCGGCGCCCTGGAGCACAAGCTTCCGCGTCGCATTGTAGTACACCTGCCCGGGCACCGTGTAGAGCTGGAACTTGGTCGTGAACCCCGAGATCGAGCCCAGCTCGAGCGGCAGGAAGTCGAAGAACAGCGTCCGGTCGGTCTGGGTCGCGAGCGACACCATGCGCCCTTTGCGATCGTCCGGCACCTGCCCGTAGATGTAATGCAGGTTGCTCGTCTTCCCGGACCGGCCCGGCCCGTAGTAGACGATTTTGCACGTGATCTCGCGCGTCGTGAAGTTCACCAGCGACATGGGCTCACCGGCGAAAGAGCGTTGCGAGACTGCTGTTGAGCTCGGTCTCGAAGTTCTCCGCGAGGATCGGCCGCTTCGGCTGATCCACGGGGGCGGCCTGCCTGAGCGCCGCGGCGAACTCCTCGAAGAACACCTGCACCAGCCCGATCGACGTTTCCTTTCCGAATACGGTCAGCACGATCAGCTTCCCGCGCGGGGTCTCGCAGCCGGCCAGGTGGATGCCGTGGCGCTGCCCGGCGTGGTAGAGCGCCGCGAACGTCCGCTCGCCGACCTGCTCCGCGAGCGCGCCGCTGCTGGCCATGATCGCGGCGCCCAGGGCCGCCGCGGACATCAGGTCCACCGCCTTGGTGAAGCCGTGCTGCGCGAGCACCTGCCCGGCCGGCGTCATGACCGCGACGAGCCGCGCGCTCGACTGGCCGACGAACCGCCCGAGCGGTCGCTCGGTCCAGGCCTCGACGACGGTGGTGCTCACCCGCGCTCGCTCGCCTCGATCGCGTGCATCATCTCGAGCCGCGCGAGGCCGACGTTCACGCCCGCCTCCGCGATGACCGCGACCAGCAGCTCCTTGCCCACCGCCACGAGCAGCGCGCCGCGGTCGGCCTGCATCTGCACGAATTTTACGTGCCCCGCCCCGGTCGCCGCCGCCGCGCCGCTCACCTTGCGCGCCAGCGAGGCGGCGAAAGCGGCCAGCGTCTTCCCGTTGACGCCGACCATGAGGAGCTGGGACACCGCGAGTCCGTCCTCGGCGGCGACGAACATGGATCCCTGCACGCCGCGCACGCGCGAGAGCCGCTCCAGCGAGCGCTCCAGGTGGTCGGTCACGATTGCGCCTCCAGCCACCGCGCCGCGGCCCCCCGCGCACGTTCGGCGACCCGCAGCGCCAGCCCCACCGGCGTGCTGACGTCGCGCCGCACCATCAGCAGCGACCCGTCACCCACCGGCGAGAGCACGACGTTGGCCCGCTCCGCCTCCGCGACGATCACCGACCACGCGCCGATGCCGAGGTACTCGGTGGTGCGGCCCGCCTCGCCGGAGACGCCGGCAAGCGCCGCCGCGGCGAGCTCCGAGACGTCCTCTCCGTGCCTGCCGTGCAGTCCGCCCGCGAGCACCAGTCCGCGCGCATCGAGCAGCAGCATGTCGGAGCTGGCGCCCTCGAGCCCCGCGAACACCGGCGCGCGCAGGGTCGCCCCGGTGTCACGGAGCTGCGGCACGTCGGCGGGAGTCTTGCGCTTCACCTCGCCCGCGCCGGCCGGCCCGCCGAGCTGCGCCAGCGCGCGCCGCGCCGCCTCGTCCGCGGGATCGGCGCGGACCGCGCGCTCGAGCGCGTCGATCGCGCGCCTGGTGTCGCCCTGCCGGTAGAACAGGAATCCGAGGCCGCGCAGCGCGCCGCCGTGCTCCGGCTGGGTCGCGAGCGCTTTCTCCCACGCCGCGCGCGCCCCGTCGAGATCGCCCCGGTCCACGAGGATCCGCGCCAGGCAATCGTACCCGTCGGCGTGACCGGGGTGGCGCGACAGCCCGTGGTTGGCGACCTGGACGGCTTCCTCGAGTTTCCCGCGCCGGCGCAACACCTCGGCCAGCTCGACGTAGCGCAGGCTCGAAGGATCCCCGGCGAGCGCCGCCGACAGCGATCGGATGTCGTCAGCCATGGCCGCCTCCGAGGAGTTGCGCGAGCAGAGCCGCGGCCGCCTTCGCGGCCCGCATCGTGTCGCGATCGCCGGCGGGCGCATCACCCCCCGCCAGCCGTTCCCACTGCGTGAACTGCTCGCCGGCCTCCGCGAACCGCCCCGCGCCCGCCAGGGCGAGCGCGAGCCAGCGATACGCCTCGCTCGAGCGCGGATCGAGGCGCGCCGCCGCGCGCGCTTCCTCGACCG